>NZ_CP183331.1:3722307-4032500 GCF_048541895.1 Caulobacter sp. ErkDOM-E | reverse complement strand
TGAATGTTGAAAAATTCTCGGATGACTTGTGGATAGGGGTGAAAGGCCAATCAAACCTGGACATAGCTGGTTCTCCGCGAAAACTATTTAGGTAGTGCCTCGGACGTATTCCTTGGGGGGTAGAGCACTGAATGGATGCGGGGGGAGCGATCTCTACCAATTCTAATCAAACTCCGAATACCCAAGAGAACTATCCGGGAGACACACGGCGGGTGCTAACGTCCGTCGTGAAAAGGGAAACAACCCTAACCATCATCTAAGGCCCCCAAGTTCTGGCTAAGTGGGAAACGATGTGGGTTTGCTTTGACAACCAGGATGTTGGCTTAGAAGCAGCCATCATTTAAAGAAAGCGTAACAGCTCACTGGTCAAGCGAACCTGCGCGGAAAATGTAACGGGGCTCAAGCCAGACGCCGAAGGTATGGGTGTGCAGTTTACTGCACGCGGTAGCGGAGCGTTCCGTAAGCCGTTGAAGGTGAGGCGTGAGCCTTGCTGGAGGTATCGGAAGTGAGAATGCTGACATGAGTAGCGATAAAGAGTGTGAGAGACACTCTCGCCGAAAGCCCAAGGGTTCCTGCGTAAAGCTAATCTGCGCAGGGTTAGTCGGCCCCTAAGGCGAGGCCGAAAGGCGTAGTCGATGGGAATCAGGTGAATATTCCTGAACCAGTTGGAAGTGACGGATCTGGTAAATTGTCTGGGCTTATTGGATTGTTCTGGGCAGTGAACAGGTCCCTGGAAATAACTCCAACGGAGACCGTACCCGAAACCGACACAGGTGGGCAGGTAGAGTATACCAAGGCGCTTGAGAGAACCATGCTGAAGGAACTCGGCAAATTGCACGCGTAACTTCGGGATAAGCGTGACTCTGCTTTGGGCAACCAGAGTAGAGTGGCACAGGCCAGGGGGTAGCGACTGTTTATCAAAAACACAGGGCTCTGCGAAGCCGTAAGGCGACGTATAGGGTCTGACGCCTGCCCGGTGCCTGAAGGTTAAAGGGAGTTGTGCAAGCAGCGAACTGAAGCCCAGGTAAACGGCGGCCGTAACTATAACGGTCCTAAGGTAGCGAAATTCCTTGTCGGGTAAGTTCCGACCTGCACGAATGGCGTAACGACTTCCCCACTGTCTCCAGCATGGGCTCAGCGAAATTGAATTCCCCGTGAAGATGCGGGGTTCCCGCGGTCAGACGGAAAGACCCTATGAACCTTTACTGCAGCTTCGCCTTGGCGTTAGCAACAACATGTGTAGGATAGGTGGGAGGCTATGAAACCGGGGCGCCAGTCTCGGTGGAGCCATCCTTGAAATACCACCCTTATTGTTGTTGACGTCTAACCGCGGCCCGTTATCCGGGTCCGGGACATGGCGTGGCGGGCAGTTTGACTGGGGCGGTCGCCTCCCAAAGTGTAACGGAGGCGCGCGATGGTGGGCTCAGACCGGTCGGAAATCGGTCGTCGAGTGCAATGGCATAAGCCCGCCTGACTGCGAGACTGACAAGTCGAGCAGAGACGAAAGTCGGCCATAGTGATCCGGTGGTCCTGCGTGGAAGGGCCATCGCTCAACGAATAAAAGGTACTCTAGGGATAACAGGCTGATTTTGCCCAAGAGTCCATATCGACGGCAAAGTTTGGCACCTCGATGTCGGCTCATCACATCCTGGGGCTGGAGCAGGTCCCAAGGGTTCGGCTGTTCGCCGATTAAAGTGGTACGTGAGCTGGGTTCAGAACGTCGTGAGACAGTTTGGTCCCTATCTGCCGTGGGTGTACGAGACTTGAGAGGATCTGTCCCTAGTACGAGAGGACCGGGATGGACACACCTCTGGTGGACCTGTCATGGCGCCAGCTGTGCAGCAGGGTAGCTAAGTGTGGACTAGATAACCGCTGAAAGCATCTAAGCGGGAAACTAACCTCAAAACAAGGTCTCGCTGAGAGCCGTGGAAGACCACCACGTTGATAGGCCAGGTGTGGAAGCGCTGTGAGGCGTGTAGCTTACTGGTACTAATAGCTCGATAGGCTTGATCGTTCTTCAGCCAAACCTATGCAAATGCTCTTTGTAGAGCTCAGACATACGATGTCTTCTTCGACTTGATATAACCGGTGCTCCTCGGAGCGCCGCACGCATCCTTTTTGCTGACCTGGTGGCTATGCCGGGGGTTCCCCACCCGATCCCATTCCGAACTCGGTCGTTAAGTCCCCCTGGGCCAATGGTACTTCGTCTCAAGGCGCGGGAGAGTAGGTCGCCGCCAGGTCCGCTAAAAGGATGCCAATCAAGTCGTACTTCAAAGTCCCCCTACCTCACGATCACCAACTACCAACTTCGCCGCGGGGTGGAGCAGCCCGGTAGCTCGTCAGGCTCATAACCTGAAGGTCACAGGTTCAAATCCTGTCCCCGCACCCAAGATCTAGAACGGCCTCCTTCGGGAGGCCGTTTTCGTTTGTGCTGCGTGTTGCGGCGAGAAAACGCGAACGGCGCGCACCTTTCGATGCGCGCCGCGTCAGTCTTCGTGAATATTCAGCCCTTCAGACTAGAGCATTTTCCGTCCTGACTGCGTCAGCCCGGAGCTCTAGTTCTTTGTTTTAACGCATTTTCTTCTCGCGAACCGGAATCCACTTCGCTCGAAAATGCCCTAGATCGCGACCTCGAAGGCCGCCTCGGTCTTGGCCTTGACCTCATCGACCGTAACGCCGGGGGCCAGTTCGATCAGCCGCACGGGCGTCTTGCCGCGATTGATCTCGAAAACGCCCAGCTCGGTGATCAGCAGATCCACCACGCCGGCGCCGGTCAGCGGCAGCGAGCAGGCCTTGAGCAGCTTGGGCGCGCCCGACTTCTCGCAGTGGTCCATCACGACCACCACGCGCTTGACGCCGGCGACCAGATCCATCGCCCCGCCCATGCCCTTGACCATCTTTCCAGGCACCATCCAGTTGGCCAGGTCGCCGGTCTGCGACACCTGCATGCCGCCCAGGATCGACAGGGCGATATGGCCGCCGCGGATCATGGCGAAGCTGTCGGCTGACGAGAAGTACGAGCTGGAGTCCAGCTCGGTGATCGTCTGCTTGCCGGCATTGATCAGGTCGGCGTCTTCCTCGCCCTCGAACGGGAAGGGGCCCATGCCCAGCATGCCGTTCTCGCTCTGCAGCGTGACGCTCATACCCTCGGGAATGTAGTTGGCCACGAGGGTCGGGATGCCGATGCCCAGGTTCACATAGAAGCCGTCGCGCAGTTCCTTCGCCGCGCGGGCGGCCATGTCGTCACGGGTCCAGGCCATCAGACGGCTTCCTTGGTCGTTTGTTCTCTGGGGCGCGTAGTGACGCGCTCGATGCGCTTTTCGAACGTCGCGCCCTTCACCACCCGGTCGACATAGATGCCGGGGGTGTGGATGTTGTCCTTGTCGAGCGCGCCGATGGCGACGATGTCCTCGACCTCGACGACGGTGGCCTTGCCGGCCGTGGCCATCATCGGATTGAAATTGCGGGCGGTCTTTCGATAGACGAGGTTGCCCTCGGCGTCGGCCTTCCAGGCCTTGACGATCGACAGGTCAGCGGTCAGGCCGCGCTCCATCACATAGAGCTCGCCGTCAAACTCGCGGACTTCCTTGCCTTCGGCGACCAGGGTTCCGACACCGGTCTTGGTGAAGAAGGCCGGAATGCCCGCGCCGCCGGCGCGAATGCGTTCGGCTAGGGTGCCCTGCGGATTAAACTCCAGTTCCAGCTCGCCGCTGAGGTACAGTTGTTCGAACAGCTTGTTCTCCCCCACATAGGACGAGATCATCTTCTTGATCTGGCGGTTCTCCAGCAGGATCCCCAGGCCAAAGCCGTCGACGCCGCAATTGTTGGAGACGACCGTGAGGTCCTTGACCCCCGTCTCGCGGATCGCCGCGATCAGGTTTTCCGGAATGCCGCAGAGCCCAAAGCCTCCGGCCATGATGGTCATGCCGTCGAACAGCAGCCCTGAAAGGGCCTCGACCGCATCTGTCTGCACCTTGTCGACCATGGATCCTCCGTCACCAGCCTTTGGCATGCCGATGTTTGGCGAAGGGTCTCGCCCGGCGACCAAAGAAATTCAACCCTTGATGAATAAAAATCCGACACCGGGAGACGCCGCTTGAACGCTCACGAAACCCGGGCCGAGGCTAGCACCGCCGCCGCTGCGCCCGCCACCTCTGGTGTGCTGCTGGTTCTGGCCCATCCCGCGCTTGAACGGTCTCGCGCCAATCGGGCCTTGGCCAAGGCTGCCAAGGGTCTTTCCGGCGTCAGCTATCGCGACCTCTATGAGACCTATCCCGATTTCGCGATCGATATCGAGACCGAACAGGCTTCGCTGGTGGCCCATGACGTGATCGCCCTGCAGTTCCCGCTGTACTGGTATTCGACGCCGGCCCTGCTGAAGGAGTGGCTGGACCTGGTCTGGCTGCACGGCTTTGCCTATGGCGAGGACGGGGCGGCCCTGGTCGGCAAGCGTCTGTTCGTCGCCTGCACAACGGGGGCCAGCGCCAAGGCCTATCACGCCCAGGGCTATAATCGCTTCACGATGGACGAGTTCCTCAGGCCGCTGGAACAGACCGCCCACCTGTGCGGCATGGTCTGGGAGACGCCCTTCGTCGTGCATGGCGCGGCGGTCAAGGACGACGCGGCGCTGAAGGCCGAGGCCGAGCGCTACAAGGCGCGGATCGCCTCGCTTCTCCCGAAGACACTGGAGGTCTGAGCCATGCAATCCTTCCTCACCCAGACCCTGTTCTATCTCGGCGCGGCCGTGATCTCGGTGCCCATCGCCAAACGGCTGGGGCTGGGCTCGGTGCTGGGCTATCTGATCGCCGGCGTCATCATCGGCCCCCACGCCCTGTCCCTGATCGGCGCCCAGGCCGACGTGATGCAGTTCGCCGAGTTCGGCGTCGTCATCCTGCTGTTCCTGATCGGACTGGAGGTTCAGCCCTCCACCCTGTGGGACATGCGCAAGGCGATCTTCGGCTTCGGCGGCGCGCAGGTGGTGGTCACCTCGGCGGCCATCGCCGGCGTCTCGATGCTGCTGGGCCTGCCCTGGCAGACGGCCCTGGCGGTCGGCATGGTGCTGGCCATGTCGTCGACCGCCATCGTGCTCCAGACCCTGGACGAAAAGGGCCTGAGGCAAGGGCCGGTCGGTCGCGCCGCCTTCGGGATCCTGCTCCTGCAGGACCTGGCGGTGATCCCGATGTTCGCCTTGCTGCCGCTGCTGGCCACCATCGCGCCGCCTGTGCATGGCGACGCCGGCGGCCATGCCGCCAGCCTGGTCTCGCATCTGCCGATCTGGGCCCAGGGCCTGTCTGTCCTTGCCGCTGTCGGCGCCGTGGTCGGCGGCGGGCGCTATCTGGTTCGGCCGCTGTTCCGCTTCATCGCCAAGGCCCGCCTGCGCGAGATCTTCACCGCCTCGGCCTTGCTGATCGTGGTCGGGGTGGCCAGCCTGATGCAGATGGTCGGACTGTCGCCGGCGCTGGGCGCCTTCCTGGCCGGGGTGGTGCTGGCCGAAAGCGAGTTCCGGCGCGAGCTTGAGACGGATATCGAGCCCTTCCGGGGTCTGCTCCTGGGCCTGTTCTTCATCACCGTGGGCGCGGGCGTCGACCTTCCGCTGATCGCCAGCCAGCCGCTGACCCTGGCGGGCCTGGTGCTGGGCCTGATGGTGCTGAAGTTCCTGGTCATGCTGGGTCTGGCCCGGCTGTTTGGCGCGCCCCTGCGCGGCGCCGCTGCTGTGGCCACGGCCCTGGCCCAGGGCGGGGAATTCGCTTTCGTGCTGCTGACCTTCACGGTCGGGGCCGGCGTGATCGGCGCCACACTGGCGGCCCTGCTCACCGCCGCCGTGGCCGTTTCCATGGCCCTGACGCCGCTGGCCATGATTCTGTATGAGCGGGTCGCCGACGCCATGGACGCGGCCATCGCCGATGTCACGCCCGATACGGGCGATTTCGACGACGGCGAGCCCGACATCATCATCGCCGGTTTCGGACGGTTCGGTCAGATCACCGGCCGCCTGCTGACTGCCAACGGCTTCCGCTCGACGGTTCTGGACAGCGATATCGAGCAGATCGACCTGTTGCGCCGCTTCGGCCGCCGGGTGCACTATGGCGACGCCACCCGCATGGACCTGTTGCGCGCGGCAGGCATCGAACGGGCCCGGATGCTGATCGTGGCCCTGGATGATCGGGAAAAGACGGTCGAACTGGTCGAGACCGCTCGCAAGGCCTTTCCCGACCTGGTGATCCTGGCCCGGGCCTGGGACCGGCGTCATGCCTATGATCTGCTGGCCAACGGCGCCGACGCGGTCGAGCGCGAGACCTTCGAGTCCGCCCTGGCCCTGGGCCAGACCGCCTTGCAGAAGCTGGGTTTCCGCGCCCACCGCGCGCATCGCGCCGCCTCGTTCTTCCGCCATCACGACCGGCGCACCTTCGAGGAGCTGCGTCCGATGTGGGGTCAGGAAGAGGCCTATATCCTGGCCTCGCGCGACGCCGCCCAGACGATGGATCGCCTGCTGGCCGCCGACCTGTCGCGCCTGCGTCCGGGCGACGCCGGCGGAGCGTGGGATACGGCCAGTCTGGAGCAGGAACTACGCGAGCGGGCGGAGAAAGAAGGGGCGGAGTAGGGCCGCAAGATCCTCCCCCTCTGGGGGAGGTGGCCCAGAGGGCCGGAGGGGGCCATCACGGCACAGGCCGCATTAGCCCCCTCAGTCGCTTCGCGACAGCTCCCCCAGAGGGGGAGCAGCCTCTCGGCAAACGACTACGTGATCGGGCGCAGAACGATCTCGACCCGGCGGTTCTGGCTGCGGCCCTCGGCGGTGCCGTTGTCGGCGATCGGCTGGCGTTCTCCCATGCCGGCCACGAAAACGCGGTCGCCCAGAACCCGGCCGGCGCCGACCAGATAGCTGGCCACCGAGCTGGCCCGGCGCTCCGACAGGGTCTGGTTATAGGCGTCAGGGCCGCTGCTGTCGGCGTGGCCGACGACGTCGATGGTGGTCTGGGGATAGGCGTTCAGGGTGCGGGCGACGTCGTCGAGCACGCGGGTGAACTGCGGCTGCACGTCCGACTGGTCAACGGCGAAGGTCACGTCGCTGGGCATGACCAGAACGATCTGGTCGCCGTTGCGGCGGATCATCACGCCCGAACCTTCCAGGCTGCGGCGGAAGTCAGCCTGCTGACGGTCCATATAGTTGCCGACCGCGCCGCCGGCCAGGGCGCCGATGCCTGCGCCGATCAGGGCGTTCTTGCGACCCTGCTCGCCCGAATTGGTGTTGGTCAGATAGCCCAGCACCGCGCCGACCCCGGCCCCGCTCAGCACGCCCGTGCCGGTGTTGTTGCGCACCGGCATGCCGGTGTAGGGGTCGGTGGTGGTGCAGGCGGTCAGGGCGGCTGCGCCCATCAGCAGCGCAACAAGCGCAGTCTTCTTCATCATCATGGCCGTGGTCTTCCGTGTTCAGGTCCGGTGCGTGTGCTCACGCTTGATCATCGAGAACGCAAACGCCTCGCTCATGGTCAAGTTCCATCCTGCGACATGACCCGACGATGAACGGGTCTTCGTTCCGGACGTTTCCCGGTGTAGTAAGCCCCGACTTACTAATTTCCAAGGTTTAGCCCTGTGTCCACGTCCGCGATCGAACCGGTCTCCTTCACGCTCTACAGCAAGGACTTCGAGGGCTTCTCCCAGGCTCTGGGCGCCTCGTTCGAGCGCTACGGTTTCGCCGTGCTGTCGGAGTATGATCTGGATCAGGCCCGCATCGACGCGGCCCTCTCGGACGCCAAGGCCTTTTTCGCCCTGCCGGTCGACATTAAGACGCACTATGCCGGCATCAAGGGTGGCGCGCGGGGCTATATCCCGTTCGGCGTCGAGACCGCCAAGGGCGCCACCCACCATGACCTGAAGGAATTCTGGCACATGGGCCGCGACCTGCCGGCCGGCCACCGGTTCCGCGCCACCATGGCCGACAATGTCTGGCCGGCCGAGATCCCGGCCTTCAAGCATGACGTGTCGTGGTTCTACAACGCGCTGGACGCCATGGGCGGCAAGGTGCTGGAGGCGATCGCCGTCTATCTGAAGCTGGACAGAAGCTTCTTCAAGCCCACCATCGAGAACGGCAACAGCGTCCTGCGCCTGCTGCACTATCCGCCGATCCCGATCGACGCCACGGGCGTGCGGGCCGGCGCGCACGGCGACATCAACACCATCACCCTGCTGATGGGCGCCGAGGAGGGCGGTCTGGAGCTGCTGGACCGCAACGGCGACTGGCTGCCGATCAATCCGCCGCCGGGCTGCATCGTCGTCAATATCGGGGACATGCTGGAACGCCTGACCAACCACGTCCTGCCCTCGACGATCCACCGCGTGCAGAACCCGCCGCCCGAGCGCCGTCACATCCCGCGCTACTCGACGCCGTTTTTCCTGCACTTCGCGTCGGACTACGAGATCAAGACCCTGCCCGGCTGCATCACGCCGGAAAACCCGGACCGCTATCCGGAGTCGATCACCGCTGATGAGTTCCTCCAGCAGCGGCTGCGCGAGATCAAGCTGGCCTAGTTGCCGTCCTCTCCTCCTTCGGGAGGAGAGCGCCGCCCCTACTTCGAGATGCGCAGGTTCTGGATCGAGCCGGCGATGGCGTCGAACACGGCGGTCAGCTGGTCGGCGTTCGTGACGTCATAATACTTGTCGCTGGTGGAGGCGCAGCCCTGCAGCACGACCTTGGAGTGGTCCGAAACTCCCACGCCGATGCTGTAGATGATCACGCCCTTGGCCTTGGCCGCAGCGCAGGTCTTGGTCTGGCGACTGTCCATGGCGTCGCGGCGATCGGCTCCGCTGGCCCCGGTGTCGAGCGAGACGTTCGAGGCGTTCTTCAGCCGCTTCTGCCAGACATAGCCATAGCCGCTATAGGTCGAGTCATTGGGGTTGCCGGTCTCGCTCATGACGTTGTCGCCGTCGGTGAGCAGGACGATGACCTTGCTGACATTCTTGGTTCCATAGGCCGAGCCGTCGGCGAACGGGGCGTTGGGCGATACCATGTGCCAACCCCAGACCATGCCCATGGCGACATTGGTGTTGCCGGTGGCGACCATGTCGTCGAGCTTGTCCTTGACCGTCGTGGCCCCGGCGCTGGTGCGCACATTGGTCATCCGCAGGACGCTGGCGATCCCGCAGCCGTCGTTGGGGCCGTAGTCTGTGCCGGTCTTGGCCTGGCTGATCACCTTTGACTTGTTGCCGGTGGCGTACTTGGCGACTTCGCCCTGGCGCGTGAACCAGTCGGTTGAACTGGTTTTGTCGTCGGTGATCCAGTTGTTGTAGATCTCACCGTTGTTCCTGACGCGGGAGTCGCGATATTTCGACGACGATGACGGGTACTTCACCGTGTTGTCGTCGGGCTCGTCGGGCGCGAAGAACGGGATGAACATCGAGGCCGGCGTCGAGGGGCTCGGCGCGTCGTCGGTGATGTCATACGGATGGGGCCGGCTCTCGACACAGCCCGCCCAGGTGGTCCCCGTCTGGGTCATCATGGTGAAGCGGTTCTGCGAGGTCGCGAAGACGTCCGGACCGTAATAGGCCTGGTCCGGCATCGTCCCGGTGATCCAGTTGGCTGACGAATAGGTCGAGCCGACATTGACGGTCATCGAGAACGGCACGACCGCGATCTTGACCGCATCGGTCTCCGAGGCGCGGGCGGCGGCGGCGTAGAGGGTGTCGACCAGGTCCTTGGACGCGTCGATCAGAGCGTCGATCTTCTTGCCGCCCGAGCCCAGGTCATAGTCCATCGAGCCGGTGTTATCGAGCACCAGGGCCACTTCCAGCTTGTTGACCGAGCGCAGCACTTCGGAGCTGGCGGTGACGGTCGAATTGCCGTTGGTCCACAGGTTGGAGATGATCGGCGTGACGGTCACGGACGCCGAGCCGATCACCTTGTTGCCTGTTCCGGACACGAAGGTGGTGTTGGCGGTCGTCAGGGTCAGGCCCAGGCCGGCCATCTCGGCGGCGAAGGCCGCATCGCCGACCGTATCGAGTCCCGAATTGGTGGTCGCCGTTGAGCGGGCGGCCATCAGGGTGGCGGCGTCCAGGGCGTCCTGCAGCTGGCGGCGCTGAACGCTGAGCCGGTTCATGTCCAGCAGGCCAAAGGCCAGGATGGAGATCGGCAGGGCCAGAAAGGCGAACTGCACGGCCACCGCCCCGCGCTCGTCGCCGCGCAAGCGCTTGAAAAGGCCGGCCGAGGCGCGCTTTCGGAAATGGAGCACTGAGGCCATCCTGCTACGTGTTACCCAAATTGGGTTAAACTGGTGAACGGTTGGCAAATTTTGATGGTGACCTGGAAAGCCGCCTGGCTGTCGCGCGCATCCCCTGCGGCTCCTGAAGTGGAGCCGCCGCACGCGCCGGGGGCTGGTCTTGTGGTTTCCGCAATCATTCTATTTTGCAATGTAAAGACTACGCAGGGCGTCGGCGATGTCCTGGAAGGCCTTCAGAAGATTTGCGGTGTCTGTGGCGTCGAAATAGTGGCTTTCATCGGTGGCGCAGGTTTTCAAGATATTCTTGATGCCGGTATCGGTGACATTGAAGGCAACGGTGAAAACCTCGATTTTCTGGGCCTTGATGTTGGCGCAGAGTTCAGCCGTGTAGGTGTTGGCCTGGGTTGCCGGGCTGCTGGGGTTGGGCGACGGCGAGACGTCGTGTCGCCCGTTGCCGGCGTTCATCAGCTTGGAGTTTGCGCCGTCCGTCATTAGCACCAGGGCCTTGCGCGGCTTGCGGTTCAGACCCGTGCTGTCATAGGCGGCGGCGTCCGTCAGGGGCTGGGCCGGGGACAGCATGTTGAAGCCCCAGGCCAGGCCGGACGGAATATAGGTGTCGCCGGTGGCCGTCAGCGCCGTGATCGCCGCCTTGACCGTCGACACCGTGCTGGTCAGGCGCGTGAAGGGCGTCGCGCAGCTCAGGTTCATGAAGCCGGGATAGACCCGCAGCGGGTCGGTATCATTGACGTTCTTGGGATAGGCGGGCGAGCCGACGCAGCCGAGGAACTTGAAGGTGTTGGTGGTCACCTTGTCAGCCGTACAGGTGGTCACCGGCGTGATCGGCGTCGTGACGCAATTGATCGACCGGCTGCAGGTTGAGGAGTAGGGCACGCCGTCGCTGTATTTGGTGCAGGCATAGGTCTGGGTCTGGCAGGTGGTCTTGGTGGAGACCGTCGTGCACTTGCCCTTGGTGGTGGTCGTCGTGGTGTAGTCGGCCGGAACGTTGATCCAGCTCTGGTTGCGGTTGGCGATGCCGACATTGACGTACTGGCCGAACGGCACGACGCCGATCTTCACATTGGCGGCGCTATCGGCCGTGAGCTTGTCGACCAAAGAGGTCGCGGCGGTTTTCAGGGTCGTCAGCTTGGCGCCGGCCATTGAGCCGGTGGTGTCCAGCACCATGACCAGTTCGACCGGCGCGTCCTGGCCCCGCTTCACCGTCGTCTGCGCCGTTACGGAGACGTCGGCATTGGTCCAGAGATTGGCGATGATCGGCTTCAGGTCGGACTTCACCGTGCCGATGACCGAATTGTCCGCGCCGCCCTTGAAGGTCGAGTCGCTGGCGGCAACGGTGATGCCAAGCCCGGCAATCTCCGCCGCAAAGGCGGCGTCGCCGATGGTGTCGATCTGGGCGTCGGTGGTGGCGTTGGCCCGGGCGGCGAAAAGGGTCGAGGCATCCAGAGCGTCTTGCAACTGCCGGCGTTGGATACTCACCCTGTTCATGTCCAGCAGGCCAAAGCCAAGCAGGGCGATCGGCAGGGCCAGAAAGGCGAACTGCACCGCGACCGCGCCGCTTTGGCTGGCCCGCAGGCGACGGCCGAGCCGGCGAAGGGCGTCGCGCGGCGACGGGAGAAGACAGCGTGGACCGCTCATGGCGATTATCCCGACCGATTGACAAGGTCTCCTATGCCCCGATCTTCGTGTACAATCCGCCAACACTGAACCGGCCCTGGCCCAGGTCAGCTTCGACAAGCGCTTCGCCGGGCGCTAAACAGCGCCCATGCCGTTCACCGCCACCGTCATGACCATGTTCCCCGAGGCCTTTCCCGGTCCGCTCGGCGTCTCGATGATCGGGACCGCCTGGAAGGAAGAAGACCTGTGGCGATTGGAAACACTGGACATTCGGCCCTTTTCCAAGGATAAGCGCGGCTTCCTCGACGACACCCCTGCGGGTGGCGGCGCGGGAGCGGTACTCAAAGCGGACGTCATCGCCGCCGCGCTGGACAGCGTGGAGGTCGGTGGGCGGCCGCTTTTGTACATGAGCGCCCGGGGTCGGCCCCTGACCCAGGCGCGTGTTCGGCAATGGAGCGAGGCGCCCGGGATCATCGTCCTGTGCGGCCGTTTCGAGGGGGTGGACCAGCGGGTGCTCGACGCCCGGGGGTTCGAGGAGGTCTCGGTCGGAGACGCGGTGCTCGCCGGTGGCGAGGCGGCGGCGATGGTCGTGATCGAGGCGTGCGTTCGACTTGCCCCGGGGGTTCTGGGGAACATCGAGAGCACGCTGGAAGAAAGCTTCGAGGACGGCCTCCTCGAGCATCCGCAGTACACGCGACCGCGGACGTTCGAAGGACTGGATATCCCCGAGGTGCTGCTGTCTGGCGATCACAAGCGGATCAACCAGTGGCGCAACAGTATGCGTGAAGAGACGACACGCGAGCGGCGGCCCGATCTTTGGGAAGCGTATCTCGCCAATCAACAGGCAAAAGGCGGCCCGAAAAAGGGTAAGCCCAAAGGAGACTGAAACATGGCTATCAACATCATCAAGCAACTCGAGCAGGAAGAATCTGCGCGTCTGCTGGCCGTCCGGGCGATCCCCGACTTCCAGGCCGGCGACACCCTGCGCGTCAACGTGAAGATCAAGGAAGGCGAGCGCGAACGCGTTCAGGCCTATGAGGGCGTCTGCATCGCCCGCTCGGGCGCCGGCATCCACGAGAGCTTCACCGTCCGCAAGATCTCGTTCGGCGAAGGCGTGGAGCGTCTGTTCCCGCTGCTGTCGCCCAACATCGAAAGCATCGAAGTCAAGCGTCGCGGCGTCGTCCGTCGCGCCAAGCTTTACTATCTGCGCGACCGTCGCGGTAAGTCGGCCCGCATCGCCGAACGCCAGACGATCCGCAAGGAAAAGGGCGCCGCCGAATAGGCTGCCCTTCCTGCGAACTGAACGAGGCCCCGGTGGAAACGCCGGGGCCTTTTTCTTTGCCGCGTTTTCTTGTCCGGTCTCGACCCATCTGGGCGAGATCGCTCTTTAGTGCGGTCGCACGCTTCTTGACAGAACCCGTCTTTGGGCTGACCGTCGTGTCACCCCCACCGCCTCGGCGACGGGGTTTCAGACCGCTCCCTTCCAGGGTGTGGCCGGTTTCAAGGACCTCAGGTCTCGAAACCAAATGACAACAGGGCGCGCTCCCATGTCTCACGCGAGCGGGGCGCGCCCTTTCTTGTTCAGCGAAGTCGCCAGTCGGCCACGCCCGGCAAGAAATTGTCGCCGGCCCGGCCCGGGACTGGATTTTCACGCATGATCCGCCCTATATCCCCGCCATGTCCGGCAAAACCCTTTACGACAAGATCTGGGACGCTCACGTCGTCAGCGAGGCTGATGGTGAAGCGATCCTCTATATCGACCTGCACCTGATCCACGAGGTGACCACCCCGCAGGCCTTCGCCGGCCTGCGCGCGGCCGGTCGCAAGGTGCGCCGTCCCGACCGCACCCTGGCGGTGGCCGATCACAATATCCCCACCGAGGGCCAGGCCCTGGGGGTCGACGCTGTCGCCGACGAAGAGGCCCGCCTTCAGCTGCAGACCCTGGCCCGCAACGTCAAGGACAACGGCATCGAGTTCTTCCCGATGGGCGACATCCGCAACGGCATCGTCCATGTGGTCGGGCCCGAGCAGGGCCGCACCCAGCCGGGCATGACCATCGTCTGCGGCGACAGCCATACCTCGACCCACGGCGCCTTCGGGGCCCTGGCCCACGGCATCGGCACGTCGGAAGTCGAGCACGTCCTGGCCACCCAGACCCTGCGCCAGAAGAAGTCCAGCAACATGCTGGTCCGCGTCGACGGCCAGCTGGGTCCCGGCGTCACCGGCAAGGACATCGCCCTGGCCGTGATCGGCGAGATCGGCACCGCCGGCGGCACCGGCTATGTCATCGAGTTCGCCGGCGAGGCCATTTCGGCCCTGTCGATGGAAGGCCGCATGACCCTGTGCAACCTCACCATCGAGGGCGGGGCCAAGGCCGGCCTGATCGCGCCGGACGACAAGACCTACGCCTATATCCAGGGCAAGCCCGCCGCCCCCAAGGGCGCGGCCTGGGACATGGCCAAGAGCCACTGGAAGACCTTCTTCAGCGATCAGGACGCGGTGTTCGACCGCACCGTGACGATCGACGCCTCGACCCTGGTCCCGATGGTCACCTGGGGCACCAGTCCCGAGGACGTCATCCCGGTGACCGGCAACGTGCCCGATCCGGAAAGCTTCGCCACCCCCGACAAGCGCGCCGCCGCCCACCGGGCCCTGGACTATATGGGCCTCACCGCCGGCCAGCCGATCAGTGAGGCGCGCATCGACCGCGTCTTCATCGGCTCGTGCACCAACAGCCGGATCGAGGACATGCGCGCCGCCGCCGCCGTGGTGCAGGAAGCCTTTCTGCACGGCCGGCTGGTCGCCGACCACGTCACGGCCATGGTCGTGCCGGGCTCTGGCCTGGTGAAGGAACAAGCGGAAGAAGAAGGCCTGGACGCCATCTTCAAGGCCGCGGGCTTTGACTGGCGCGAACCGGGCTGCTCGATGTGCCTGGCCATGAACCCCGACAAGCTGCAGCCGGGCGAGCGCTGCGCCTCGACCAGCAACCGCAATTTCGAAGGCCGCCAGGGCCGCGCCGGCCGCACCCATCTGGTCTCCCCCGCCATGGCGGCGGCGGCGGCGATCGCCGGGCATCTAGTGGATGTGCGCACCTTCCTTGAGGAGACCGTCTGATGCAGGCCTTCACCCGCCTCGACGGCCGCGCCGTTCCGCTGTCGCTGGCCAATATCGACACCGACCAGATCATCCCCAAGCAGTTCCTCAAGACCGTGGAACGCGAAGGGCTGGCCAAGGGCCTGTTCTACGACTTCCGCTTCGACGGCGAGGGGAACGAGATCAGCGACTTCGTGCTCAATCGGCCGGAGTACAAGGGCGCCAGCGTGATGATCGCCGGTGACAATTTCGGCTGCGGATCGTCGCGCGAGCACGCCCCCTGGGCCCTGATGGACTTCGGGATCATGGCCGTGATCTCGACCAGCTTCGCCGACATCTTCAACAACAACTGCTTCAACAACGGCCTGCTGCCGGTGGTGCTGGCGCCCGAGGAAATCGCCGTCCTGATGGACGAGGCCAAGGGCGGCAACCACATGGTCAGCATCGACCTGGAAGCCCAGACGGTGATCTCGCCCTCGGGCAAGACCTTTGCCTTCCAGATCGATCCGGTGCGCAAGGACAAGATGCTGCGCGGCCTGGACTTCATCGGCGAGACGATGATGCACGGGGCTGACATCGATCTCTATGAGAGCAAGCGGGCGATCAGCGAGCCCTGGCTGGAAGTGTAGCCGTAAGGGCTGTCATCCCGGACAAGGCCCGCAGGGCCGCCGATCCGGGACCGACGCCTGAGCGCCGCGTTCCAGGTCGGTCCCGGATCGGCGGCCCTGCGGGCCTTGTCCGGGATGACAACCTTTTTTGAGACTGAATCCATGACCATCATCCTCGCCGGCACCGTCCGCCTCCCGCCCGAACGCCTGGCCGACCTGCGGCCGCACCTGCGCGCTCAGGTCGAGGGCAGCCGGGCCGAGCCGGGCTGCCTGGACTACGCCCTGACCGAGGATCCGCTCGATCCGGGCCTGATCCGGGTCTATGAGCATTTCGTCGACGAAGACGCCCTGGCCTTCCACCGCGCCAGCCCGCACATGGCCGCCTGGCGCGCCTGCTGGCCGGAGCTGGGTCTGGGCGAGCGCCGCATGTCGTCATTCGACGTTTCCGCCTACCGCGAAATCTGAAGAGAGCCCTCCATGTCCACGCTTCTCCTCCTGCCGGGCGACGGCATCGGTCCCGAAGTCACCGCCCAGGTCCGCCGCGTGGCCGCCGCCCTGACGCCGGACCTAAAGGTCGAGGAAGCCATCTATGGCGGCGCCAGCTATGACGCCCACGGAACGCCCCTGACCGACGAAGTGCGCGAGCGGGCCCTGGCCAGCGACGCGGTGCTGATGGGCGCCGTCGGCGGTCCCAAGTGGAAGGACGCCCCGCGTCACCTCCGCCCGGAAGCCGGCCTTCTGAACCTGCGTAAGGCGATGGACGTCTATGCCAACCTGCGCCCCGCCTACTGTTTCGAAGCCCTGGCCGACGCCTCCAGCCTCAAGCGCGAGCTGGTCTCGGGCCTTGACATCATGTTCGTCCGTGAACTGACTGGCGGCGTCTATTTCGGCGAACCGCGCGGCATCGAGGACCTGGGCAATGGCCAGAAGCGCGGCGTCGACACCCAGGTCTATACGACCGCCGAGATCGAGCGCGTCGCCCGCGTCGCCTTCGAGCTGGCCCGGGGCCGGACCAATCGCGTGGCCTCGGCCGAGAAGTCCAACGTCATGGAGTCTGGCCTGCTGTGGAAGCAGGTCGTCACCGAGCTGCACGCCCGCGACTATGCCGATGTCCAGCTGGAGCACATCCTGGCCGACAACTGCGCCATGCAGCTGGTCCGGGCGCCCAAGCAGTTCGACGTCATCGTCACCGACAACCTGTTTGGCGACATCCTGTCGGACGCCGCCGCCATGCTGACCGGCTCGCTGGGCATGCTGCCTTCGGCGGCGCTGGGCGCGGCGGGCAAGCCGGGCCTGTACGAACCGATCCATGGCTCGGCCCCCGACATCGCCGGCCAGGGCGTGGCCAATCCGCTGGCCGCCATCCTGTCGTTCGAAATGGCCCTGCGCTGGTCGCTGGGCCAGACGGACGCCGCCGACGCCCTGCTGGGCGCCGTCAAGGCGGCCCTGGACGGCGGGGCGCGCACCCGCGACCTGGGCGGTTCGCTCTCGACGGTCGAGATGGGCGACGCGGTTCTGAAGAGGCTTTAGGGGCACAGGTCTTCTCCCGGAAGGGAGGGGGGAGCTTGATCGAACCCTTCTCCCAGAGGGAGAAGGAGGGGCCCGCCGCGTAGCGGTGGGAGGTTGAGGGGTTACGCTGATAGCCGGAGTGCCGGCACGCCGTCTGACGCCGTAACCCCTCACCTCCCACGCCTGCGGCGCGGGTCCCTCCTCTCCCTCTGGGAGAGGGTCGGGAAATGGGGATTGGGCGCGCTCAATCCCCGTTCTTTCCAAAGCCGACCTCAACGAAATCAACCGCTTGTAAAATAGTTGATCGCGCCAATCCTCGGAGCTCAAACCTCCCGTATTCTTGAAGCTGTCCCTGTCGCAGGGGGAGGCGCCTGGATCCGGCCCAACAGCGGCGATGGGGATGGAGCTGAGCGGGGCCGCGCGGTCACGCGGCGAGGACGAAGGTGGTCTGTTCGTTGGATAGATCCGGGACCACCGGAGGGCTCGTCGGAGGAACAGCGCGGAGCAACAGGGCGAGGGATCGTAAACCCGCCTATCGCGCATCGTCGGGGGTCGAGACGGTTAGCCGATCGACCTTGGTGCGCGCCCGTACGGGGGCTCTTGGGTATCAGAGCTGAAAGACGCTCGCTTGGCCCAATCCTCACGCAAGAACAGCTTCTGCGAAGCGGACAGGTCGAGCCGAAACGCACATAACACATCACGGTCATCCGGGGTCGCCCCGGCCGCTTCGCGCCTCCCCACTAAACTCAGCGAGCAGTCGCGTGAGGCTGAAAAGCCGTGTCCGCGGCTACTCCGCCGCCACGGCCTGCGCCGGCTGGCGCACGCCCATCGGGCGCAGGTTCAGGTCCTGGAACAGGGCGCTGTCCTCATCCTGGCCCGGCAGGGGCGTGGTCAGCAGCTTGCCGCCGACGAAGATCGAGTTGGCGCCGGCCAGGAAGCACAAAGCCTGCAGCTCGCGGCTCATCTCGTCGCGGCCGGCCGACAGGCGGACCATGGACCGGGGGCAGACGATGCGGGCCACGGCGATGGTGCGGACAAATTCGATGGCGTCGATGGCCTTGTCGCCGTCCTTCAGGATCCGGTCACCCAGCGGCGTGCCGCTGACCGGCACCAGGCCGTTGATCGGCAGGCTGTCGGGATGGCTGGGCAGGGTGGCCAACTGGTGCAGCAGGCTGGCGCGGTCGCGGCGGGTCTCGCCCATGCCGACAATGCCGCCGCAGCAGGTGCTCATGCCGGCGTCGCGGACATGGGCCAGGGTGTCGAGGCGCTCCTGATAGGTGCGGGTCGTCACCACGTCGGCATAGTATTCCGGGCCGGTGTCGAGGTTGTGGTTGTAGTAGTCGAGGCCGGCGTCCTTCAGCGACTTGGCCTGCTCGGCCGTCAGCATGCCAAGCGTGGCGCAGGTTTCCAGGCCCAGGGCTTTGACGCCGCCGATCATCGCCGCCAGCTTGGGCAGGTCACGGTCCTTCAGTTCGCGCCAGGCCGCGCCCATGCAGAAGCGTTGCGCGCCGCCGTCGCGGGCCGCGCGGGCCTTGGCGATGACGACATCGGCGTCCATCAGCTTCTCGGCCTTCAGGCCGGTCTTGAAGTGGGCGGACTGGCTGCAGTAGCCGCAGTTTTCCGCGCAACCGCCGGTCTTGACCGACAACAGCTGCGAAAGCTGCACTTCAGAGGGATCAAATCCGGCGCGGTGGACGTTAGCGGCCTGGAACACCAGCTCCATGAAGGGCTGATCGAACAGGGCCTCGACCTGGGTCAGGGTCCAGTCGTGACGGGGTTGTGCGGCGTTGATTTGCGTCATGGCGCGCACGTTTGAACCGCGCAATGCCGCTTGGCAAGTCGCCGCCGTCGCGCCATAGGCCTTAGCGGCCGAACAGCGCGCCAGGGGCCGGGCCAAGGGCCAGGATGGGAACATGGATCGAGAAATCGAGCTGAAATTCCTGATCGCCTCCGAGGCGGCCGACGAGATTCTGACCTTGCTGAGTGGCGAGGGGGGCGGCGAGGGCGACGTTCGCCAGCTGGACGCCACCTATTTCGACACCGCCGATCACGCCCTGCGCCAGGCGGGCTTTGGCCTGCGCGTTCGCGACGGCGAAGGCGGCCGCAAGCAGACCCTGAAATCGGCTTCGGCGGGCGGGATCTTCGCACGCGGCGAGTGGGAGACCGCGATCGCCGGCCCGGGTCCGGACGATGCGGCCCTGGCGGCGACGCCGGCGGCTGCGGTGGTCAATGGCCAGGTCCTGCACCCGGTGTTCACCACCAAGGTCGAGCGCACGGTGCGCATGATCCGCCGGGGCGAGACGGTGATCGAGGCAGTGGTGGATCGCGGCGAACTGATCGGCCAGACGCGCCGGGCGCCGGTCTGTGAACTGGAGCTTGAGCTGAAGGCCGGCTCGCCGGCGGCGCTGTTCGACCTGGCGCGCGAACTGGCGCAGCGGGTTGCGCTGCGGCTGTCGCTGGTCAGCAAGGCCGAGCGCGGCTACGGCCTGGCCGCCGCCGGTCAGCCTGCGCCCGAGATGCGCCGCTCACCCGCCCAGCTGACGGCGGACATGAGCGTCGGCGAGGCCCTGCAGGCGGTGGGACGCGCGGCCCTGTCCCAGCTGTGCGCCAATGTCGAGGCGCTGCGCGAGCGGCCCGGTCCCGAGGGCGTACATCAGCTGCGGGTCGCCGCGCGCCGCATGCGGGCGCTGCTCAAGGCGTTCAGGCCGCTGTCGACCGGACCGGAGGCCCTGGCGCTGGACGGCGAACTCAGCTGGCTGGCCGGCGAACTGGATACGGCCCGGGACCTGGATGTCCTCATTGCCGAGGTCTGGCGACCGGCCTCGGCGGACTCGCAAGCCGAGGGCGCGGCGGCCTTCGGACGGGCCTTGCTGGCGGCCCAGGCCAGCGCCTATCTGCGCATGGAGGCGGCGCTGGAGAGCGCTCGCGGCCGCGCCCTGCTGCTGGAGGCCGCCGCCTGGCTGGAGGCCGGATCCTGGACCGCCGCCCCGGACCTGGCCGCCGTCCGCGACGGGCCGGCTCCCGCCTTTGCCGCCGGAATGCTCAAGCATCGTCGCCATGTTCTGGTGAAGAAGAGCGCGCACCTCAAAGACCTGGATCCGCCGACCCGCCACCGCCTGCGCCTGAAGGGCAAGACGCTGCGCTATGCCGCCGCGGACCTGGCCGGTCTGTTCCCCGAGCACCCCCGGCGCGCCGAACGTTTCATCGAGGCGACCAAGGCCCTGCAGGACGCCCTGGGCCACCTCAACGACCTGCATGTGGGGCCCGAACTGGCGCGCAGCATAGCCTTGGCCAGCGGCGAACCCGAGGCGAGCCTCGCGGCCGGGCGACTGGCCAGAAGCGGCGACGAGGCACGCCTGCTGCGCCAGGCCTGCAAGGCCCGCGACGCCTTCGCCGACGCAAAGGTCTTCTGGTGAAGCCTGGCCCATATAAAGATATCTTTATGCGTTAATTGCCCGGAAGGGTCGCTCGCGCTATAAGCCCCGCAAGATCTTCACCGACCGCAGGAGCCGACCGTGGCCGACTACATCGTCAAGGACATCTCGCTCGCCGATTACGGCCGCAAGGAAATCGCCATCGCCGAGACCGAAATGCCCGGTCTGATGGCCACCCGCGCCGAATACGGCCCGGGCCAGGTCCTGAAGGGCGCCCGCATCGCCGGCAGCCTGCACATGACCATCCAGACCGCCGTTCTGATCGAGACCCTCACCGCCCTGGGCGCTGAAGTCCGCTGGGCGTCGTGCAACATCTTCTCGACCCAGGACCACGCTGCGGCCGCCATCGCCGCCTCGGGCGTGCCGGTGTTCGCCTTCAAGGGCGAGAACCTGGTCGAGTACTGGGAATATGCTCACAAGATCTTCGAGTGGCATGACGGCGGCTATCCGAACCTGATCCTCGACGACGGCGGCGACGCCACCCTGCTTTGCGTGCTGGGCCCCAAGGCCGAGAAGGACCCGACCCTTCTCGACAACCCGCAGAACGAGGAAGAAGAAGCCCTCTACGCCGTGATGAAGAAGTACCTGGCCGAAAAGCCGGGCTTCTACACCGCCATCCGCAACGCCATCACCGGCGTGTCGGAAGAAACCACCACGGGCGTCCACCGCCTGTATCAGATGGCCATCAAGGGCGACCTGCCGTTCCCGGCCATCAACGTCAATGACAGCGTCACCAAGTCCAAGTTCGACAACCTGTATGGCTGCCGCGAAAGCCTGGTCGACGCCATTCGTCGCGGCACCGACGTCATGCTGTCGGGCAAGGTCGCGGTGGTCTGCGGCTATGGCGACGTGGGCAAGGGCTCGGCCGCTTCGCTGCGCCAGGGCGGCGCCCGCGTGATCGTCACCGAAGTCGATCCGATCTGCGCCCTGCAGGCGGCGATGGAAGGCTATGAAGTCCAGACCCTGCAGGACGTCGCCGCCAAGGCCGACATCTTCGTCACGGCGACGGGCAACAAGGACGTCATCACGCTGGACGACATGCGGATGATGAAAAACAACGCCATCGTCTGCAATATCGGCCACTTCGACAGCGAAATTCAGATCGCCGCCCTGCGCAACTACAAGTGGGACGAGATCAAGCCGCAGGTCCACCATGTGGAATTCCCGGACGGCAAGAAGCTGATCGTGCTGTCGGAAGGCCGTCTGGTGAACCTGGGCAACGCGACGGGTCACCCCTCGTTCGTGATGAGCGCCAGCTTTACCAACCAGACCCTGGCCCAGATCGAACTGTGGACCAACAAGGCCTCGTACGAGAACCAGGTCTACACCCTGCCCAAGCACCTGGACGAGAAGGTCGCCTTCCTCCACCTGGAAAAGCTGGGCGCCAAGCTCTCGACCCTGCGCCCCGATCAGGCCGCCTATATCAACGTGCCGGAAAACGGCCCGTTCAAGCCGGACCACTACCGCTACTAGCATCGCCTCAAGGCGAACCGATCAGGCCCGCTCGCGGAAACGCGGCGGGCCTTTTTCGTGGACCGGGAACCGAAAGCCTCGCTGTCGTATTGATAGGGCGGCAGGAGCCCCCAATGTCCGCTGAGCACGACGCCAGACTCGCCAGGCTGATCATCGAGAACGCCCTCGGCTACGCCATCTTCACGATGGATCTTGAGGGCAGGGTGACCAGTTGGAGCCGGGGCGCCGAGGCCGTGCTGGGCTATAGCCGCGAGGAGGCGATCGGCATGTCCTTCGGTGAACTCTTCACCATCCCCGACCGGGAAACCGGCGCGGACAGCAAGGAGCTCGAAAACGCCAAGCAGATGGGCCGGGCCGAGGACACCCGCTGGCACCTGCGCAAGGACGGCGCCCGCTTCTGGGGCAATGGCATGACCATGGCGATCTTCGAGCCGGAACTGACCGGCCTGATGAAGATCCTCCGCGACGAGACCCCGGCCAAGCTGGCCGAGGACCAGCGCGTGCTGCTGCTCAACGAGCTCAACCACCGGATCAAGAACACCCTGGCCACGGTGCAGTCGATCACCGAGCAGACGCTGCGCGCCGCCAAGGTCGACCCCGCCGTCCGCAACGACCTGACCAATCGCCTGATGGCGGTGTCGGACGCCCACAACGTGCTGGTCCACGAGAGCTGGGCGGGGGCGGATCTCGGCGCCATCGTGCGGCAGGCGCTGGCCCCCCATGATCACAAGCACATCAGCCGCTTCAGGATCGACGGCCCTCTGGTCTGGCTCAGCCCGCAGCAGGCGGTGGCCATGGCCCTGGCCCTGCACGAACTGGCGACCAACGCGCTGAAATATGGCGCCCTTTCCACCGCAAGCGGTCAGGTCGAGATCGCCTGGAACCTGTCGTACAGCCAACTGGGCGCACGCCAGATCAGCCTGCTCTGGCGCGAGCTGGGCGGGCCCCTGGTCACGCCGCCGGCGCGTACGGGGTTTGGCACCCGCCTGATCGCCCGAACCTTCGGCCAGGAAAGCGGCGGTCAGGCGCGGATCGACTATCTGCCACAGGGCGTGCAGTGCGCGATGCAGCTGCCGCTGTCGGTCAGCGGCGAAGAGCCGGCGGCCTGGGCCTCGCTCGTCGCCGACCAGATCAGCCCGCACCGCGCCGCCGCGGTGGTCCGGGCCGACGCCAGGGGCGAGACCGACTCGCCGATTTCCTGAGCGCATAGCCGCATAGGCCCAGCGACGCCCTGTTCAAGTTGGCCACGGTCCGGTAAGCCGCTTGCCATGCCACTCGCCTTGATCATCTCCAGCCATGTCGCCGGCAGCCGCGTCGGCGCATCGGCCCAGGCCACAGCGCTTGTCCAGTTCCGCATCGACTCCATGGTCGTCCCGACCGTGCTGTTCGGCCGCCACCCCGGCTGGGGCGTGCCCGGCGGCGCGCCCGTGCCGATCGAGGTTCTGGAAGGCATGCTCGACGGCATGGAGGCCAATGGTCTGTTTGGCCTGACCGACATCGTCATCACCGGCTATTTCGCCAGCGCCGCCCAGGTGCGCGCCGCCGCCCGGGCCATCGACGCCGTGCGCGAGGCGCCCCGCGAAGGGGCCGCCAGCCGCAAGCCCTCGATCATCGTCGACCCCACCATGGGCGACGCCGGCAAGGGCCTCTATGTGCTGCCCGAGGTGGCCGAGGCCATCGCCGCCGAGCTGATCCCGCGCGCCGACGTGGTGGCCTGCAATGCCTGGGAGCTGCAGAAGCTGACCGGGGCCGACGCCCGCGATCCGCAATCGGCGATGCGCGCCGCCCGCCTGCTGGGCAAGCCGACCCTGGTCTCGTCCGTCCATCGCGGGGCCGAGATCGGCGTGGTTCTGGCCGACCGCAAGGAGGCCTGGCTGGCCGCCCACGCCAAGGCCGAGCGCTCGCCCAACGGCACGGGCGACCTGCTGACCGCCCTCTACGCCGCCTCGATCCTGGAAGGCCAGACCCTGTCCTACGGCCTGGCCCGCGCCGTCGGCGGGGTGGCCGAGACCGTGACCGCCGCCAATATCTGGAACGCGCCGGAGCTGCCGATCGTGGCCATGGGCGCGCGGATCAAGCAGACCTCGCCCACCGTGCGTATCGAGCGACTAGCCTAGAGAGCTTCCATGACCGTCGACATCACCGGCGTCTGCGCCGACCGCTTCTCGCGGGTCCGCGACGTGTTCGAGGCCAATTTCGCGGACGGCGGCGAGCTGGGGGCCCGGTTCGCCTTCGCCGTCGAGGGCGAGATCGTCGTCGACCTGATGGGCGGTTTTGCCGATCGTCAGCGCACGGTCCCTTTCGGTCCCGACACCCTGACGGCGCTGTTTTCGACCACCAAGGCCGTCGCGGCCCTGATGGTCGCTCGCCTGGTCGACGAAGGCCGTCTGGCCTATGACCAGCCCGTCGCCGATGTCTGGCCCGAGTTCGCCCAGGCTGGCAAGCAGGACATCACGGTCGAGCAGGCCATGTCGCACCAGGCCGGCCTGTCGGGCTTTCCCGACGAGACCGATCCGGCCATCTGGTTCGACTGGGACGCCACCTGCGCCAAGCTGGCGGCCATGGCTCCGCTGTTCCCGGTCGGCTCGGCCAGCGGCTATCATCCGGTGACCTTCGGCTATCTGGCCGGCGAGATCTTCCGCCGCGTCGATGGCCGGACGATGGGAACGGCCCTGCGCGAGGACATCGCCCAGCCGTTTGGCCTGGACCTCTGGATCGGCCTGCCCGACAGCGAGCACGCCCGCACCGCCGAACTGATGCGCCCCACGACCCTGCCGAAGTTCGGCGAGATGAACGCCGCCGTGAAGGCCGCCTTCATGACCGCGTGGGCCGCGCCCTCGGGCCGGGGAACGGACGAATGGCGCCGCGTCGAGATCCCCTCGGCCAATGGTCACGCCACCGCGCCGGCCCTGGCGCGGCTGATGGGCGCCCTGGCCAATGGCGGGGTGCTGGACGGCAAGTCGCTGATCACGCCGGCCGGGATCAAGGCCGCGACCGCTGAACGCATCGTCGGCCGGGATCTGGTGCTGCCCTACGACATCAGCTGGGGCGCGGGCTTCATGCGCAACACGCCCAACTTCTTCTATGGCCCGACCGCCGAGGCGTTCGGCCATTCGGGCTGGGGCGGCTCGTGCGCCTTCGCCGATCCGACGACGGGCGTGTCCGGATCCTATGTGATGAACAAGCAGGGCAACGCCCTGATCGGCGACCCCCGCGCGGTGCGGCTGATCGAGGCCGCCTACGCCAGCCTCTAGGCCGTCTCCACCACCCGCGTCCGCTTCCAGGCCCCGTAGGCGAACACCGCCACCCCCGCCCAGATGAACCCGAAGGACAATGCCCGCATCGGCGTGACGGCCTCGCCCAGGGCGATTCCGACCCCGAACTGCAGGGTCGGGGCCAGGAACTGCAGGAAGCCCATGGCGCTCAACGGCATGCGCCGGGCCGACCAGGCGAACAGGGCCAGCGGCACCACGGTGGCGGGGCCGGCCAGCAGCAGCAGGGTGCTGACGCCTGCGCCCGATCCGAAGTGGCCGGCGCCGGTCGACTGCAGGTGCAGCACATAGAACAGGCCCGGCACGGCCAGATAGGCGCACTCGATGAACAGGCCCGTCTGGGCGTCGGCCTTCACCTGCTTGCGCAGGATGGCGTAGGCGCAGAAGCTGAGCGCCAAGCCCAGAGAGATCACCGGCAGATGGCCCAGGGCGGCGGTCTGGATCGCCACGCCCACCACGGCCAGGCCGATGGCGATGGCGCCCTCACGACTGATCCGCTCACGGAACAGGATCGCCCCGGCCGCCATGTTCATCAGCGGATTGATGTAATAGCCCAGGCTGGCCTCGATCACCTGCCCTGCGTTCACCGCGAACACATAGATCGACCAGTTGATGAAGATGGCCGCTGTCGAGCAGGCCAGGATCAGCAGGGTCTTGGGCTGGCGCAGCACCGCCGCCACCTGTCCCGCCTGTTTGGCCAGCAGCACGGCCAGGAAGGCCCAGGGCGCCGCCCACAGGGTTCGGTGGGCGATCATCTCCCACGAGCCGACGCCCAGCTTGGCCAACAGGTGGAAATACAGCGGCAGGAAGCCCCACAGCATGTAGCAGCCCACCGCGGCGATCACGGCTGTCCGGGCTTCGTCCGGGGTCTTGCTCAAGTCCGCCGACATGGCGTCGTCCTTCAATCACAAACGAAAAGGGCTCCCGAGACCTTAAGTCCCGGGAGCCCCCAAATCCGCCACCCGCTTGTTGCGGAAGGGGCTTCAGGCCGGGGTTTTCTGCTTGATCAGGCCCTTGTCGTGCAGAAGCTGCGCGATCTGCACCGCGTTCAGCGCCGCGCCCTTGCGCAGGTTGTCGGCCACGCACCACAGCACGATGCCGTTCTCGACGGTGGGATCGGTGCGGATGCGCGAGACATAGACCGGGAACTCGCCGGCGCTTTCCTTGGGCGTCATGTAGCCGCCGTCCTCGCGCTTATCGATGACTTCCACGCCGTCGGCGTCGCGCAGGATTTCGCGGACATCGTCCTCGTCCAGCGGGGTCTCGAACTCGATGTTCACCGCCTCGGCGTGACCGACCATGACCGGCACGCGGACGCAGGTGGCGACCAGCTTGATCGACGGATCCAGGATCTTCTTGGTCTCCGCCATCATCTTCCACTCTTCCTTCGTGAAGCCGTCCTCCATGAAGCTGTCGATGTGGGGGATGACGTTGAAGGCGATCTGCTTGGTGAACTTCTTGGGAGGCGGCGCGCCCAGGACGAACACGCCCTTGGTCTGCTCCCAAAGCTCGTCCATGCCTTCCTTGCCCGCGCCCGACACCGACTGGTAGGTCGAGACGACCACGCGCTTGATCTTGGCTTCGGCGTGCAGGGGGGCCAGCACCACCACCAGCTGCGCGGTCGAGCAGTTGGGGTTGGCGATGATGTTCTTGGGCATCTTCAGAACGGCGTCCGGGTTCACTTCCGGCACCACCAGCGGCACGTCCGGATCCATCCGGAAGTGGCTGGAATTGTCGATGACGATCGGACCGGCCGCGCCGATCTTCTCGCCCCATTCCTTGGAAATGGCGCCGCCGGCGCTCATCAGCACGATATCGACCGTGCTGAAGTCGAACTGGGCCAGATCCTCGCACTTGAGGATCTGATTGCCGAACGAGACCTCGACGCCAATGGATTTGCGGCTGGCGATGGCGTGCATTTTCTCGACGGGGAATTTCACTTCCTCGAGGATATTGAACATCTCACGGCCAACATTGCCCGTGGCGCCGACCACGGCGACCCGGTAACCCATAGCTGTCTCCAATTCGTCTTTCCCGGCCCATAGTGGCGGGAAGCGTCCCGTTACGCCTCGGGGGGGCGGGAAGCAAGGCAAGGGTTTCTATGAGCCGCTATAGAACCCGCCGCCCGGGGCAATTTTTCACCAGTTCTGCCGCAGTCGTTCGGCCTTGATGAAATCCACGAACGCCCGCAGCGGCGCGGGCATGTGGCGGCGGCTGGGATAGTAGAGCAGCGGTCCGGTAAACGGCGGCAGCCAGTCGTCCAGTGCGCTTTCCAGACGGCCGGCGACCAGGTCCTCGGCGACGAAGTCCTCGAAGGTGGCGATCAGACCGACGCCGGCCCGGCATGACGCCAGCTCCAGGTCGATGCTGGTCGAGATCAGTGGGCCTGACGGGCTGATGCGGATGACCTCGCCGTCCTTCTCGAACTCCCAGGCATGGCTGACCCCGCTGGGAAAGCGGTGGCGTATACAGGCGTGGTCCAGCACCTCGCGCGGATGGAGCGGTCGGCCGTGGGCGGCGAAATAGGCCGGCGCGCCCACGACCACGAACCGCTGCGGCCCGGCCAGGGGCACGGCGATCATGTCCTTCTCCATCCGCTCGTCATAGCGGACGCCCGCATCGAAGCCGGCGGCCAGGACGTCGATGAACGTGTCCTCGGCGGTGACCTCTATCGAGACGCCAGGATTCGCGGCCAGGAAGCGCGGCAACAGGCGGGGCAGGATCACGCGCGCCACCACGGTGGGCACGTTCAGGCGCAGGGTCCCCGTCGGACTGTCGCGAAAGGCGTTGACCTCGTCCAGAGCCAGGGCGACGTCGGCCAGGGCGGGGGTCAGGCGCTCCAGCAGCTTCTGGCCGGCCTCGGTGGGGGTGACGCTGCGGGTGGTGCGGTTCAGCAGCCGCACGCCCAGACGCGCCTCCAGCCGCCGCACCGCCTCGCTCAGCGACGAGGCCGAAACCCCGCGCACACTCGCCGCGCCGCGAAAGCCCCTGGCGCGGGCCACAGCGGTGAAGGCGTCGAGATCGGCGAAGTCGGCGTCAGCGGCCATTGTGCGTAATTCCGAACAGGTCGTGCAGAATTGACCGGATTATCGCACGGCGCGGCCAGGCGCATAAGCCCTCCACGAGATTAGGAGACACCCCATGAAGACGCACCACCTCGGCAAGACCGGTCCCGTCGTTTCGGCCTTTGGCCTGGGTTGCATGGGCATGTCCGACATGTACGGCCCCAGCGACCGGGCCGAGAGCCTGGCCACCTTCGACGCGGCCGTGGAGCAGGGCATGACCCTGATCGACACCGGCGACTTCTACGGCATGGGCCACAACGAGATGCTGATCGGCGAGGCTCTCAAGCGCCACCGGCGCGAGGATCTGGTGCTCAGCGTCAAGACCGGCGCCCTGCGCGATCCGGCCGGCGCCTTCCTCGGCTATGACAGCCGCCCCAACGCCATCAAGAACTTCCTGGCCTACAGCCTCAAGCGTCTGGGGGTCGACCATATCGACATCTACCGTCCCTCGCGCCTGGATCCGTCCGTGCCGATCGAGGACACCATCGGCGCCATCGCGCAGATGGTGCAGGCCGGCTATGTCCGCCACATCGGCCTGTCGGAGGTGGGGGCCGAAACGATCCGCCGCGCCGCCGCTGTCCATCCGATCGTTGACCTGCAGATCGAGTATTCGCTGGTCTCCCGCGGAATCGAGGCCCAGATCCTGCCCACCTGCCGCGAACTGGGCATCGGCATCACCGCCTATGGCGTGCTGTCGCGCGGCCTGATCAGCGGTCACTGGACCAAGGCCAGCGGGACGACCGGCCGCGACTTCCGCGCCATGAGCCCGCGCTTCCAGGGCGACAATCTCGACGCCAACCTGGCCCTGGTCGAGGCCCTGCGCGTGGTCGCGCAGGCCAAGGGCGTGACCACGGCCCAGACGGCCATCGCCTGGGTGGCCTCACGCGGCGACGACATCGTGCCGCTGATCGGCGCCCGCCGCCGCGATCGCCTGGCCGAGGCCCTGGGCGCGCTGGAGGTGACGCTGTCGGCGCAGGACCTGGCGGCTATCGAGGCCGCCGTGCCCAAGGACGCCGCAGCCGGAACGCGGTACGCCGAGGCGATGATGGCTCATCTCGACAGCGAACACTGACGCCGGTTTAGCCGAGAAGGTGCTCGCGCCAAGCCGCGCGCAGCACCTTCTTGTCGATCTTGCCCGTCGCCGTCAGCGGCACGGCGGCGAACACCACATCGTCGGGCGTCCACCATTTGACGATGCGCGGGGCCAGATAGTCGAGCACCTCGGCCTTGGTCACGCTCGCCCCCTCATGCGCCTCGATCACCAGCAGCGGCCGCTCCTCCCACTTGGGGTGCGGCACGCCGATCACGGCGGCGATCTTCACGCCGGGGCAGCCGACGGCCACGTTCTCCAGATCGATCGAGCTGATCCATTCGCCGCCCGACTTGATCACGTCCTTCTGGCGGTCGGTGATGCGCATGAAGCCGTGCTGGTCGAGAGTGGCGATATCGCCGGTGTCGAACCAGCCGTCGTCCTGGGCGGCGTCGGCTTCCAGGCGGAAATAGCGCTTCACCACCCAGGGGCCGCGCACCTTCAGCGCGCCGGAGGTCTCGCCGTCGCGGGGGGCGTCAGAGCCGTCATCGGCCTCGACCTTCAGCTCGATGCCGAACTGCAGCCGGCCCTGGCGGGTCCAGATGGCCTCGTCCATGGCCTCTTCGCCCAGGGCGGCGAGCGAGGGCGTGGGCGTGGCGACAACCCCGATCGGGCAGGTCTCGGTCATGCCCCAGATCTGCAGCACCGAGACGCCGTAGAGCCGCTTGAAGGTCTCGGCCATGGCCCGCGGCACCGCGCTGCCGCCGATCACCACCCGCTTCAGCGTGGTCGGGCTTTCGCCGTTCTTTTCCAGCCAGTCGAGATACATCGTCCAGATGGTCGGCACGCCGCCGGTGAAGGTGACGCCCTCGCCCTCGATCAGGGCATGGAGCGAGGCGCCGTCCATCTTGTCGGCGGGCAGGACCAGCTTGGTTCCGCAGATCGGGGCGCTGAACGGCAGGCCCCAGGCGGTGGCGTGATAGAGGCTGGAACAGGGCATCACCACATCGAAGGCGGTGAAGCCAAAGGCGCTGTTGAGGCCTCCGGCCATGGCGTGCAGCACCACGGCGCGATGCGAATACAGTACCCCCTTGGGATCGCCCGTCGTGCCCGAGGTGTAGCAGAGGAAGGCCCCGGCGTTCTCGTCGAAGCTGGGCCAGGCGATCGTGTCGGCCTCGCCGGCGATCAGGGTCTCGTAGGAGATCGCGCCCACCGAGCCGGGGATCGTCCGCTCGGGGTCCGACAGCATGACGAAGGTCTTCACCGTGGTCAGATGTGGGGCGATACGCTCGACCAGAGCCTGGAAGTTGCGGTCGAAGAACAGCACCGCGCTTTGCGCGTGATTGATCGTATAGACGATCTGCTCGTCGAACAGCCGGGGGTTGGCGGTGTGCAGCACCGCCCCGATGCCGGGCGCGGCGTAGAACAGCTCCAGATGCCGGTGGGTGTTCCAGGCCAGGGAGGTCACCCGGTCGCCGGGCGCAACGCCCAGCCGCTTGAGGGCGTGAGCCAGTTGGGCTGAGCGGCGGCCAAGGCCGGCATAGTCATAGCGCCAGACCGGCTCGTCGATTAGCTTGGAGACGATCTCGCGCGCGCCATGGGCCTGCTGCGCATAGGTCAGGATGCCGCTGATCATCAGCGGGGTGGTCTGCATCAGGCCCGGTAACATGCGCGGCGCTCCCTTAGATATGTTGTTGGGGTCAGCCTAGAGCAAAGGTCGCCATGATTGAATCATGTCGTTTGCTCTAGATTCTTGTTTTGACGCGTTATTTCGGCGGCGAACCGGTATCCGCTTCGCCGAATAACGCTCTGGGGCGTCGCGCAAGGTTTGGGGAAGGGGGCGCCGCGCGCCGCCTCTCCAGGACCGGCGACCATGGGGATACAGCGCCCTCGATCCCCGTTCTTTTCAGGCGAGACTCCAGCCAGATCAGCAACTTGCAAAAACTTTGATCGCGTCCGTCAGACGCGCTGAATCTGCCCGCATAATCAGTCTCACCTGACAGCACGGGAAGGGCGCTCGGCCGGCGACCGTTGCGGCTGTCAGGGGTGGTCGAGCGGGAAGCGCCCGTCGGCCGTCGTCGAAGGCCCGGCAGGGTCTGGTGGAGCGGATCGGTCCTTGCGGGGGTCGGACGTGTTGAAGTCGGACCGGGACCGCCGGGAGCGCCCTTTGGCGACGCCCGCACGATGCGCAGCAGGCATGGGCTGAAATCGCCCATGCGGTCTGGACGGGGTCGCTAACCCCTCCACCCGCCGGAGGCCGAATGTCGGGAGCGGGTTAAAACCCCGCGCCTCGAAGGCTTCCGTCTGAAGATCACGCGGAGCGTCTGTCTTCGTCGAAACGGTATTCAACTATCCCATCCTCCGGGCGAGGCCCGGACGCTCCGCGACCCTTCCCACACCTTCAGCGGTCACCGCGTGAAGCGGTGAAGCCGTGCGCGCTCGCCCCCTACTTCAACAGCCCGCCGGGCGGGGTGTAGTGCACCTGGGCGCCCGGCCCCAGCGGCCAGTCGAAGGCCACCCAGGCCAGGGTCATGGCGACGCCGGCGACCATGAAGGCCAGGGCGTAGGGCAGCATCAGGGCCAGCAGCGATCCGACCCCCATATTGGCGTCCCAGCGCCGGGTCATGGCCAAGACGAGCGGGAAATAGCTCATCAGCGGGGTCATCAGATTGGTGAAGCTGTCGCCCATCCGATAGGCGGCGGTGGTCATTTCCGGCGAGATGCCCAGCAGCATGAACATCGGCACCACCACCGGGGCCAGGGCGCTCCACTTGGCCGAGGCCGAGCCGATAAACAGGTCCAGCACCGACGAGAAGCCCAGCACGCTGACCAGCAGCAGCGGGGCCGGCAGGTTCATGGCCTTCAGGGACTCGGCCCCGTGGATGGCGGCGATGGGGCCCAGGCGCGACCAGTTGAACATCGCCACGAAATGGGCGGCGAAGAAGGCGAAGACGATATAGGGGGCCACGGAACGCACCCCGTCGGTCATCATGTTCACGACGTCCTTGTCCGAGCGGACCGTGCCGACTCCGATGCCGAACGCCACGCCGCAGGACAGGAACAGCAGCATGAAGCCGGCGATCAGGGCGCTGTAGAACGGGGTCAGTTGGGCCGGGCCGGTCTTGGTCTCGTCGATCAGCGGCGTGAAGCCGGGGATCAGGGTCAGGGCGGCGAATAGCGCCACCACGGCCAGAGCCGCCAGACCGGCCAGCTTCAGGCCGCGCTTTTCCTCCGGTGTCACCGCCGACTTGGCCAGCTCGGCCTTGAGACCGTCATCGGCCTGGCCGCCCCAGGGGCCCAGGCGCGGCTCGATCACCTTGTCGGTCAGGAACCAGGCGATCGGCGTGAACACGAAGACGATGGCCAGGATGTACCACCAGTTGCCCAGCGGGTTCATGGTCCAGGTCGGATCGATGATCCGGGCCGCTTCCTGGGTGAAGCCAAACAGCACCACGTCGAACTGGCCCGGGGTCAGATTGCCGGCGAAGCCACCCGACACGGCCGCAAAGCCGGCCGCGATGCCGGCTAGGGGATGGCGGCCCACGGCGGCGAACAGCAGGCCCGCCAGCGGGATGAACACCACATAGGCCGCGTCCGAGGCGTGGTGCGAGACCATGCCGATCAGCACCACCAGCGGGGTGAGGATCGCCTTGGGGGCCTCGCGCAGGCTGGCCCGGATCAGGGCGCTGAACAGGCCCGAGCGCTCGGCCACCGCCGCGCCCAGGATCACCACCAGCACCAGGCCCAGCGGCGCAAAGCTGGTCAGGGTCTTGGGCATCTCGGTGAACAGCCGGGCCAGATTGGCCTCGGAAAACAGGCTGCTGGCCGCATAGGTCAGGACGCCGTTTTCCAGCTCGCCGAACTGAGGGGCTTCGTCGCCGCCATAGGTGATCGAGGCCGACCAGCCCAGGGCCTGGCCAAGGGCCGACAGGGCCATCAGCCCCAGGATCAACCACACGAAGATCATCACGGGTTCGGGCAGCAGATTGCCCAGTCGCTCGACGGCGCCCAGAAAGCCCTTTTGTCGGGCGTTGGGCGTCGGATCCGAAGTCTGCGTCGCGCTCATACAGGTTTGGCCTGGCTCTAAGAGACCCCCATCCCTCAAGCTTCACCGCTAACGGGCTTGGCGCGCAGCGTAAAGAGCCCGAGGACACCGGCCCGCCTGTTTTCGCCATTTGCCGCTGAGCGGGGCCAGGCGCCCAAACGCCGTCAGTAGGGCAGGTTATCCGCCGCCGGGGTGGTCGACGACGGGACCTCGGCGCCGGGGCCGTCCGGCGTCGCGGACGGATCGATCAGGTCGCCGATCGGGTCTTCGCCCACCACCGGCGGCGGTTCGATGACCCCACCCGGGATCGGGGTGGACTTGAGGCGCGGCAGGGCGGCGGCCATGAAGTTGCGCCAGATCTCGGCCGGGGCGCCGCCGCCGGTCACCCGCTTCATCGGGGTATTGTCGTCCTTGCCGGTCCAGACGGCGGCGACGAAGCCGCCGGAATAGCCGACGAACCAGGCGTCGCGGTAGTCGCTGGTGGTGCCGGTCTTGCCGGCGACATCATAGCTGGCGACCTTGGCGCGCGTCCCGGTCCCGGCGGTCACGACCTGGCGCATCATCTGGTTCATGTACTGCAGGCCCGGCGAGCCGATCACCGCCGGACGCGAGGTCTTTTCGACGCCGTGGTCGTACAGCACCTTGCCGCTGGCCGTGCGGATGCGCTCGATGCCGTAGCCCTTGGCCAGGAAGCCGCCGTTCGAGAACGGGGCATAGGCCTGGGCCATTTCCATCGGCGAGACCTCGACCGCGCCCAGGGCCATCGAGGGGTCCAGCTGGATCTTGCTGGTGATGCCCAGGCGACGGGCGGTGTTGGCCACATTGCTGGTGCCGACCTCGTTGGCCAGGCGCGCGGCGATCGTATTGATCGACTGGGCCAGGGCGGTCTGCAGGGTCATCGGGCCCAGATATTTGTTGGTGTAGTTCTTGGGCTCCCAATTTCCGATCTTCACAGGTTCGTCGACCACCATGACATTGGGCGTGCGGCCCTGCTCCATCGCCGTCAGATAGACGAACGGCTTGAAGGCGCTGCCGGCCTGGCGGCGGGCGGTGGTGGCGCGGTCGAACTGGGTCTCGCCATAGTCGGCCCCGCCGACATAGGCGCGGATGCGGCCCTCGCCGTCGATGGCCACCAGGGCCGCCTGTTCGACGCCCTGCTTGATATGACCTTCGACGCCCAGCTTCACGGAGCGTTCGGCGGCCACCTGGATCGGCAGGTCCAGGGTGGTTTCGACCACCAGGTCCTCGGTGGGTTCGCCGACCAGCGAGCGCACCTGACCATCGATATAGTCGGTGAAATACTGGGCCCGCTGGTTGGCCAGGGTGGCCGAGACCTGCACGGGAGTCTTGAAGGCCTCGTCGCGCTCCTCGGCGGTGATGGCCTTGATGCGCACCATCTCGTCCAGCACGACGGTGGCGCGGCGGGCGGCGCGTTCGCTGGCGCTGACCGGCGAATAGCGGGCCGGGCCCTTCATCATGCCGGCCAGCAGGGCGCTCTCGCCGATGGTCAGCTGATTGGCGGGCTTGTTGAAATAGCGCTGCGAGGCGGCCTCGATGCCATAGGCGCCGGCCCCGAAATAGACCCGGTTCATGTAGAGGGCCAGGATCTGCTTCTTGCTGAACTTCAGCTCCAGCCAGACGGCCAGGATCAGCTCCTGGGCCTTGCGGCGATAGTTCTGGGCCGGGCTGAGGAACAGGTTGCGGGCCAGCTGCTGGGTGATGGTCGAGCCGCCGCGTTGGGGGCCGCCCGAATTGGTCATGTTCCAGGCGAGCGAGCGCAGGATGCCCCAGGGGTTGAACCCGAAGTGGCGATAGAACTGGCGGTCCTCGATGGCCACGAAGGCGGCCGGAACATATTTGGGCAGGGCGTCGATATCGACCGGCGGCGCGTACTGGCTGCCGCGCACGGCCAGAAGCGCGCCCGAACGATCCAGATAGTTGATCGAGGGCTGGCGCTTGACGTTATAGAGCTTGGACGTGTCGGGCAGATCGCTGGCGAACACGGCGAAGAAGGCGACGATGAAGATCAGGCCCCAGACGCCGACGACCGTGCCCCAATAGAGCGCGGCTTGCAGCGGCGTACGTTGGGGCTTCGCCGGTCTGTTCCCGCCGAAGGTGCCGTTGGCCATGTCGTCTCTTATCCCACGGTGCGCCAAAAGGGGTGTGAGGGGGCGCGCGTCAGCGTCCCGTTTAGCCGAAGCCCACAAAACGCGCGACAAGATTGACGAGAGGTGAACGCTGAACGCGGCGCTGTTGTGGCGCGGCGGCGCAGCCGCGGTATTGCCATTTCAAGTTGAGTGATGTGTTCTGAAATCCACCGGTGCGCCAGGAATGCCTTGGCGCTGCGCATCCCCGCTGTCACAAGTCCGCCGTGCCCACGATCGTTGATTCCGCCCCCCTCGACACCGCCCGTGACGTCCTGCGCAGGACGTTCGGCCATGCTGACTTCAGAGGTCTGCAGGCCGGGGTGATCGGCGAGCTGTTGGCCGGCCGCAGCGCCATGGCCGTGCTGCCGACCGGCGGCGGCAAGAGCCTGTGCTACCAGATCCCCGCCCTGATCCGGCCGGGCCTGGGTTTGGTGGTCTCGCCGCTGATCGCCCTGATGGCCGACCAGGTCGCCGGTCTGCAGCAGGCGGGCGTCGCCGCCGAGCGGCTGGACAGCAACACCCTGCCCGGCGAGCGCGCCGACATCTGGCGACGCATCGACGAGGGCCAGCTGGATCTGCTGTATCTGTCGCCCGAAGGCCTGATGCAGCCGTCGATGCTGGACCGGCTGTCGCGCCTGAACCTGGCCCTGGTCGCCGTCGACGAGGCCCACTGCGTCAGCCAGTGGGGCCACGACTTCCGTCCGGAGTACCGGATGCTGGGTCGCATTGCCGAGGTCTTCCCCAACGTCCCGCGCCTGGCCGTCACCGCCACCGCCGACGCCCGGACCCGCGACGACATCCGCGCCGAACTTCGCCTCGAAGGGGCAGCGGAGTTTGTCGACAGCTTCGCCCGCCCCGAACTGGCCCTCAACGCCGAACGCAAGCGTGGCAAGGGTCATGACCGGGTGGTCGAGCTGGTCCTGGAACGCCCGGGCCGGGCCGGGGTCGTCTATGCCGGCAGCCGCGATTCCACCGAGAAACTGGCCGAGAAGCTGATCGCCCAGGGCGTCCCCGCGCTGGCCTATCATGCCGGCCTCGACAAGAACGTCCGCGCCCGCCGGCTGGAGGAGTTCCTCGAGGCCGACGCGGCGGTGATGGTGGCGACGATCGCCTTCGGCATGGGCGTCGACAAGCCCGACGTCCGCTTCGTGATCCACGCCGATCCGCCCGCCGCCATCGAGGCCTACTGGCAGGAAATCGGCCGCGCCGGGCGCGACGGCCAGCCGGCCGAGGGCATCACCCTGTATGGCTCGGCCGATCTGGCCTGGGCCGGCAAACGCATCGAGGCGCGCGAGGCCCCCGACGAGGTCCGACAGGTCCAGACCCGCAAGCTGCGGCAGTTCTACGCGATGCTGGAGGGAACCACCTGCCGCGCCGCCGCCGTGCGCCGCTATTTCGGCGAGGAGGGCGTGGCCGTCTGCGGTGTCTGCGACATCTGCACCTCGCCGCCCCAGGGGATCGACGCCACACAGGCGGCCCAGAAGGCGCTGTCGGCCGCCCATCGCCTGGGCGGACGCTTCGGGCGGGGTCGCCTGATCGATCACCTGCTGGGCAAGACCAAGGACGTCACCCCGCAGGAGGCCCAGATGTCGACCTTCGGCATCGGCCGCGAGTTCAGCCCGGTCACCTGGCGCGACCTGCTCGACACCCTGGTGTTCGAGGGCCTGCTGCGCGAAGACCCCAATGATGGTCGCCCCCTGATCGGTCTTGGCGAGGTCGAGGGCGTCAAGGCCGTCTATCGCGGCGAGCGCAAGGTCAGCCTGCGTCAGCAGGTCGAGGCGTCCGATCCGACCACCCGCTCCGGCGCGCCGCGCAAGCGCCGCGAGGGCAAAGCCCTGACGGTGCCCGTGGAAGATCAGGCGCTGTTCGAGGCTCTACGGTCCTGGCGCCGCGAACAGGCCCAGTCCCAACATGTGCCACCCTATGTGATCTTCCACGACGCCACCCTGGCCGAGATCGCCGCCGCGCGTCCGTCCAGCCTGCCGGGCCTGGCCAAGGCCGGCGGCGTGGGGCAGGGCAAGCTGGACCGCTATGGCGAGGCGGTGCTGAAGGTGGTTCGGGAGAACTAGAGCATCGTGTGGAAAAGTGGATGCCGGTTTCCCGCAAAAACGATGCGAAAACAGAAAGCTAGAGCTGGTCGGCCTTGACGCCACAGGCCCGCATCGCCCCCAGCCGCGCGAAGGCCAGGGTCAGGGCCTTGCGGCGGGCGGGGGCCAGCGGCGCGACCGGCGCCTCGCGGATCACGGCGCCGCCAAAGGCGTCGGCCACGATCATCCCCGGTTCCTCGGGCAGGATGCCGTCCGGAAAATGCGGGGCGACCGCGAAATAGAAGGCGTCGCAATAGGGCGCGTACTCTGGCCATTTGCGGTCGATGCGGAAGTCTTCCAGCCCCGACTTGACCTCGACGATCAGGATGTCGCCCTTTGGACCCAGGGCCATCAGGTCGGCCCGCCGCCCGTTGGGCAAGGTCACCTCGGCCAAGGGCGCATAGCCCAGCGACACCAGGAACCGCGCGGCCCCCCGGGTGACCGCGTCGGTGGTCTCGGGCCGCGATAGGCGCAGGTCGATCACGACGTCCATGGCCTGATCCTGTTCCAGCTTTGTTCGCGGATCAAGGTTAAATAGCGTCCCGCCGGGCGAGCCGGGTTCCCGCTCTGGGCGCGACGCTTTGACCACAACCTTTCGGCGCAATAGCCCGGATCCATCAAGCGGGGCGTTAGGTGGGCGGTGCTGTGAAGACGTGTTCTGTTCTGGCGGTCGCCACGATCGTGGCTCTGGCGTCGCAAGGCGTTGCGACGGCCGCGCCGCGCACGCCCCCTCCGGCCGAAGCGGCTATCGCCGAGCCTTCGACCGAGACCATCGCCTTCACTCAGCGCAAGTCGCCCGGTCTGCGCTCCGGCGTCGAGGTCAACCTCAATCCCCCCGGCATGGGACTGGCTGGCATGGTGGGCGCCGTGATCGGCCAGGCCATCGTTGAAAACATGTCCGGCGCGCAGCTGGCCCGGAAAAGCCAGATCGTCGATCCGACGCCTGACCTGGCGCGCGAACTGGCTCGGACGCTTGCCGAGCGCCGGGAAGCGGTCGTTCTTGAGCAGCCGATCGCCATCGAGCGCCAGAGTCCCAAGGCGATTGCCAAAATGGCCGTCGGCGCCCGCTACATCGTCGATGTGCGGAACATGGGCTGGCGCGTGGTCGGATCGGCGAGTTACGAAAAGGACGCTATCTATCACGCGAAGCTGGACGTCATCGACGGCCGCACCGGCGCCGTCGCGGTCAACACCTTCTGCCGGTGGGAGGCTCCGGCGCTCCTGAAAAGCGAGAGCGCCCTCTATCGCCCGGACGCCGGGGAACTCGCCAAGGCGCACTTCGCGGCGGGCCATGAGGCTTGTCTGGGTCAGTTCAAGATCGCGATCAGAAGTCTCTACCCTCCGTCGGAGCGGCCCCTGGAGGGCCGAGGGATCGCGCCCTTCCCGCAGGCGAGGACGATCGCCGAGACGTCGCGAATCGAGACCCGGGTGGCGACGCCGGCCGCTGTTGTGATGTCGACACTTCCACCGTCAGCGCCGGTGGTTGCGCCGCCGATCCGGATTGAGGCCACGCCAGGTCTTCCTACGCCTCCGCGAAGGATCGAGCCTGCCCCCCTTGCGGCGTCATCGGTGGTGATCGCCGAGTTCGAACGCCAGGCGCCGCCGCCGGCTCAGCCGCTGCCGCCCTATGTCGAGTACCCCTACGCCCGGCCCTATGAGGCGCCGCCGTCGCGGACCCCGCCGCCGCCTGAGGTCCGCTATGCCGGCCGCGACGCCAACGGCAATCTCACCTGGCCGGGCAAGCGCCCTTAGGGCGCCGGTTGCAGGGTCGGCCGCAGCATCGAGACGTCATAGCCCATGGCCTTGGCCCGGGCGGTCAGGGCCTCGCGCTCCAGGCCGGTCGGCGGCTTGCGGGTCAGAAGCCAGAGATACTTGCCCGAGCCCTCGCCGACGATGCTCCAGCTGTAGTCGTCGGCATGGTCCATGACCCAGTAGTCACCCCAGAACGGGCCGAAGAACGAGACCTGCAGCTTGGCGTTGGTCGCCGCATCGACAACCTTGGCCCGGCCCTCGCTGGTCTTGACTGGGCCGTCTACTGCGCCCTGGCGGCAGGTGTTGAGCACCCGGATCAGGCCATCGGGACGTTTGGAATATTCGGCGGTGACGCCTTCGCAGCCCTTCTCGAACCGCATGTCGTAACGGGCGACCTCGTACCAGAGGCCCAGATAGCGATCCAGTTCCACGGCCTTGGCCGGTTGGGGCGGGCTGGGATTGCCGCTGGGCCCCGCCACGCAGGCGGCCAGCAGCAGGGGCAGGGTCAGGGAGAGGGTCCAGGGTTTCATGCGATCAGACGTCCGGATGGGCGGGGAATTCGAGTTTGGCGTAGCCCAGCGCCCTCACCCGCGACAGGGCTGACGCCCTGATGTCCGAAGGCATGTCCGCCTGGCGCGACAGCAGCCACACATAGTTGCCCCCCGGCGTCGCCATGATCGCCCACGACTGATCGTCGGCCCGGTCCAGCACCCAGTATTCCTGCGTCTTCAGGCCGCCCAGGAAGCTCATCGAGAATTTGGCGTTGAAGGTGTCTGCGACGATCTTGCCGCTGGTGTTGAAGGTCTTGGCCGCGCCGGTGGGCGAGCCCCTGCGACAGATCTGCACGACCTTGAAGCTGCTGGCCCCGGTGCTGGTGAACTGGGTTGAGGCCGCTTCGCAGTCGCGCTGGCCTGAATTGGGCGTGCGGGCGATCTCGAACCATTGGCCCGAATAGAACTCGGCGGAGACGGCCTTGGCCGGAGGCTTGGCGGCGGCGTGGGCCGAACCCGCCATTCCAGCAACACCGAGGGCGCAGGCGAGTCCGCCAGCGGAGATCAGGTTCAGACTGCGCATGGAGAAAACCTTGCCAACAAGGCCACTCAAACGCAAACCGCCCGCCCTTGTTCCGGGCGAGCGGCCTGTTTGGCTTGATCGAAAGCCTATTCGGCGGCGATGCCGATCGCGCCGGCCGGCCGATCGCGGAAGTTGATGGCCTGCAGGTGGCGAATGCCATCTTCGGCGATGTCGTCGCCGACCGTGCGGTCGCCTTCGCCCCGCAGCTCCTCGATGTCGACATACATCGCGTAGAAGGCCTTGGTGCGGTCGGTGATGATGCCGGCGTTCAACAGGGTCTTGACCAGCACGCGGAAGATGTTGGTCTGCTCCTTCATGGCCTCGCGACGCACGTCGTCGGTCATGATCTTCCCGTACTCCTCGACCACCTTGTCGGGATCCAGGCCGAACTCGGCATAGAGATCCATCTGCTGGTGCGGCGAGACGAGGTTGAACAGCAGGGTCTGGAAGCAGTGCGCCGCCCAGTCCTCGATGATGGCGTGTTCCTCGGGCGACAGCTTGGGCACGGTGCGGTCAGCCCAGATCTTGCCGAACTTGTGGTGGAAGGCCTCGTCGGTCATCACCAGCTGCAGCATCTTCTTGCCGACCGGATCATTGATCTGGTTGTAGAAGGTGGCGAAGGCGCCCATGGCCAGGCCCTCGACCAGCATCTGCATGCCGATGATCTTCTTGTAGACCTCGGGCGCGCCGATGATCTCGACCAGCAGGGTCTTCAGGGCCGGGCCGCACTCGACCGGGCGACCCCAACGGGCCTTGATGTATTTGGCGAAGGCCGTGACGTGGCGGGCCTCTTCGCGGGTCTGGTTGGCGGCGTATTCCTGCGCGCCCTGGTCCTTCAGAACGTGGCACAGCGAGGCCGACAGGTTCAGCGCGCCCTGCTCGCCGTGCAGGATCGACGAGAAGCTGCGCAGCACCGACTGGTTGATGAAGCGGATGCGCGTCTTGGGATCGCTGAGGTGATTGGAGACATAGTCGGTCGACAGGGCGATCACGAGATCCTCAGGCACCAGGGCCTGGTTCTCCATGTCGAACGGCACGTCGAAATCGATATAGGCCTTGTCGAGCGGATCCCAGAAGTGGTCGTGGGTTGCCGAAATGATCTTGTCGAAGGCCGTGGAGCGGTTGTTGTAGCGGTCAAGTTCGAGCATCGACTCGAAGTCGTCCGGCGCCACCGCGTCGTACATGGCGTCCTTGGTGATGTTCTTGTCCGTCATGGGGGGCTCCTCCGGTGGCCTGGGTCGGGGCGGGTCTTGCGCCAGCTTCCAACGATCTAAACAGTGTCAACTCAATCTCGCAGACGGGTCAAATTAAAAATGACGGACGCGTCAGGTTCGCTCCAGAGGCGACCCGCCAGCGACCGTCCAGAGGAACCCAGAGGGGGGAAGCTGAAATGGTCCAGCCGCTGAACATCTTCATCCTGACCGGCGCAGGCGTCTCGGCCGAGAGCGGTCTGAAGACCTTTCGCGATTCCGACGGCCTGTGGACCCAGAACGACCTGGCCCAGCTGGCTACGCCGGAAGGCTTCGCCCGCGACCCGGGCCGGGTGCGCGACTTCTATTCGGCCCGCCGCAAGATCCTGGAGATCGCCGCCCCCAACCGCGCCCACATCGCCCTGGCCCGGCTGGAGCGCGAGATGACCGCCCTGGGCGGCTGGGTCTTTCTCTGCACCCAGAACGTCGACGACCTGCACGAAAAGGCCGGCAGCAAGCGGGTCGTGCACATGCATGGCCGGCTGACCGCCACTCGCTGCACCCAGTGTTCCGGCGACTGGATCGACCGGGGTCCGCTGACCGCCCGCCAGGTCTGCCCGGAATGCGGAACGGTCGGCGCCACTCGGCCGGACGTGGTGTGGTTTGGCGAATTGCCGATGTTCATGGACCAGATCAATCAGGCGCTGGAAGAGGCCGACCTGTTCGTGGCCATCGGCACGTCCGGCTCGGTCTATCCCGCCGCCGGCTTCGTGGCCGAGGCGCGGGCCCTGGGGATCGCGACCTGCGAGATCAATGTGGCGCGGTCGGACAATGCCCATGCCTTCGACAGGCGGATCTACGGGCCTGCGACGGAGAAGGTGAGTCAGTGGGTGAGCGAGCTGCTCGGGGATTGAGGGAGCTCTTTGAGAGCAGGTCTGGCACGCTCGACTTCAGGCCACTCGGCGGGTGAAGGGGCGCGGCGGGATCAGCCCTTCAAAGCCCCGGCCACGACTTCGCGCGCCTCGGCTTGCACCTGCTTCAGATGCTCGTCCCCCAGAAACGACTCTGCATAGATCTTGTAGACGTCCTCGGTCCCCGACGGCCGCGCCGCGAACCAGGCGTTCTGCGTCACCACCTTCAGCCCGCCGATGGCCTCGCCATTGCCGGGCGCGGTGGTCAGGGTGGCGGTGATCGGCTCGCCGGCCAGGCTGGTGGCCGTGACGTCGGACGGACTCAGCGCGCCCAGCCGCGCCTTCTGCGCGCGGTCGGCCGGGGCGTCGATGCGGGCATAGGAAGGGCGGCCATATTTTTCGGCCAGATCGTCATACAGCTGGCTGGCGCTGCGACCCGTGCGGCTCTGGATCTCGGCGGCCAGCAGGGCCAGCAGCAGGCCGTCCTTGTCCGTCGTCCACACCGTGCCGTCGCGGCGCAGGAAAGCGGCGCCCGCCGATTCTTCGCCGCCAAACCCGACGCTGCCGTCCAGCAGGCCGGGCACGAAATGCTTGAAGCCGACCGGCACCTCCAGCAGCGTCCGGCCAAGGCCGGCCACCACGCGGTCGATCATCGAGGACGACACCAGGGTCTTGCCGACGGCCACGTCCGGGCCCCAGCCCTCGCGATGGCTGAACAGATAGGCGATCGAGGCGGCCAGAAAGTGGTTGGGGTTCATTAGCCCGCCGTCGGGGGTGACGATGCCGTGGCGGTCAGCGTCGGCGTCGTTGCCAGTGGCCACGTCATAGCCCGCGCCTTCGGCCATGCCCTTGATCAGGTTGGCCATGGCGCAGGGCGACGAGCAGTCCATGCGGATCTTGCCGTCGGTATCCAGCGGCATGAAGGCCCAGCGCGGATCGACCGTCGGGTTGACGACGGTCAGGTCCAGCCGGTGACGCGTGGCGATCTCGCCCCAATAGCCGACGCTGGCCCCGCCCAACGGATCGGCGCCGATCTTCACGCCGGCGCTGCGGATGATGTCGAGATCCAGCACGCTCGGGAGGTCGTCGACATAGCGGCCCAGAAAGTCGAAGCGGCCCGCCTGGGCGATCGCCCGTTCGAACGGCATGCGGGGCACATCGGCCAGACCGCCTTCGATCAGCTGGTTGGCGCGATTGGCGATGCCCGAGGTGGCCGAGCCGTCGGCCGGTCCGCCCGAGGGCGGGTTATACTTGATGCCGCCGTCGCGGGGCGGGTTGTGCGACGGGGTGATCAGGATGCCGTCGGCCAGACCCGAGGTCTTGCCGCGGTTGAAGGCCAGGATGGCGTGCGACACCGCCGGGGTCGGGGTGAAGCCGTCGCGGTCGTCGATGAGCGTCTCGACCCCGTTGGCGACCAGCACCTCGATCACGTTGCGCCAGGCGGGCTCGGACAGGCCGTGGGTGTCGCGGCCGACGAAGATCGGGCCGGTGATCCCCTGGGCGGCGCGGTATTCCACGATCGACTGGGTGATCGCCAGGATATGGGCCTCGTTGAACGCGCCGTCGAGGCTGGAGCCCCGGTGCCCCGAGGTGCCGAACGCCACCCGCTGGCCGGGACTGGACATGTCGGGCTTGAGGTCAAAATAGGCGCCGGTCAGGGCGGCCAGATCGATGAGGTCTTCGGGTCGGGCCAGCTGGCCAGCGCGTGCATGCATGGCGCCAACCTATCCACCCAAGATTACAGGTTCAATCGACCGTTCGCCCTAATCTCCCCACCGTCGGTTGGCGCCTCAGAACGCGGCGCTGAAGATTGTTCCATCCGGCATCAGGGCGGCGCGTTTGACGCCGTCCGAGGCGAACGGCATGGCGACCCTGCCGTCCCGGTCGATGCTGATCAGCCCGCCGTCGCCGCCCAGGGCCGCGACCCCGGCGATGGCGGCGGCCGCCGCGCTCTCCAGGCTTTCGCCGCCAAAGCGCATGCGGTGGGCGATCTGCACCGCCACCGCCGTGCGGATGAAATATTCGCCCTGGCCCGTGCAGGAGACGGCGACGGTGTCGTCGGCCCAGGCGCCGGCCCCGATCAGGGGGCTGTCGCCGATGCGTCCGGGCATCTTGCCGAACACGCCAGCGGTCGAGGTCGCCGCCGCCAGCCGGCCTTCGCTGTCGCGAACCACGCAGCCGACGGTGCCGGTCGGGTGATCGGGCGGATGGTTGCTCTCGAAGGCCCCGGCTTGGGTAAACCAGCTGGCCGGATCGGCGATTTCCTTCAGGCCCTGCGAGCGCGCGAAGGCCATGGCGCCTTCGCCGGCCAGCATCACGTGCGGGGTCTTCTCCATCACCGCCCGGGCGGCGAGGATCGGGCTCTCGAACCCCTGCAGGGCGGCGATCGAGCCGGCGCGGCCGGTGGCCCCGTCCATCAGGCAGGCGTCCAGCTCATAAGCTCCAGCCGCGTTGGGCGAGGCGCCCTTGCCGGCGATGTAGAGGCCGCTGGCTTCCAAGGCGACCACGGTCTCGACGGCGACGTCCAGGGCGCTGGCCCCGGCGGCCAGACGGTCACGCGCCGCCTCGACCAGGCCGGCCATGTGGGCGATCTCGGCGCCATAGTCATGGCCCGGGGCCGAGCCCGCGCCACCGTGCAGGGCGAGACTAAAACGTTTGTTTGACATTCCGCTTCCTTGGTCGCGCGCCCTGCGTTAGCGTCCGGCCTCTTAACGAATAAAGACGGGAGAAGACAGATGAAGGCGGTTCTCAGCACGGTAGTCGGCGGCCCCGAAACCCTGGAATTGTCGGAACTGCCCGATCCCGTGGCCGGTCCCGGTCAGGTGCTGATCGATGTGAAGGCCTGCGGCGTCAACTATCCCGACGTGCTGATCATCGAGGACAAGTACCAGTTCAAGCCCACCCGTCCCTTCGCGCCGGGCGGCGAGGTCTCGGGCCTGATCGCCGCCGTCGGCGAGGGCGTGACGAAGTTCAAGGTCGGCGACCGCGTACTGGCCTCGACCGGCTGGGGCGGCATGGCCGAGAAGCTGGCCCTGGAAGAGGCCCGCTGCACCAAGATCCCCGACAACATGCCCTTCGATGAAGCGGCGGCCTTTATCCTGACCTACGGCACCTCCTATTACGCCCTGAAGGATCGCGGCAGCCTGAAGGCCGGCGAGACCCTGCTGGTGCTGGGCGCTGCCGGCGGCGTCGGCCTTGCGGCCGTGGAACTGGGCAAGGCGGCCGGGGCGCGCGTCATCGCGGCGGCCTCCAGCCAGGAAAAGGTCGATCTGGCCATCGCCCACGGCGCCGACAGCGGTGTGGTTTATCCGCGCGGTCCGTTCGACAAGGACGGCCAGAAGGCCTTGGCCAATCTGATCAAGGAGGCCTGCGGCCCCAATGGCTGGGACGTGGCCTATGACGCGGTCGGCGGTGACTATTCCGAAGCCACCATCCGCGCCGCCGGCTGGAACGGTCGCTTCCTGGTGATCGGCTTCCCGTCGGGCATTGCCAAGATTCCGCTGAACCTGACCCTGCTGAAGTCGTGCGACATCGTGGGCGTGTTCTGGGGCGCCTCGGTGGCCCGCGATCCGGCCGGCCACGCCCAGAACGTCAAGGAACTGATGGCGCTCTACGCCGAGGGCAAGATCAAGCCGCACGTTTCCGAGCGCTTCCCGCTGGAGCGGGCCGGCGACGCCATCGCCCACCTGGCCAGCCGCAAGGCCATGGGCAAGGTGGTTGTGACCAACGACTAGAACCCTCCGGGCCCTGACGGCGGACCGTTGCGTCGTCAGGGTTAAGGGGCGCTAAGGACGAAATTTATCGGGATGCTTACGAGCCATCCCCGAGACTGAACGCGGTTCTCACGAAAGCCGCAGATGTCGCAGACTGCCCGTTCCGTTTCGCCCCCGCAGGGAGGCGCCCGACCGTTCCGCCTCAAGCGGCGCGCCAACGAGCGGGTCAAGCTGCTGGGCGAGACCATGGACCTGGTGCGCCACGAGGAAGTCTTCCACTTCGTCGGAGCGCGGTTGAACCGGGGCGTGTCCTCGATCATCGCCAACCACAATCTTCACAGCCTATACCTCGCCCGCAAGAGCGCCAAGGTCCGGGCCTTCTTCACCGTCGCCGATCTGGTCGAGGTCGACTCTACGCCGCTGCTGGCCTGGGCTCGGGTGATCGGGCGCAGCAGCCGGCAGTTCCACCGCTGCACCTATCTGGACTGGCGCGACTTCTTCTGGGCCAAGGCCCGGGCCGAAAACTGGCGCGTGTTCTTCGTCGGCGGCGCGCCGGGCGTGGCCGAGGCGGCGAGCGAAAAGATCCTGGCCGACCATCCGGGCGTCCAGCTCGAAACGCATCACGGCTATTTCGACGCCAGCCCCGGCTCCGACGAAAACGCGGCGGTGGTCGAGCAGATCAACGCCTTCAAGCCCCATATCCTGCTGGTCGGCATGGGCATGCCGCGCCAGGAGATCTGGGTGCTGGAGAACCACAAGGCGATCACCAGCCCCTGCGCCCACTTTACCGTCGGCGGCGCCTTTGACTACGAGGCCGGCGTCCAGAAGGCCGCGCCCCGCTGGATGGGCCAGATCGGCGTCGAGTGGCTGTTTCGCCTGCTGGCCGATCCGCGCCGGCTCTTTTCGCGCTATTGCGTCGAGCCCTGGTTCCTGATCGGGCCGGCCATGGGCGACCTGCGCCAGGCCTTCCTGACCAAGCCCGCCGCCCAGATCGAAGGCGCGAGCGCCTTTCCAGGCTAGCCAAGCCCTTCGTCCTCCGCGAGTATGATCGTTGATCACCGATCCATCAGAGGTCGGGGCGGGAGCGCGAAGGAACAACGCAATGGCTGGACGTCTGAACGGCAAGGTCGCCGTCATCACTGGAGCTTGCTCGGGCATTGGCCTGGGCGCGGTCGAACTGTTTGTCGCCGAGGGCGCCAGCGTCATCGCCGCCGACATGCAGGAAGACAAGGGCGCGATGCTGGAGAAGCGTTTCCCCGACACCGTGCGCTTCGCCCGCTGCGACGTCACCGTCGAGGCTGACATCGCCAAGGCCGTGAACATGGCCAAGGACGCCTTTGGCGGCCTGGACATCCTGTTCAACAACGCCGGCCACGGTGGTACGCCGCTGGGCGTCGCCGACATGACCGCCGAGGGCTGGGACCAGACCTTCGCCCTGCTGGTGCGCGGCCCGGCCCTGGGCATGAAGTACGCCGTGCCGCTGATGCTGGAGCGCGGCGGCGGCTCGATCATCAACACCGCCTCGATCGCCGGCCTGCAGGCGGGTTTCGGCCCTCTGGCCTATTCGACCGCCAAGTGCGCCGTGATCCATCTGAGCCGCTGCGCGGCGGCCGAGCTGTCGCCCGACAAGATCCGGGTCAACGCCATCTGCCCGGGCCTGATCGCCACCTCGATCTTCGGGGCCTCGATGGGCCTGCCGCGCGAGGTCGCCGACCAGATGGCCGCCCGCGTCGCCGAGGTAGGTCCCAAGATCCAGCCCATCCCCAAGGCCGGCCTGCCCGAGGACATCGCCCGCGCCGCCCTCTATCTGGCCAGCGACGATTCCGAGTTCGTGACCGGCACCCACATCGTGGTCGACGGCGGCATCACGGTGGGCGGCCGCAGCAGCTGGGACAAGAACGCGCCCTCGCCCATCCTGTCGGCCATGGGCATCACGCCGGAGCAGGCCGAGCAGATGCGGATGGCCATGGCCCCCCAAGGAACCCAGGGCGGCGCGGCCGGGTGACGGCAAGCGCCCTAACACCCAACCTGCGTGGCGCGCTGTGGATGCTGGCCTCGGCGGTCGGCTTCACGGCGATGACCACCCTGATCAAGTATCTGGGGCCGGGCTATCCGGCCGCCCTGCAGACCTTCTACCGGCAGCTGGCGGGGGTGATCATCCTGCTGCCGCTGATGGCGCGCGACTGGCGGGGCACGTTCTACACCACCCGGCCGGGCATCCTGATCTTCCGGTCCAGCGCCGGGGTGCTGGCCCTGATCCTCAGCTTCTACGCCTATCAGGAACTGCCGCTGGCCGACGCCAACGCCCTGTCCTTCACCCGGACCCTGTGGCTGGTGCCGTTCGCCGGCCTGATCCTGCGCGAGCCGATCGGACCGTTGCGGATCGGCGCTGCGGTGGTCGGGTTTCTGGGCGTGCTGATCATGCTGCAGCCCGGCGCGGACGGTTCCGGCGGCTGGCTTGGCTGGCCGCAGGCGGCGGCCCTGGCGGCGGCGCTGCTGTTTGCCCTGACCATTACCGGCATGAAGGTGATGACCCGCGACCACTCGCCGTTCACCCTGCTGGTCTATGCGGCCGTGCTGGGCCTGGTGTTCTCGATCCCGCCGGCCCTGTTCGTCTGGCGCTGGCCCAGCCTGCCCGACCTTGGTCTGCTGGCCGCCATGGGCGTGATCGGCACCCTCACTCAAGGGGCCTATATCAAGGGCATGCAGTCGGGCGAGGCGGCGGTGATGGCCCCGATCGACTATACGCGGCTGGTCTTCGCCGTACTGGTCGGCTTCCTGCTGTTCCATGAGGTCCCCAAGACGGCGACCTTGATCGGGGCAGCCATCGTGGTGGGCTCAACCCTGTTCATCTCCTGGCGCGAGCATCAGGTGTCCAGGCGCGCGGCCCTGGTCGATCAGTCGCCGGAATAGCCCCGCCGCCAAGCGACGAACTTCGCGAGCCCATCGGCCAACTTGACCCTGGGCCGGTAGCCGGTCAGCGCGTGCAGCTTGTCGATATTGGCGAAGGTGGCGGTGACGTCGCCGGGCTGCATAGGCCGCATGATCTTGACGGCCTCGACGCCGAGCGCGGCTTCCAGCGTGGAGATCATCTCCATCAGCCCGACCGGATCGTTGTCGCCGATGTTGTAGACCTCGTGTCCGCCCTGGGCCGGCGGGTTGTCGAGGACGCCGACGATGCCGTCGACGATGTCGTCGATATAGGTGAAGTCGCGCGCCATCTCGCCCTCGCCATAGACCTCGATGGGCTCGCCCGAGAGGATCTTCTCGGTGAAGCCGTAATAGGCCATGTCGGGCCGGCCCCAGGGGCCATAGACGGTAAAGAACCGCAGGCCCGACTGGGGAAAGCCATATAGTGCTGCGTAGCTCTGGCTGATCAGCTCGCAGGAGCGCTTGGTGGCGGCATAGAGCGACACCGGCGTCTCGGCCGGATCCGTCTCCTTGAAGCCCGAGCCGTTGAGCGGCCGATCGCCGTACACCGAGCTCGACGAGGCATAGACCAGATGCTCGACGCCTGAGTGACGACAGGCTTCCAGCACCGCCAGATGGCCGGCCAGGTTGGAGCGCTCATAGGCGAACGGATTGTCGATCGAGTAGCGGACACCGGCCTGGGCGGCCAGATGCACCACCCGCCTGGCGCCGGAGGTCTTGACCAACTCCAGCAAGGCCTCGTGCTCGGCGATGTCCATCCGGACCATGGTGAAGCCGTCGCGGCCTTCCAGCCGCGCGGCCCGGGCCGCTTTCAGGGCAGGGTCGTAGTAGGTGTTGAAGTTGTCGACTCCGACCACCGTCTCGCCGCGATCCAGCAGCCGCTCGGCCACATGCATGCCGATGAAGCCGGCCGCCCCGGTGACAATGATCGGCGAAGGCATATCAGCCTCGTCCGATGCTGGCATAGGTGAAGCCGTGGCGGACCATCTCGCTGGGCTTGTAGACATTGCGCAGGTCGACCACGAGCGGGCTGTTCATCAGGAGCTTGAGACGGTCGAGATCCAGGGCCCGGAACTGGTCCCACTCGGTCAGGATCACCAGAGCGTCGACGCCCTCAGCGGCCTCATAGGCGCCGGGCTTGAAGTCGACGCCCGGCAGCATGTGGGCGGCCTCCTTAGCGCCTTCGGGATCATAGGCCTGCACCGTCGCCCCCATGGCCTGCAGGGCCGGCAGGATGTCGAGGCTGGGGGCGTCGCGCATGTCGTCGGTGTTGGGCTTGAAGGTCACGCCCAGCACCCCGATCGTCTTGCCGGTCAGATCGCTCAAGCCGAGGGCGTCGGCGACCTTGGTGGCCATGGCCTTCTTGCGCGCGTCGTTGACCGCCACCGTGGTCTCGATGAGCTTGACCGGCGCGCCATAATGCTGGGCTGTGCGGACCAGAGCGATGGTGTCCTTCGGGAAACAGCTGCCGCCATAGCCGGGACCGGCATTGAGGAACTTGCCGCCGATGCGCTTGTCCAGGCCAATGCCCTTGGCCACCTGCTGCACGTCGGCCCCGACCTTTTCGCAGAGGTCGGCCATCTCGTTGATGAAGGTGATCTTCATCGCCAGGAACGCGTTGGCGGCGTACTTGATCAGCTCGCTGGTGCGGCGGCCGGTGAAGACGATCGGCGTCTCGTTCAGGCTCAGCGGGCGATAAAGGTCGCGCATCACCGCCTGGGCGCGCTCATCCTCAGTGCCGACCACCACGCGGTCCGGGCGCTTGAAGTCCTCGATGGCCGCGCCTTCGCGCAGGAACTCGGGATTGGAGACCACGGCGAACTGGGCGTCGGGGCGAACGCGCTTGATGATCGCCTCGACCTCGTCGCCGGTGCCCACCGGCACGGTCGACTTGGTGACGATGACGGTGAAGCCGTCGATCAGGCCGGCGATCTCTTCGGCGGCGGCGTAGACATAGGACAGGTCGGCATGGCCGTCGCCGCGACGGGTGGGGGTGCCCACGGCGATGAACACCGCGTCGGCGTTCTTGATCGCCTCGGCGCCTTCCAGGGTAAAGAACAGGCGGCCCTCGCGAACGTTGCGGGCGACCAGGTCATCCAGACCGGGCTCGAAGATCGGGATCTCGCCCTTTTCCAGCCGCTCGATCTTGCTCGGATCCTTGTCGATGCACGTCACCACGTGACCGAAGTCGGCGAAACACGCCCCCGACACCAGGCCCACATAACCCGTGCCAATCATCGCTACGCGCATCGAAACACCCTGATCCGATTGATCATCGCCCGACGGGCGACGCTTGTGCCTAATCCAGCAATCGTGGCGCCGAGGCAAGCCGTCTGCCCTAGACGCTCAACCCATGACAACATCATGACGAACGTCTCGGTGGGTCACACCGGTCTTCCACCCCTGACCTAAAGCCGATAGCCAGAGGCCTGCATCGCGAGGGGAATTTCATGCAAACCGTTCTGGTGGCCGGGGGCGCTGGCTATGTCGGCTCCCACACCTGCCTGGCCCTGGCGGCGGCGGGCTTCAGCCCCGTGGTGTTCGACGACCTCTCCAACGGCCACAGCGAGCACGTCCAGTGGGGGCCGCTGGAAATCGGCGACATTCGCGACCCCGCCAGGCTGGACGCGGTGTTCGCCGCCCACAGGCCCGTCGCCGTCATGCATTTCGCCGCCCGGATCGAGGTCGGGGAGTCGGTCAAGGATCCCGGCGCCTTCTTCGACAACAACGTGGCCGGCACGATCAACCTGATCGAGGCCGCCCGCCGGGCCGGCGTCGAGGCCATGGTGTTTTCCTCGACCTGCGCCACCTTCGGCGATCCGGTGAGGGTGCCGATGGACGAGACCCATCCGCAGAACCCGCTCAATCCCTATGGCCGCAGCAAGCTGATGGTCGAGCAGGCCCTGGCCGACTACGGCCGCTATGTCGGCTTCCGCAGCACGGTGCTGCGCTATTTCAACGCCGCCGGCGCCGATCCCGACGGCCGGATCGGCGAGTGGCACGAGCCCGAGACCCATGCCATTCCGTTGGCGATCCAGGTGGCTCTGGGGCAGCGGCCGCATTTCACGATCTTTGGCGACGACTACGACACCCGCGACGGCACCGCCGTGCGCGACTATGTCCACGTGCTGGACTTGGCCGACGCCCACCTCGCCGCGCTGAACCGCCTGCTGGATGGCGCGCCGAGCACCAGCTACAATCTCGGCACCGGCCATGGCACGACGGTCAAGGAGCTGATCGCCGGCGTGGAGCGCGCCACCGGCAAGCCCCTGCCTGTGCAGATCGCCGCGCGCCGCTCGGGCGATGCGCCCATCCTGGTCGGCGACAACGCCAAGGCTCGCGCCGAGCTGGGCTGGACCCCGTCGCGCGATCTCGACGTGATCCTTGCAAGCGCCTGGCGCTGGCACCAGACCCAGGCCGCCGCCGGTCGGTGAAGGTTGATCAGGGATGATCCAGCCCTTGATCCGGCGGGATCTTGGCCAATTGTCGCACGACCGCGCGTTGAAAGAGTTTATTTGTAACTCTCCCGGTATCGTCTGAGGGCTGTGATCCGGGGGAACCGCGTGTGTTGAAGGTTTTGGCCTGTCTGACGACCGAGCATGACTATCGGTTGGTCGGCGTGGCGGCGGTCGTTTGTTTCGCCGCCTGCTTCACCGCGTTCAGACTTTACTCACGCATGCGCGGCGCCAAGGGGCTCGTCAGAGCGGCCTGGCTGCTGCTCACCGGCCTGGTGTGCGGGTCGGGGGTCTGGGCCACCCATTTCATCGGTATGGTCGCCTACGACCCCGGTCTGAAAACGGGCTACAGCCCGACCGGCACCCTTTTGTCCCTGATGATCGCCGTCCTGTTCATCGGCTCGGGCTTTGTCGTCGCCTCGGCGCAGCGCACGCGCACCAATGACATGGCCGGCGGCCTGATCCTCGGCATGGGCGTCGCCTCCATGCACTATACCGGGATGACCGCCTTCGTGACCCAGGGCCACATTGTCTGGGAACATGCGACGGTCGGCGCCTCGGTGCTGTTTGGCGTAGCCGGCTCTACGGCCGCTTTGATCCTCGCGGGCCGCGCTCGCAGCATCGGCAAACAGATTCTGGGCGGCGCCATACTGACCCTGGGCGTCTGCGCCCTGCATTTCACCGGCATGGGCGCCATCACCATTGTGCCCGACACTTCGATCGTGGTCCCCGAGCAACTGCTTTCGGGCGGCTTCCTGACCCTTGCCGTCACCAGCATCACCGGCCTGATCATCCTGGGCGGGCTCGGCGCCGTCGCGATCGAATCCCAGACCACACGCTCGGCCCTCGAACGCATCCGCCGCATGGCCAACGCCGCCTATGAGGGCATCGTGGTCGTCCAGGACGGCCGTATCAACGACGCCAACGCCGCCTTCTGCGAGCTGGTCGGGGCGCCGCTTGAAGAGATCAAGGGCAAGCCCCTGTTCGAAGCGATCCTCACCTTCGACGGCGACGAGGCCTCCCGCGACGGCGTGCGCCGCGAAGGCTTTCTGCAACCGCTCGAAGGCGGCCGCGAAATTCCCGTCGAGGTGTTCTCGCGTCTGATGGACGACGGCGCCCGCACGGAGACCTCAGGTCTTACCGTGCTGGCGGTCCGTGACCTGCGCGAACGCCGCTCGGCCGAAGAGAAGATCCGCTATCTGGCCGAACATGACGGCCTGACCGGTTTGCCCAATCGCAACTCACTGCAGACCCGCCTGGCCGCCGCCATAGAGCGCGTTGAGGCCTCGGGGGAGACCCTGTCGGTGATCTGTATCGACCTCGATCATTTCAAGGAAGCCAACGACCAGCATGGTCACCCGGCGGGCGACGCCTTGCTCGTTGAGACAGCCCGTCGTCTGCAGGATTCCATCTCGGCGCCCTCCTTCGCCGCACGGCTGGGCGGCGACGAGTTCATGGTTGTGCAGGTGGGGGCGGGCGACCAACCGACAGCCGCCGCCGAGCTCTCGGGCCGACTTCTGGACGTTCTGGCGACCCCGGTCATGTTCGAAGGTCAGGACCTGGCCATGGGCGCCAGCCTGGGTGTCAGCCTCTACCCCGACGACGGCCGCACGACAGAGTCACTGATGGCCAATGCCGACATGGCGCTGTATCGCGCCAAGGAAGGCGGTCGCGGGATCTATCGCTTCTTCAAGCGCGAGATGGACGAGTCGATCCGCGAGCGCCGCGCCCTTGCCCGCGATCTGAAGCAGGGCATCGCCGACGGCGAACTGGTGGTCTACTACCAGCCTCTGGCCCGGGCTTCCGATGGCGAGGTTTGCGGTTTCGAAGCCCTGGTCCGCTGGCAGCATCCGACCCGCGGCATGATCCCGCCGCTCGATTTCATTCCTGTGGCCGAAGAGAACGGCCTGATCGCCCCGCTGGGCGAATGGGTCCTGCGTCGCGCCTGCGCCGACGCCGCCGCCTGGGAGAAGCCGCTGCGCATCGCGGTCAACCTCTCGCCGCTGCAGCTGAACAACCCCGCCCTGCCGACCCTGGTGCACGAGGTGCTGATCGCCACCGGCCTTTCGCCCCACCGGCTGGAGCTGGAAATTACCGAGAGCGCGCTGTTCAAGGACTATCAGCGGGCGCTCGACAACCTGCGCCGGCTCAAGGCGCTGGGCGTTCGCATCGCCATGGATGATTTCGGCACAGGCTTCTCTTCGCTGTCCACGCTGCAGTCGTTCCCGTTCGACAAGATCAAGATCGACAAGAGCTTCGTCGAGAACATCCACCGTCATGACCGCGCGACCGTGATTGTCCGCGCTGTCCTGGGCCTGGGTCGCAGCCTGGAGATTCCGGTCGTCGCCGAGGGCGTGGAGACTCAGGAGCAGATCAACTTCCTGCGCAGCGAGGACTGCGCCGAGCTGCAGGGTTACGCCATCGGTCGGCCGGGACCGCTGCACACCCTCGACGCCTGGACCAAGGTGGCCCCGGCCCCGGTCGCCGCCCAGGCGCCCAAGCGCGCCAGGCGTTCCGCCGCCTGAGACCGATCAGCGACCGCGCTTCAGACCCCCAAGCAGGCCCCGCATGATCTCGCGGCCGGCCTGACTGGCGACGGTGCGCAGCAGCGACTTTGCGAAGGTCTCGGCCATGCCCTGGCGATTTGAAGCGCGGGGGCGAGGGGCGGCTCGCGTCTCGCGCGCCTCTTCCCGGGCCCGAACCTTTTCTTCAGCGATCCGGACCTTCTCCGCCTCGGCCGCGTCCTGGGCGGCGTCGGTCTGGCGAAGGGCGTCCTGGGCTCGGCCCTGCAGGACCTCATAGGCCGAGCCGCGATCCTGGGCGGTGTCATAGAGGCCGGCCACCGGGCTCCTGGCGATCAGCGCGGTGCGCTCCTCCGGCGTCAGCGGACCCAGGCGCGAAGCGGGCGGGCGGATCATGGTCTTCTGCACGACGCAGGGCGCGCCCTTGGCGTCTAGGGTCGAGACCAGGGCCTCACCGACGCCCAGGCCCTGAATGGTCTCGGCCGTGTCGAAGGAGGGATTGACCCGGAACGACTGGGCGGCGGCCTTCAGACCCTTCTGGTCGGCGGGCGTGTAGGCGCGCAGGGCATGCTGGATACGCGCCCCCAGCTGGCCGAGGACTGCGTCAGGAATGTCGGCCGGGTTCTGGGTGACGAAATAGATTCCCACGCCCTTGGAACGGATCAGGCGCACGACCTGCTCGATCTTCTCCAGCAGGGGCTTGGGCGCGTCGTTGAACAGCAGGTGAGCCTCGTCGAAGAAGAACACCAGGCGGGGTTTGTCCACATCGCCCAGCTCAGGCAGTTCCTCGAACAGTTCCGACAGCAGCCACAGCAGGAAGGTCGAATAGAGCTTGGGTGACTGGATCAGCCTGTCGGCGGCCAGCAGGTTCACGTAGCCGCGTCCAGCGACGTCGGTGCGCATGATGTCGGCGAGCTTCAGAGCCGGCTCGCCGAAGAAATTGTCAGCGCCCTGGCTCTGCAGGGTCAGCAGCTTGCGCTGGATCGCGCCCACCGTCGCAGGTGAGACATTGCCATAGAGCGTCCCGATGTCGGCGGCGTTGTCGGCGACATATTTCAAGCCGGCCTGCAGGTCCTTCAGGTCCAGCAGCAGCAGGCCGTCCTTGTCGGCGACGTGGAAGACGATGGTCAGGACGCCTTCCTGAACATCATTGAGCTCCAGCAGGCGCGCCAGCAGTACGGGACCCATCTCCGAGATCGTCGTGCGGATCGGATGACCCTTCTGGCCGAACAGGTCCCAGAACACGGTCGGCGGGGCGGCCGGGGTCAGGGTCAGATCCATTGAGGCGGCGCGGGCCAGCATCTTCTCGTTGGGCGTCCCGGCCAGGGCGATGCCCGAAAGATCCCCCTTAACGTCTGCGGCGAACACAGGGACGCCGGCGTCCGAAAACGCCTGGGCCATGATCTGAAGGGTCACCGTCTTGCCGGTGCCGGTCGCGCCCGCCACGACGCCGTGCCGATTGGAGCGATCCAGTCGCTGGGTCACCGGACCCTCGCCCAGCCCGATCAGGATTTCGCCTTCACCAATCGACAAGGTCATATGCAACATCCTCCAAACTTGAGCACTGACCCTAACCGCGCCCTTGCGCCGCGCCAATCGCGGTAGGCAAAGTGTTACGATCTCCAGGAGTTCTTGAATGACCGTTTCGTCGTCCGCCGCCACTCGCAACGCCGTGGTCTTCCTGGCGGTCATCGCGGGCGGCGCGGCGCTGCTGTGGATGCGCGACATCCTTTCGCCCCTGGCCCTGGCGGTCTTCCTGGCGGTGATGATCGACAGCTTTTCGCGGGTGCTGACCATCAAGGCGCGCTTCCCCAAGCGCGTGGCCCTGCCGACTGCGATCGTCCTGTTGACCCTGCTCTTCGGTCTTTCGGTGTGGGTGGTGGCCGAAAACAGCGCCAGCTTTGTCGACCAGCTGAAGGACTATGCGCCCAGGCTCAATGACGTGATCGCCAGGCTGGCCCACGCGGTCGGCATCCATGTCGCGCCGACCTTGAGTGACCTGATCACCCAGCTCGATCCGCAACGCTTTATCGGCGCTGCGGCCCAGAGCCTGCAGAACTTTGCCTCCAGCGCCGTGCTCGTTCTGATCTATCTGGGCTTTATCATCGCCTCGCGCCGGGGCTTCAACCGCAAGATCGTGGCCCTGTTTCCGCAGGGCGGCGAGCGGGACAAGGCGATGGTGCTGTTCCACCGCATCCGCGACGGCGTGGAGCAGTATCTGTGGATCCAGACGGTCACGGGCCTGATGATCGCGGTCGGCGCCTGGCTGGTGATGGCGCTGCTGGGGCTCGACAACGCCTTCTTCTGGGCCTTCCTGATTTTCCTCGCCAGCTACATCCCGATCCTGGGCGGCGCCATTGGCTGCTTCTTGCCACCGCTGTTCGCCATCGTGCAGTTTCCCGACAGCTTCCTGCCGGCGACGATCCTTTTTGTGGCCCTGCAGGCGATCTATTTCGTGGTCGGCAACATCGTCTTGCCCCGCATGCAGGGCGACAGCCTGAACATGGACCCGACCGTGGTGTTGTTGTCCCTGGCGGTCTGGGGCGCCCTGTGGGGTGTGCCCGGCATGTTCCTGTCGACCCCGCTGACGGTGGCCTTCATGGTGATCCTGGCCCAGTTTGACGGCTCGCGCTGGATCGCCATCTTGCTGTCCGAAGACGGTGATCCGCAGGGGGCGAGTGTAACCTCGGGCGGAGAGGCGTCGGAGGCTGAGACGCCAAGGTCGGCCGCCCGACAGAAAGTCGCCAAGGGGGACTTAAAATCCTGAACGCGGCGCCTATCTCTGTTCGGTCCGACACCCCCCGGTCGGACCCCCGCCCGACGCAGCCTGGTTCTCCGGCGCGTCCGAAGCGGAAAATGCCCGCCCGCTCCCCCCGGGCGGGTCTGCGCCGCCGGTTTCCCCCACCGGCGGCGCTTCCGTTTTCTCCCGACATTCCCAGCGCGTTCGAAATCCGCAAGATCCATGGCGGGTTTTCGATGTCCTGGTTGAATCACACCCCGAAAAGTCTAGGTTGTCGCCAAAAATTCGCGAGGAAATCCCATGGTCGGTGCAAAAAATGACCCCCAGGCTTCAATGGCGGGCGGCCAGTTGTTGACGGCTTTCGCCCAGGCTTTGGGTCATGCCGCCGATGCGCTGCCGGCTCAGGCGGCTCATTTCCTCGCTCAGGCTCAGGACGACTGGTCGGCCGACGAAATGCCGGGGTTCGACGCCGGCGATACCGCTCGCGCCCTTGCCGATTTCTGGCGCTTCGGTCAGGAGGTGACCGATGTAGCAGAGCCGGCCATCCGTCTGCGTCAGGCGCGCAAGCCCGACGGGACCTACCTGCGCGGCGACCTCCTCGAGATCGTCCAGCAGGACCGACCCTTTCTGGTCGACAGCATCATGGGCGCGGTGGCCGAGGCGGGCTTTCAGGTCCGGGCCATGTTCCATCCGGTGGTCGAGGTTGGCGGCCAGCGCCGCTCGATGATCCAGATCTATCTGGCTTCCGTCGGCGAGGACCGCGAGGCGGCTCTGATCCAGGCTGTGGGCGAGGCCCTGGCTGATGTTCGCCTGGCCGTGCAGGACTTCGAGGCCATGCGCGGCCTGATGCGCCGCACGATCCTTGAGCTGCGCGACACCAAGGTCGCCATTCCGGCGGAGGCCCGGGCCGAGGACATGGATTTCCTCGACTGGCTGGCCGACGACCATTTCGTGTTTCTCGGCGCCCGGGTCTACGACTATCCCCGCACGAGCGACGGCGGCTATGCGGCCGAGGAGCCCCTGGATCGGCCGGAGGGCAATCTGGGCGTCCTGCGCGACGAGGTCCGCACCGTGCTGCGCCGGGGCAGCGAGCCGGCCATCCTGTCGCGTCAGGTCCTCAGCCATATCGAGATCGGCGACCCGATCGTGGTGGCCAAGTCCAACCTGCGCTCGCGTGTCCACCGGCGCGGCTATATGGACTATGTCGGGGTGCGCCGGTACGGCGCCGACGGCAAGCCCTCCGGCGAGGTCCGCTTCGTCGGCCTGTTCACCGCCGAAGCCTACGAGACCCCGGCTCATGACGTGCCGCTGATCCGTCGCAAGGTGGCGCACGTTCTGGACAGCGCCAGCAAGGATCCTGACAGCCACAACGGCAAGCGCCTGCGAAACATCCTGGAGACCTGGCCCCGCGACGAGCTGTTCCAGACCGATACCGACCAGCTGCTGAGCATGGCGTTGGGGGTTCTGCACCTCTATGATCGACCCCGCGTACGGCTGTTCACCCGCCGCGACCCCTTCGACCGCTTCATCTCGGCCCTGCTGTTCGTGCCGCGGGAGCGTTACGATTCTGGCGTCCGCGAACGGGCCGGCAAGCTGCTGGCCGAGGCCTTCGGCGGCCGGGTCTCTGCCTACTATCCCAGCTTCTCCGACGCGCCGCTGGCGCGGGTTCATTTCATTGTCGGCGTCACGCCGGGCGATCACTACGAGCCGGACATGGCTCAGCTTGAAGCCGCCATCGCCGAGACCGCCCGCACCTGGGAGGACCGCTTCGAGGCGGCGATCCGTGACGGCGGCGCCCCGGGGCGGGTCGCCGAGACCCTCGCCCGTTACGCCGGCGCCTTCCCGCCCGGCTATCGCGACCAGTATGACGCCGCCGAGGCCCTGGCCGACATCGAGGTCGTCGACGCCCTGGCCGAAGGCGAGGCGGTTCGCGTGCGCGCCTTCCGTCGTCCCGACGACAGCGCGACGACCTTCCGCTTCAAGCTCTATCGCCCCGGCGCCGCAGCGCCCCTGGCCGACGTTCTGCCCATCCTCGAGCACATGGGCCTCAAGGCGCTGATCGAGGACGGCCATAAGGTTTCGCCGACCTCCGACGGCGGCGCGCGCGCGCCCGTCTGGGTGCATGAGTTCGTTCTGGCCGACGAGCAGGGCGAACACTTGACCTTCGCCGACGTCAAGCTGGCCTTCGAGGCCGCCTTCGTCGCCATCTGGACGGGCCGCGCCGAGAGCGACGGCTTCAACCGGCTGGTGCTGGAGTTGGGCATCGGCTGGCGCGAAGCGGCCCTGATCCGCGCCCTGGCCCGTTATCGTCAGCAATCGGGTCTCGATCCCAGCCAGGGTGTGCAGGAGCAGGCCCTGGCCGATCATCCCGGCGTCGCCCGTCTGATTCTCGACCTGTTCCAGACCAAGTTCGACCCTGCCGTCCTGGCAGATCTCAAGGACCGGCGGGAACAGGCCAAGGCCGTCGAGGCCAAGATCGGCGAGGCTCTGCAGGCTGTCGAGAGCCTCGACGCCGACCGCGTGCTGCGCCGGATCGCCGCCCTGGTCGGCGCGATCCTGCGGACCAACTTCTATCAACCCGCCGAAGATGGTCAGCCCAAGCCATATATCAGCTTCAAGATCGCCTCGCGCGAGCTGGAAGACCTGCCGGCCCCCAAGCCCTATCGCGAGATCTTCATCTCGGCCCCGCACATCGAGGGCGTGCACCTGCGCTTTGGCCCCGTGGCGCGCGGCGGCCTGCGCTGGTCCGATCGCCGCGACGACTTCCGCACCGAGGTGCTGGGACTGGTCAAGGCTCAGCAGGTCAAGAACGCGGTGATCGTGCCGGTCGGCTCCAAGGGCGGCTTCTATCCCAAGCAGTTGCCGCGCGGCGGTGATCGCGACGCGGTCCAGGCCGAGGCGATCCGCGCCTACAAGACCTTCCTGTCGGGCCTGCTCGACATCACCGACAATATCGACGCCGACAACAGGGTCGTGCCGCCGGTCTCGGTGGTCGTGCACGACGGCGAGGACCCCTATCTGGTCGTCGCCGCCGACAAGGGCACGGCGACCTTCTCCGACATCGCCAATGGCGTGGCCGAGGACTACGGCTTCTGGCTGGGCGACGCCTTCGCCTCTGGCGGTTCGGTCGGCTACGACCACAAGGTCATGGGCATCACCGCCCGCGGCGCCTGGGAGGCGGTCAAGCGCCACTTCCGCGAGATGGGCAAGGACATCCAGACCCAGCCCTTCACCGTCGTGGGCGTCGGCGACATGAGCGGCGACGTGTTCGGCAACGGCATGCTGCTGTCGAAGCAAACCAAGCTACTGGCCGCCTTCGATCACCGGCACATCTTCCTCGATCCCGATCCGGACACCGCATCCTCGTGGGTGGAACGCGACCGGATGTTCAAGCTGCCGCGCTCCTCGTGGGACGACTATGACCGCAGCAAGATCTCGGCCGGCGGCGGCGTCTTCGCCCGCAGCCTCAAGAGCATTCCCCTGTCGCCGGAAGTCCGCGCCCTGTTCGAGATCAAGGCCGAGGCCGTCTCACCGGCCGAACTGATGACCGCGATCCTGAAGTCCAGGGCCGAGCTGCTCTATCTCGGCGGCATCGGCACCTATGTGAAGGCCCAGGGCGAGAGCAACGCCGACGCCGGCGACAAGGCCAATGACGCCGTACGCGTCAATGGCGCGGACCTGCGGGTCAAGGTGGTGGGCGAGGGCGCCAATCTGGGCCTGACCCAGGCCGGCCGCATCGAATTCGCCACCGCCGGGGGGCACATCAACACCGACGCCATCGACAACTCGGCCGGCGTCGACAGTTCCGACCATGAGGTCAACATCAAGATCCTCACGGGCCTGCTGGAGCGAGGCGGTGAGCTGGATCGTCCCAGCCGTAACACGCTGCTGGCCTCCATGACCGACGACGTCGCCCATCACGTGCTGGAGCATAATTACGATCAGACCCTCGCGCTGACCCTGCTGGAAAGCGACGCCACCAGCGAGGTCGACCCCCAGATCCGCTATATGGTCGATCTGGAAAGTCGCGGGCGCCTGGACCGCAAGGTCGAAGGTCTGCCGACCAATACGACTCTCCTCGAGCGCAAGCAGGCCGGCAAGGGTCTGACCCGACCGGAGCTGGCGGTGCTGCTGGCCTATGGCAAGCTGGACCTGTTCGATGAGATCGTGGCCTCCGACGCCCCTGACGATCCGTGGTTCGAAAAGACTCTGCGGGGCTACTTCCCCAAGGGCCTCGACCGCTATGCCGCCCAGATGCAGACGCACCGGCTGAAGCGCGAGATCATCGCCACGGTGGTCGGCAATCAGATGGTCAACATGTGCGGCCCGACCTTCGCGACCCGCCTTAAGGCCGCCGCCGGTTGCGACACCGACGCCCTGATCACCGGGTTCACGGCGGCGCGCGAGATCCTCGGGATCGACGCGCTGTGGGATCAGGTTTCGGCCTTGGACAACCACGCCTCCGCGGAGGGCCAGACGGCGCTCTACAAGGCTCTGTCCTACGCGCTGCGCAGCCTGACCTTCTGGCTGGCCAGGCGCGCATTCCGCGACAAGACCAAGGTAGAGGCGCTGGTCGAGAGCTACGGCCCTTCGGTCTCTGAACTGCGGGCCATGACTCCTGCCGTGCTCTCTGCGTTTGAACAGAAGGCTGTCGCCAAGCGGGTGAAGGCCTATGTCGCCGACGGCGCGCCGGAAGCCCTGGCCCAGGGCGTGGCGGCGCTGCAGCCCCTGACCATCGCCGCCGATCTCGTCGACCTTGCCAGCGCCTCCAGCTGGACCGTCAAGAACGTGGCGCGCCTCTATCACCAGACCGGGGCGGCCTTCGGCTTTGACCGGTTGCGCGGCGCGGCGGGCTCGTTCGTCGGCGGCGACGCCTTCGAGCGCCTGGCTGTGCGCCGCCTGATCGAGGACCTGCTCAGCGAGCAGACGTCCATCACCCAGGCGGTGCTGAAGTTCTCGGCCAGCGCCCAGGCCGGCGAGGACGAGCTGTCAGCCAAGGCGGCGGTGACCTCTTGGGCCGCCCTGCGTATGGGTCCTGTCCGCTCGGCCAAGCGTACGGTGGAGGATATCGAGAACGCCGGCGGTGGCTGGACCTTCGCCAAGCTGACCATCGCCAATGCCGCGCTGCGCGAATTGGCCAACGCGGGTTAGGCGCGCCTGACGCGAAGGTTGTGGCGCGGGCCCTGGTCGGACTAGGCTCGCGCCACAATGCCTTGGGGGGCACATGGTCAAGAATCGCATCGTCCTGCTGGACTCCCTGCGGGGTCTGGGGGTGCTGGGCATCCTGCTGTGCAACGCGCCGGACTTCGCCGTCACGGCGGGCCTGGCAGAGTCGGTGCGCCACTGGCCGCACGGGACCGGGGCGGACACGGTCTCGGTCTGGGTCGCCACCCAGTGGCTGTTTCAGCGCAAGTTCGTCACCCTGTTCGCCATGCTGTTCGGCGTCTCGATTTTCCTGGTCGGTGGCGAGCGGTCCGAGACCGAGCGCGGCGCGACCCTGCGCAAGCGCCTGATGTGGATGGTGGTCTTTGGTCTGCTGCACGGCTTCGCCATCTGGTTTGGCGACGTTTTGCTCAGCTACGCCCTGGCCGGCTTTCTGGTGATGTTTGCCCGCTCCTGGGCGCCCAAGCGGTTGTTCAAGGTTGGGATCGGCATCTGGATCGGCTTCTCGCTGCTGATGGCCGCCGGCATGGTCGCCTCGATGCTGATGCCGCACGATGCGGCCGAAGAAGCGGCCCAGGCCGCCAAGGAAGCCGCCACGAACAGCGCCGCCGCCGCTCAGTACGCCGGCACGTTCATGCAGTCGCTGATCCAGAACGCCAAGGACCGCCTGCCGCTGCTGGCCGGCGAGCCGGTCATCGTCATGATGACGGGCAGCCTGATGCTGGTCGGCCTAGGCTGCTTCAAGACCGGCGTCTTCACCGGCGAGGCCTCGAAGAAGACCTATGCGATCCTCACCGTCGTCGGCCTGCTGGCCCTGGCGGTCACCGGCGCGCTGTTCATCACCGTCGCCCTGACCGGCCTGCCCAGGCCGCTGGGCATGATCGCCGGCGTCGTCCAGATGGCCACCGCGCCCCTGACCACCCTGGCCTATGTCAGCCTGGTGGTGTTCGCCTCGCGGTCGGCGGGCTTCTGGAAGAAGATCCCCGAAATCCTCGCCCCCGTCGGCCAGATGGCCTTCACCAACTATCTGGCCCAGTCGTTCATCATGACGGCGATCTTCTACGGCGGCCGGGGCCTGAGCCTGCATGGCAAGGTCGACCGGCCCGGCCTGGCCCTGATCGTCGTGGCCATCTGGATCGTCCAGATTCTGTGGTCGAAGTGGTGGATGGACCGATTCAGCATGGGCCCGCTGGAGTGGTTCTGGCGCCGGCTCTATCGCGGTCCGACCCCGATCCTGCGGAGCAGTGCGGGAGCCTAGAGACTTTCCTGAGCCGTCGGGGGAGCCGCATGGGAGACTCTGACGATTCAGTCAGGTCGCAGAATGTTCAAAGCCCTCAGCGCCAGGTGCGCCAACCCGGTCATGCCCTTCCTCGCTGAGAAGGGCATGACCGGGTTGCGGGCTTCAGCGAACGCTGCGCGCAGGATGTGGATGGTCTCCGATCTCAGCCAAGGCAGGTGAGAGCCGACGCGTTTTACAAGTCAGACCGCCATCTTCAGAGGAATGGCCGGATCGGGCCCGACGTTCATCGCGGTCCATTGCAGATCGCCAGCGTAGCGCCACGCCATCCTGCCGGTCTCATCGAGGGCGAAGAGATGCAGCCAGCGATTGTCAAACAGCGAGCGAACGCTCTCATGCCGTTTGAGGATCTCGGTCATCGCCTCGCGCGGCGCTTCGATGCAGACAGACAAGCGAAGCGGCTCATGCACGTAGCGCTCACCGTCATGCACGGATTGCCAAGGGAGACCGGCGCGCATCACGCCGCCCGCCCCCTCGACGACGCCGATGCCGCCAGTGACGTTGTGCAACAGCTTGTTGCCGCCGCCGAACACGGCGGGCGCCACAGTGGATCCGTAGTACTGCAGGCTGATCCAGCTCGCGACGACCACGGGCGCCGTCAGGATCAGTTCCAGAACGCCAAAGTCACGGTCCATCTTCCAGTCATAGTCATGAAGGAAGGCGCGTCCCTCAAGGGTCTTGCCCGCCGTCCGCCGACGGGGCGCTGCAATGAACGCCTTGCAACCGGCCAACGCCCATTCGGGCCGCACCTCAGCCCAGTCGCGGCTTCGATGCTTAACGCGACCCTCCCCCCCGGCTCTTGGCAGGCGTAGCGCCCGTTCGCCTCGTGAAATAACGCCTGCCGCCTCGAGGCAAAGCTCCGCCTGGCGGATATCGTGCTGATGCGGCGTCGAGGGATGATCGTCCGCATAGAGTGTGACAGCGTCGGTCGTGGTGTCATGCAGAGCGCCGAGGAACAGCGTATCGGCTGGAATCTCGATCCCTTCCGATGACAGGCCCGAGCGCACCTCCGGGTCATTGAGCAACGTCGCCAGCAGCCGCGCATTGACCTCGCCGGAATAGCCGCCGCAGGCTCCGCAGTGAAGGCCGCTAGCGTGGGGGTTGTTGACGACGTTCGCGCCGTGTCCGGCCAGAAGCACCAGGCGCGCAAAGTTGCTTGTGAGCGACATGGCCCGCAGCACAGTCTCGGCGGTCTTGGTCCGCGTTGCCAGATCGAGAGCGGGATCAAGACGGGGCGCGGGATCATGGGGCGCGGCCGTGGCGTGAAGTCCCAACGCATCGCTGACGAGTTTGCTGACATAAACCGGGCCCGTCGCCTCGACGAAGGCGAAGGACGAGACGGCGGCGAGCTTGAAGCGACCCCAGGCCCGCTTCGCGCGAGCCTTGAACCGCGCCGAGTGGTCCGCCTCGGCGTTATCGGGGCCGCCAGAACACGTGGTCAGGCCCGGATTGAGCAGCACGGGCAACCGGTGCTCCTGCACATCGGATGCAAAGCGGCGATGGGAGGCCGTCAGCCCGAAGAACCCTGCGAACCCCAGGGTCTGGATATCCGGATTGACCGACTCCAGCGCCCGCCGAAAGACCTCGGACCGGACATCGATGCAGAATGCGGCCTGGAGCGCGGGTCGTTTGCCCGTCGCAAGTGTCCCCGGCGCCGCGAGCGTATCAGCCAGGGCCCGCTGCGCCGAGCGCTCCAAAGCGTCCTGCAGGATGGCGTCCACCACATGGTCGGCCGTCGCTCTGACAGGCTCCGCATGATGGGCGACAATCGCCTCCCAGCGATCTGCGATCTTCGCCTCGTATCGCTCGAGGAGGGCCGCTTCCCAGATCAGACGGATAGCCAGAAAGTCGCTTATGGTTGGGTCTTCAGCGCCGCCCAGCTCCGCCTGCCAGAGCCGGTAGCGGGCATATTGCGCCCAGCCGCCCAGTGTCATCAGCATCTGGTGGAAATAGGTTTCCAGGGCCTCGGCCGGAATGGCGATCCGCTGCGTCACGCTCGCAATCGCGCCTGAAGCCGTTTCCGGGGCTTCCGAAACACGGGTGGCAAAACCCGCCAGGCCGACGATCTCGGGCGTCAGATCATGGGTGGCGACGGCGCGCCAGGCGGCGTAGGCGCCGCGACCGCGTGGGGCGGCCCAGAGCGCCTGGCCCTCATCGAAGTATCCTGCCGCCCACGCCCCGAAGCGCTCCGCGATCAACCCTGGCCAGTCGATTCCCGACACCTCGGCGGCGAGGTCGGCGATCGTCGGCAGCGCTCTGGCGGTCGGTTTCGAGACATGGGCGGCTGACTTGAGCGCGGCGAGGCTTGCAGGACGCGGCGTCTGCAGCGCGCTGGCCAAGGCCTCCGACAGATCGCCGTCGGTGATGACGCCGCTGGCGATCCGCTCCTGGTACCAGCTTCGGGGCATGGTCACCGCGACGCCTGACACCCGCGCCAACCGCGCGGCGACTGTGGCGAGGGTCTCATCGGTCTGGCCGAGGAACGGATTGACCGCAACGCTAGACGCCAGTGGCCAGACCGGAGGGATGGCCCGGGCGGCGCGATCAGCGGCGGCGTCCAGCCTTGGGGTGTCGAGCATGATCGGAGTCTCTGAATTCATCATTTTGTCCTCCAGGCGGATCAAGTTGCTTTGCGCAGACGCCAGCCGCGGAGCAGCCGATCGAACACCGCGTTGGCGTAGAAGCCGTTGGAGAGATGCACGCGCAGCCCTGCGGCGGCCGGGTGATAGGCCCAGAGCGGAAACATCGCCTGGACCACGGCGACGAGGCCGAAACTGATGACCGCGAGCATGATCAGCGCCCATTGCAGCGGCCCCGGCGCCGGGGCGGCGGGCAGGACGCCAGAGGTCAGCCAGACGGCAAGGACCTGAAGCGCGAAGTAGCTGACCGAGGTGGCGACGGCGTAGACGATTGTGCGCCGGGTCAGGGCCCTTGGCGCCGCGTCAGCAAGGCCCTGCGCCAGCATGTAGGCGACGCCGAAGATCAGAATGGCGCCCAGGGCGATGGCTTGCGGCGACTTGTGCTGGAACACGAACCCGAAGCCCAACCCGACCACGGCATAGATCGCCAGGGCCAGAAGAAAGGCGCGCCCGACGGCGCCGGCCTTTGGAATGGCCACCGGACCTGGCCTGCGATTGGCGGCGATCAGGTCGACCGCGCCGCCGGAAGCCAGGAAGGAATGGGCCTTGTAGAGCGAGTGAGCCACGATGTGCAGCAAGGCCAGCGGAAAGAGCGCGAGCCCGCACTCCAGGATCATGAAGCCCATCTGGGCGACCGTCGACCAGGCCAGCGAGGTCTTCACCGCAGGCTGGGTCAGCATCACCAGACCGCCGAAGAGCGCAGTGAACCCGCCGACCACCACCAGGACTGCCAGAATGCCTGGGGCCAGCAACATCACGTCAGCGAAGCGGATCAGCAGAAACCCGCCGGCGTTGATGACGCCCGCGTGCAGAAGCGCCGACACCGGCGTCGGCGTCTCCATCGCCTCGGTCAACCAGCCGTGCACGGGGAACTGCGCCGATTTCAGAATGGCCGCCGCTGCGAGGAAGCCGGCCGCCGCGATCGCGAGTCCGCCGCCGTTCCCGGCGCGCGCGCTGCTCAGGATCTGCGCGATGTCGGCTGTGCCGTAGGCCAGGGCCAGCAACGCCGCCGCAATGATCAGGGCCGCATCGCCGAGGCGCGCGGTGACCAGCTTCTTGGCGGCAGCTCGCTGAGCGGCGACGCGCTCCGGATAGAACAGCAGCAGCCGGTGCAGAAAGACGCTCGTCGCGATCCACGCCAGAACGAGCTGGACCAAATTGCCCGAGAGCACCAGGAGAAGCACCGAGGCCAGCGTCATGCAGAGCCAGCCGGTGAACGCGCCCTGTCGCGCCTCGCCGTCCAGATAGGTGGCGGTGTAGCGCACCACGACCCAGCCAATGAACGAGACCAGCAGGAACATCACGGCGCTCACGGCGTCGAGCCGGAGGGACAGACCGATGCCGTGCAGCCCGATCAGGCGGCTGTCCCCCGACCCGTACAGGACAAGCCCTCCCGCCGAGATCGCCGCGACCACCAGGGCGACAAGGGCTGAGGCTTCAGCCAGCCGAGGCAGCATGCGAGGCCTGCGGCCAGGGGTGATGAAGCCGACGGCGGCGCACATCAAAAGCGCCAGGGGCGCGGCAAACGGCAGGAGATCGATTGGCACTGGTTTTTCCCCACTCACCGCCTGTTGCGGGCCGGGCGCCGAGTTAGATCGTTCCGGTGCGTGCGGAAAATTCATTGTTTCTGCAATATCGTTCTGTTTTATAGAACGATATGAGATCCCTGAACTTCAACCATCTCCGCTATTTCTGGGCGGTCGCGCATGAAGGCAGCCTCACCCGAGCGGCCCAGCGCCTGAATCTGTCGCAGTCGGCGCTCTCGGTGCAGATCCAGAAACTCGAACACCAGATGGGGCACGCCCTGTTCGAGCGTGTCGGCAAGCGGCTCGTCCTGACCGAGGCGGGTCAGATCTCGCTGGACTATGCGGACACCGTGTTCCAGGCCGGGGACGAGTTGATGAGCACCCTTGAAGGGCGGCCTCTCGCAAGCGCCCAGGTACTGAGGGTCGGCGCGCTGACGACCCTGTCGCGCAACTTCCAGCTTGAGTTCCTGCGCCCTCTGGTCGGCCGCGCGGATGTGGAGTTGATCGTGCGGTCCGGCACGACACGCGACCTGCTCGCCCAGCTCGAAGCGCACGCCATCGACGTGGTTCTGTCCAACAGCGCCGCTCAGCGCGACGCCCGCGCGCCCTTTCGCAATCACCTGCTCAACCAACAGCCCGTCAGCCTGGTGGGCCGGCCCAGGCCCGGCAAGCCACCCTTCCGCTTCCCGGAGGATCTGCGCAGCGAGCCCATTCTGCTGCCAAGCCTCGACAGCGACATCCGGGTCGGGTTCGACCTTCTGCTCGATCTGGCGGGCATCCGGCCGATCATCCTGGCCGAAGTCGACGATATGGCGATGCTGCGCCTGCTGGCCCGCGAGCGCGAAGGCGTGACGCTGGTGCCGCCGATCGTCGTTCGTGACGAGCTGGAATCCGGCGTGCTGGTCGAGCACTGCCGGATCCCGCAGCTCACGGAAAGTTTCTACGCCATCATTCAGAACCGTCGGTTCCCAAACGCATTGCTCGCGGACTTGCTGACGCGATATGAGAGCGCGAAGCCCAATACCGCTGCGTCCTGACGCCAGCCACGCCTGCCAAGGAGCCGATGAATGACGATCCCAGACAGGCCTGTGACCGAAGCCGGCTCCCACCCCGTGGCGCAGCGCCGCCTGACCCTTCGCCGACCCGACGACTGGCATGTCCACCTTCGTGACGGCGACATGCTGTCTTCCGTCGTCAATTTCACGGCCAGGCAGTTCGCAAGGGCTATCGTCATGCCCAATCTCCGTCCGCCGGTCACGACGGTCGCGGCCGCCAAGGGCTATCGCGACCGCATCCTCGCCGCCGTTGAGCCGGGCCTGGCCTTCGAGCCGCTGATGACCTGCTATCTCACCGACACCATCGACGCAGGCGAAGTCGAGCGCGGCTTTGCAGAAGGCGTCTTCACAGCCTGCAAGCTCTACCCCGCGAACGCCACCACCAATTCGGCCCATGGCGTCACCGACATCCGCAACATCCAGCCTGTGCTGGAGGTCATGCAGCGGATCGGCATGCCCCTGCTGATCCATGGCGAGGTGACCGATCGCGAGGTCGATATCTTCGACCGTGAGGCCGTCTTCATCGAGCGCATTCTCGCCAAGCTGATCGCGGATTTCCCGGCGCTCAAGGTGGTGTTCGAGCACATCACGACGGCCGACGCCGTGTCGTTCGTGGAGGCCGGCGGCCCCAATCTGGCGGCGACGATCACGCCGCACCACCTGGCGATCAATCGCAACGCCATGTTCGATGGCGGGATCCGGCCCCACTTCTATTGCCTGCCGGTCGCCAAGCGCGAGACCCACAGGCTGGCCTTGCGCCGAGCGGCGACGTCCGGTTCCGCCAAGTTCTTCCTGGGCACAGATTCTGCGCCGCACGCCGTTGGCGACAAGGAATCCTCGTGCGGCTGCGCGGGCGTGTTCAATGCGCCCTTTGCCATGGAAAGCTATGCCAAGACCTTCGACGAGGAGGGGGCGCTGGACCATCTCGAAGCCTTTGCGTCTGAAAACGGCCCACGCTTCTATGGTCTGCCGCTCAACGAGGGCGTCATTGTTCTGGAGCTTCAATCGTGTCCGGTTCCCGAAAAAATGACGCCGGGATCGGAGAGCCTGGTGCCGTTTCATGCCGGTGAGACCCTGAACTGGCGCCTTGCCGGCGCATCGACCGCCCCGGCGAGCGTCTAGTCGGTCAGGGTCTCCGTCAGGGCCCGCCCGAAATAGTCCCGCGTCTGGGCCAGAAGGTCCGGACGGTACTTGGCGCGCGGGTCATTGGCCTTGTCGTCGTCGAAGGCGTGGGTGGCGTCGGCGTGAAAAACGGTGTCGACGCTCAGCCCGTCCTGAGTGAGCCGCTGCAGCGCGCGCTGGGGCGCCTTCCAGCCCACCACCTGGTCGCGACCGGCCAGCACCGAAAACACCCGGGGGCCGCCGGCGCCCCAGCCGTGGCGCGTGGTCAGGGCGGGATAGCCGGCGAACGGATAGACCAGCAGGGCGCCCCTGACCCGGGCCCGCAGCCGGGCCGGATCGGCGTCGACCAGACCCGTAACCCTGGCCGCATTGGCCCCGATCGCGTAGCCGTCCATGATCGTCCAGCCGCCGTGGCTCCAGCCGGCCAGGAAGATCCGCTCGTGATCGGCCCAGGACTGGTCCTCCAGCCAGGCCATCACCCCGAACAGGTCGGCGGCGCGTTTCAGCCCATGCAGCCGCACGCCGGTGCAGACCGTCAGCTTGGCGTCCAGGGTCGACATGCCGCGCGGCTTCAGCGAGTCGACGACGATCGCGGCATAGCCCGCCTCGACCGCCGTCTGGGCATAGGCTTCCAGGAACGGCGTCTTGCCGCCGCAGCCGTGCAGGATCAGCGCCACCGGGAAAGGGCCGGGCCCGTCAGGCTTGAACACCTGCGAGTGCTCGATGACCCTGGTTCCCCAGGTGGCGCTTTGCATCATCCGGATCCTAGTGCCTGAACACCCGAACGCCGGTGAAGGCCATGGTCAGGCCCAGCCGGTCGGCGGCCTCGATCACCTCGCCGTCGCGCATCGAGCCGCCCGGCTGGATGATCGCCGTGGCCCCGGCTTCGGCGGCCTGGATCAGGCCATCCGCGAACGGGAAGAAGGCTTCCGAGGCGCAGGCGCAGCCCTGCAGGTCGAGGCCGAAATCGGCGGCGCGCAGGGCCGCGATCCGGGCGCTGTCCTTGCGGTTCATCTGGCCGGCGCCCACGCCCAGGGTCTGGCCGTCGCGGGCATAGACGATGGCGTTGGACTTGACGTGCTTGCCGACGGTGAAGGCGAACAGCATGTCGCGGACCTCGGTGTCGGTCGGCTGGCGCTTGGTCACGATCTTCAGATCCGAAGCGGTGATCCGCGCGTCATCCCGCGACTGCACCAGGAAGCCGCCGGCCACGCTCTTGAACGTATCGCCGGTCGACAGCGCGTCGGGCAGGCCGCCGGTCACCAGCAGGCGCAGGTTCTTCTTGGCCGCGAACACGGCGATGGCGTCGTCGTCGGCTTCTGGGGCGATCACCACCTCGGTGAAGATCTCGACCATCTGCAGGGCGGCCTCGCGGGTCAGGCGCGAATTGACGGCGACGATGCCGCCGAAGGCCGAGGTCGGGTCGCAGGCCAGGGCCCGCTCATAGGCTTGCCGCTGCGAGCCGCCCACCGCCACGCCGCAGGGGTTGGCGTGCTTGATGATCGCCACGGCCGGACCCTGGGCCGGATCGAACTCGGCGATCAGCTCAAAGGCGGCGTCGGTGTCGTTGATGTTGTTGTAGCTGAGCTCCTTGCCCTGCAGCTGGGTGGCCGTGGCCACGCCGACGCGGGGGCTCGGGAAGGCATAGAAGGCCGCCTTCTGGTGCGGGTTCTCGCCATAGCGCATCACCTGGCGCAGCTCGCCGGCGATCGCCTTGCGGGCCGGGAAGTCTTGGCCGAGGGCTTGGGCGAACCAGGCCGAGATCGCCGCGTCATAGGCCGCCGTGCGGGCATAGGCGCGGGCCGCAAGGGTCTGGCGAAGAGCCAGGGTGGTGCCGCCGGCCTTCAGGGCGTCGAGCACTTCGCCAAGGTCGGCCGGGTCGGTGCAGACCGCCACATAGCCGTGGTTCTTGGCCGCCGAGCGGATCATGGCCGGGCCGCCGATGTCGATGTTCTCGACGCACTCGGCGTAGGACCCGCCCTTGGCGACCGTGGCCTCGAACGGATAGAGGTTCACATACAGGATATCGATGCCGCCGATGCCGTGGTCGGCCATGGCCTGGGCGTGTTCGGGGGCGTCGCGCACGCCCAGCAGCCCGCCATGCACGATGGGGTGCAGGGTCTTGACCCGGCCGTCCATCATTTCGGGAAAGCCCGTCAGGTCCGACACGTCCTTGACCGGCAGGCCGGCCGCGGCGATGGCCGCCTTGGTGCCGCCGGTCGAGACCAGCTCGACGCCGGCCTCGTGCAGGACCTTCGCCGCCTCGACCAGGCCGGTCTTGTCGGAGACCGACAGCAGGGCGCGTTTGGGGATGACGAGATCGGGGGCGGACGGATAGTCGGGGGCGGCGGGCACGGCGGGACTCCGGGTCTGGTGAAACAAGACGGTAAGGGAGCCCAGGCGCGCGGCGGATGAGGTTCACGCTCCCCGGTGGTCGCCCACCTTCAACGCCAGTCACGCGAACGGGCGGAAAATACGGGCGGGGGCGGGGGAGTCAATGAGCGGCTTGCCGCGCGCCGCCGACGCTCGGTGTCCTGCCGGATCAGCTCGTCCAGCACGGGCGTGGCGCTGGGCTGCAGAATGTCGGCCCGGCCGCCGGCGATCTGGGCGCGATTGTCGGCCAGCAGGGTCAGCATCAGCGTCCGCTCGCGCGCCGGGATCTGGTCGAGAAAGGGCGCGATCTGCCGATGCAGCTGTTCGGTGACCTCTTCCAGCCGGTCATACATCGTCATCGCGCGTTCGGTCGTCTTGTTGACGCGGCGAAGCGGGCGATAGCGGCTGCGGGGTGGCTTGGACTTGGGCATGGGGTGTTCTCCTGGGTTGGATGGATCGTCACTCGCCCCCTCCTGACCTGCTGCGCAGGTCGTCCTCCCCCGGAGGGGGAAGATGAGGTCGGCGCGGTTCATCTTCCCCCTCCGGGGGAAGACGGTCGCGAAGCGACCCGTAGGGGGCAAGTCTGGCGGACACGGGCTCTCAGCCTCACGCGGCATCGGCCACTGAGTGGGTTGGGGAGGCGCGAAGCGGCCGGGGCGAACCCGGATGACCGTGATGTGTGTTTGTGCGTTTCGGCTCGACCTGTCCGCTTCGCAGAAGCTGTTCTTGCGTGAGGATTGGGCCAAGCGAGCGTCTTTCAGCTCTGATACCCAAGAGCCCCCGTACGGGCGCGCACCAAGGTCGATCGGCTAACCGTCTCGACCCCCGACGATGCGCGATAGGCGGGTTTACGATCCCTCGCCCTGTTGCTCCGCGCTGTTCCTCCGACGAGCCCTCCGGTGGTCCCGGATCTATCCAACGAACAGACCACCTTCGTCCTCGCCGCGTGACCGCGCGGCCCCGCTCAGCTCCATCCCCATCGCCGCTGTTGGGCCGGATCCAGGCGCCTCCCCCTGCGACAGGGACAGCTGTGATTATGCGGGAGGTTTGAGCGCCGAGGATTGGCGCGATCGATTATTTTACAAGCGATTGATCAGGCTCGCATCTTTTTTGGAAAAGGCGGGGATTGAGCGTCCCCTATCCCCTACCTCCCGTCATTCCCGCCCTTGTGGCGGGAACCCCTCGTACCGCCGCAAGTGCGGGAGGGGCGAAGTGCGCGCGCACTTCGCTGGCGCTTCACGTGTCCGCTGAAACAGGGGTTCCCGCCACAAGGGCGGGAATGACGGTGATCTATTGGAGGGCCTCCCACCCCCCGCCAAGTCTTCCCGCCGCCCGGTCGCCAGCCTATGGTCCGGCCATGACCGACACCGCTGCGCCCGCCGATTCTGCTACCGCCCCGACCATGCCCGCAGACGGCCCCGCCGTGCGGCTGTTCCTGGTCGACGGCTCGGCCTATCTGTTCCGCGCCTATCACGCCCTGCCGCCCCTGACCCGCAAGAGCGACGGCCTGCCGGTGGGCGCGGTGCAGGGTTTCTGCAACATGCTGTGGAAGCTGTTGCGCGACATGCAGGGCGATACGCCCACCCACCTGGCGGTGATCTGGGACCACTCGGAAAAGACCTTCCGCAACAAGCTCTATGACAAGTACAAGGCCCATCGCCCGCCGCCGCCCGAGGACCTGATCCCGCAGTTTCCGCTGGTCCGCGAGGCGACCCTGGCGTTTGGCGTGCCGGCCATCGAACTGCCCGGCTATGAGGCCGATGACCTGATCGCCGCCTATGCCTGCCGGGTGCGCGAAATGGGCGGCGAGGCGGTAATCGTGTCGTCCGACAAGGACCTGATGCAGCTGGTCGGCGACGGCGTCTCGATGTTTGACCCGATGAAGGGCCTGCGTATCGACCGCGAGCAGGTGTTCGAGAAGTTCGGCGTCTATCCCGACAAGGTGGTCGATGTTCAGGCCCTGTGCGGCGACAGCGTCGACAATGTGCCCGGCGCTCCTGGCATCGGCATCAAGACCGCCGCCCAACTGATCAATGAATATGGCGACCTCGACACCCTGCTGGCGCGGGCCGGCGAGATCAAGCAGCCCAAGCGCCGCGAGACCCTGATCGACTTCGCCGACCAGATCCGCCTGTCGCGCCAGCTGGTGCAGCTGGACTGCGACACGCCCCTGCCCGAACCGATCGCTGACCTGACCCTGCGCGAGCCCGACAAGGCGGTTCTGCAGGCCTTCCTCGAGGCGATGGAGTTCCGCAGTCTGGCCCGCCGGGTCGGGGACGGCAGCGCCGCCGCCGCGCCGCGCACCCTGGATCGCCCGCCGGGTGAACGAGGGCCGGGCGCCGCGTCCGGCGCCCCGGTGGCGACCGTGTCCTATGCTGGAGCCGCAGCCCGGGCGGCGGCGGCTCCAGCCAGCGATCCTGTGGCCATCGACACCAGCGCCTATGTCTGCGTGCGCGACCTGGCCACCCTGCAGGCCTGGGTCGACCGGGCCACGGCCAAGGGCATTGTCGCCTTCGACACCGAGACCGACGCCCTGGGTTCGGCCACCGCCGGTCTGGTCGGCGTGTCCCTGGCCCTGGCGCCGGGCGAGGCCTGCTACATCCCGCTGGCCCACGAGGAAAAGGCCGAGGGCCTGGCCTTCGAGACCGCCGCCAGTCTGGAGCAGATCCCGCTGGATCAGGCGATCGCCGTGTTGCGGCCGATGCTGGAAGACCCGGCGGTGCTGAAGGTGGCCCAGAACGGCAAGTACGATATCGCCGTGCTGTCGCGCTACGGCGTCCAGGTCGGACCGATCGATGACACCATGCTGATCAGCTATGTGCTGGAGGCCGGACTGCACGGCCACGGCATGGACGAGCTTTCAGAGCTGTGGCTGGGCCACAAGCCGATCCCGTTCAAGTCGGTGGCGGGCACGGGCAAGGCCCAGATCAGCTTCAAGCATGTGGGCCTGGTTGAGGCCACGGCCTATGCCGCCGAGGACGCCGACGTCACCCTGCGGCTCTACAACATCCTCAAGCCCCAACTGGCCGCCAAGGGCCTGCTGACGGTCTATGAGACGCTGGAGCGTCCGTTGCCGCCGGTGCTGGCGGCGATGGAGAACGACGGCATCCGGGTCGATCCCGAGACCCTGCGCCGGCTGTCCAACGAGTTCTCGATGCGCATGGCCGAGTTCGAGGCCCAGGCCCAGAAACTGGTCGGCCATCCGTTCAATCTGGGCAGCCCCAAACAGGTGGGCGAGGTGCTGTTTGGCGAGATGGCCCTGAAGGGCGGCAAGAAGACCGCCACCGGCCAGTGGTCGACCGACAGCGATGTGCTGGAAAGCCTGGCCCTGGAGCACGAGCTGCCGCGGGTGCTGCTGGACTGGCGCCAGCTGTCCAAGCTCAAGGGCACCTATACCGACAACCTGATCGCGGCGATCGCGCCGGGCAGCGAGAACCGCATCCACACCTCCTACGCCCTGGCGGCGACCACGACGGGACGGCTGTCGTCGTCGGATCCCAACCTGCAGAACATCCCGATCCGCACCGAGGAGGGCCGCAAGATCCGCAAGGCCTTCGTGGCCGCGCCGGGCAAACTGCTGATCAGCGCCGACTACAGCCAGATCGAGCTGCGCCTGCTGGCCCATATCGGCGACATCCCCCAGCTGAAAAAGGCCTTCCAGGAGGGCCTCGACATCCACGCCATGACCGCCTCGGAAATGTTCGGCGTGCCGATCGAGGGCATGCCCAGCGAGGTGCGCCGCCGGGCCAAGGCGATCAATTTCGGCATCGTCTATGGCATCTCGGCGTTCGGCCTGGCCAACCAGCTGGGCATCGGCCAGGGCGAGGCCGGGGCCTATATCAAGACCTATTTCGAGCGCTTCCCCGGCATCCAGGCCTATATGGACGCCACCAAGGCCTTCGTGCGCGAGCATGGCTATGTGACCACGATCTTCGGCCGCAAGATCAACATCCCCGACATCCACGCCAAGTCGGCGGCTCAGCGGCAGTTCTCCGAGCGTGCGGCGATCAATGCGCCGATCCAGGGCGCGGCGGCTGATGTCATGCGCCGGGCGATGATCCGCATGCCGGGCGCCCTGGTCGAGGCCGGCCTGTCATCCAGGGTGCTGCTGCAGGTGCACGATGAACTGGTCTTCGAAGCCCCCGAAGGCGAGGCCGAAGCGACCTGCGCCGTGGCGCGTCGGGTGATGGAAGGCGCCGCCGAGCCGGCGGTGGCCATTTCCGTGCCTCTGACAGTTGAAGCCCGCGCGGCGCTCAACTGGGATGAGGCCCACTGATCAAAAAAGCGGCTGACCTGCCCGATGTGCGACATTACGCTGCGGCAGCGTTAATGCCGTGGAAACGGATTGCAGGGCAAGGCTAGGCTCGGCGCTTGCCCTGGATTCAGGCTTAAATCCCTGTAATTTCTATGGCTTTACGGCGCCCTCACACAATCCGGGAGTTGGCTGTGTCGTTCGGCGATCTGAGAATTCCGCAAAAGCTGATGACGGTGTTTTCCGTCATGCTGGTCACGATCATGCTGATGGGCGCAGCGCTCTACGCCAACAAGCTGAGCCTGACCAGTTCCGTCGAGCGGACCGAGCGGGCCTATCAGTCGTTGCGCGCCGCCGACACCGCAGCCTTCCGCCTGACCCGACAGGAAAACTCGCTGCGGGGCTTCCTGCTGTCGGGCGATGAGTATTACGTCCAGCGTCTAGAAGAGGCCCACAAGCCCAAGTTCCTAGCGGCGCTGGACAAGCTGCGCGAGCTGAACAAGGGCGACGAGGCCGATCTGGCGCGCATCGCCGCCGTTGACGCCGCCTATGCCGACTATCGCTCGCAGGCCATTGAGCCCGCCTTGAGCCTGGGCCGCGATCCCCTGACCCGCCCGCAGGCCATCGATCTGGTCAAGCATGACGGCGTCGCCGACAAGGCCGTCGAGCCGGTCGAGAACGCCATCCAGGCCATCGTCGACGACTCCGAGGCCGTGGTCGCCGCCGAAGCGGCCGCCCAGAAGAAGGCCTCGACCGCCTCGACCCTGACCCTGGCCATCGGCATCCTGGTCACCACCGCCATCGCCCTGGCCAGCGGCCTGCTGTTGACCAGCGGCATCGCCGGCCCGGTCGCCGCCATGACCGGCGCGATGCGCCGCCTGGCCTCGGGCGACCATTCGGTGGCCGTGCCGGCCGCCGGCCGCAAGGACGAGATCGGCCAGATGGCCGCCGCCGTCAGCCACTTCAAGGAGGCCGCGCTCGAGAAGATCCGCATCGAGGCCGACGCCGCCCATCAGCGCCAGGCCGTCGAGACCGAGCGCGCCGCCAACGAGGACGAGAAGAGCGAGGTGGCCCGCAGCGACGCGGCCAATTTCGCCGCCCTCAATGAGGCCCTGGATCGCCTGGCCTCGGGCGATCTGACGCACCGCATCACGATACCGTTCTCGCCCAAGGCCGAGAGCCTGAAGAGCAATTTCAACACCGCCGCCGAACGGGTGCTGGACGCCATGAAGGCGATCACCGCCACCACCGGCGGCGTCAGCGCCGGCGCGGACGAGATTGCCCGGGCTTCTGATGACCTGTCGCGCCGCACCGAGCAGCAGGCCGCCAGCCTGGAAGAAACCGCCGCCGCCCTCGACGAGATCACCGCTACGGTCCGCCGGACGGCCTCGGGCGCCAAGGAAGCCTCGGAGGTGGTGGCCAACGCCCGCACCGACGCCCAGCGCTCGGGCGAGATCGTCAGCCGGGCCGTCGCCGCCATGACCGAGATCGAGGGGTCCTCGCAGAAGGTCGGCAACATCATCGGGGTGATCGACGAGATCGCTTTCCAGACCAACCTTCTGGCCCTGAACGCCGGCGTCGAAGCCGCTCGCGCGGGTGAGGCGGGTCGCGGCTTCGCGGTCGTGGCGCAGGAAGTGCGGGCGCTCGCCCAGCGCTCGGCCGACGCGGCCAAGGAGATCAAGGTCCTGATCTCGACCTCGACCCAGCAGGTCGGCACGGGCGTCAGCCTGGTGGGCCAGACGGGCGAGGCCCTGCAGCGCATCGTCACCCAGGTCGCCTCGATCGACGCCTTGGTCAATGAGATCGCCGCCTCGGCCACCGAGCAGTCCACGGGACTGCACGAGGTCAATCAGGCCGTGAACCAGATGGACCAGGTGGTTCAGCAGAACGCGGCCATGGTCGAGCAGGCCACAGCCGCCACCCACGCCCTGAAGGGCGAGGCCAGCGAACTCGCCAATCTGGTGGGCCGGTTCAAGGTGTCCGCCGGTGGCGCGGCCCAGGCGGAAAACCGCGCCGCGCCGCCGCCGCGCGCCCGTCCGCAGACCGCCGTCCGTCCGGGCCGCAGCTCGGCCGCCGTTGCGGTCAAGGAAGAGTGGGAAGAGTTCTGATTCAACGCTTCCGATAGAGGTTCGACCAAACGGGCTCGCCGCATCCACGGCGGGCCCGCTTTGCATCGGGACCGTTTCAGCCCGCGAAATTCCGCCTCACGCGGGGAGGCGCGCGCTCAGGCCCTGGGCGTCCAGCAACCTCACGGCCTGGTCGTCGAACGACACGAAGGTCTCGGCGCCCAGCCAGCCGCCCTCATGGGCGATGACGCCATCGGCAAAATCGCCGCCGGCCCTGAGCACGGTCAGGCCAGCCTCCACTGCCGGACGGTCGACGACGACATTGGCGCCGTTCATCAGCCGCTGGATGGCTTCGCCGATGTCTGACGCGGGGACCCGATAGCCCCTGGACAGCACCCACACCAGTTCGCACAGAGCGGGCAGGGTCAGGGCGACAAGCCCTGCATTGGCCAGTTCGACCTGGGCCCGAGGGCTTTGCTGCGGATCGTCTCCGGTGATGGCCCGGACGAGGATGTTGGTGTCGGCGGTGATCTTCACCTTTTGCCGGCCCAGCCGCGGGAGGCGATGGCGTTCATCTCCTCGATGGAGAGGGATGGCCCGCCATGGCGCTTCAGGAAGTCGAACGCATCGGCGATGTTGCCGGCAGGTTTCGCGGCCCTCACCTCAATCCGCCCGTCGGGCAGCTTGCTCAGTGTGATCTTGTCGCCGGGGCCAATGCCCAGGTGGTCGAGCAATCCCTTGCGAAGGGTGACCTGACCCTTGCTGGTGACGGTGAGCGTATTCATGTCGCGTCTCCCTGACCCAAAATGTAAGGGAAAAATGCCTTACATTCAAGATCGCGAGGGCGGTTGTCGCTTTGATCTAGAACCCGACGCTGATCCGCAGGGCCGCGATGACCGCGTGGCCGATGCTCGCGTCGCCGGCCGGGTTGAACACATATTGCAGGTCGGGCTGCAGGGTGATTGGGCCGACCGTATCGGCATAGGTCAGTTCCAGGGCCGCTTCAGAGCGGCGCAGGGACGTGCCGGCGTCGAGGGCGTTGGCGCGGCTCCTGTCGCTGAACCAGGCCTGGTTGGCGCCGAACGACAGGGCGCTGTCGGGGCGACCTGCAAAGACCTGCTGGATCAGGATCCCGGCCTGCCAGCCCCCCGAGAAGTCGGTGGTGGCGCCGTCTGACAGGCCCAGGCGCGCGAAGGCGACGCCGCGACGCGGGCCTTCGGTTCGCGCGTGGAGCGGATGCTCGGCCAGCAGATAGACGCCGTGGGCGTTGCGGCGCGCCGGGTCGCCGGCGGCGTCCAGGTCGCGGATGTCGTCCTGCTCGCGGGTATAGCGCCAGGCGCCGATGGCCAGTTTGCTTGAGCCGGCCCAGCCCGCCTCGGCGATCAGCAGGGCGCCGCTATCGAACGAGGTGTCGATCCCGTCGGGGTCACCCAGCACGCCGGCCTCGGCGTTCAGCGCGGCGGCCTGGACGTAGAGATCCTCGCGCGGCGCCCATTTCAGGCGGACGGCCAGGGCGGTGGAGGGAAAGATCGACGGGCCGTTGGGGCCGGTTGCGGCCAGTTCCGAGCCGATGCCGAAGGCCGGGGCGATCAGCAGTCCGGCGCTGTCATTGGCGTAGAATTCGCTGTTGAGGTCGTAGAGGCCGATCCGCACCGAGGCGCTGTCGGCGGCGAAGCTCTGCTGCACCCAGGCCTCGAACAGGCGGGTGCGGGCGCGCGAGACCTCGATATTGTCGACGCCCTGGGCCGTCCCTGCGTCGTCATTGGGTATGCCGCCGCTGTTGTTGAGCACCAGCAGATGGGCCGATCCGCCGGCCCAGCCGACAGCCTTGTCCAGATCCAGATCGAGGCCCAGCTCGAGATTGTCGAGAAAGCGGCCGCGCCTCGAAATTCCGCCGTCGATCACGCCTGTGACGCCGGCGGTATAGCCTATGCTCAGGTCAAGAGCGGGCGATTGGGCCTCGTCTGCCAGGGCCAGGCTGGATGCGCCAAGCATAGATGCGGCGGCCACGGAGCCGATCCCCAGGGCGCGACGGCGCCGGCGAACGCTGGTCCTGAACTGTGCGTGCATCTGACGGCTCCAGCGCGTCGAAAGTCTGTCGAACGCTTGGTGAGGATGGCGCGCGGCGGCGGACATCCCGTTAACTGACCCGTGCGGAAGCCCGCGACGAGTTGTCGCGCACCTCCTGGGGCCTGGCCTGCGTCAGTATGACGCTGAGGACGGGTGGCGGGGCATGAAAATGTCTTGCGAGGGCGGAAGGTGGATTAGCCTTGCGCCGGGGGCGCGGGGTCTTCGTCGAATAGTTCGGCCCGGGTGGCGGCGTCGTGATCGTTGAGCATCCGCCGGCAGAGCGCCGGGGGCCCCCGCCGGAGGCGCGAGGCGGCGACCAGACCCCAAAATTCCACCGAAGGCGCCAACCCGCCGGGTTGCCGTCATCCGGCCCCGGGAGGCGCCGGAAGGGTCTTTTCAGAGAGGTCCTTGGTGGAGCCGAGGGGAATCGAACCCCTGACCTCGTCATTGCGAACGACGCGCTCTACCAACTGAGCTACGGCCCCAAGGAAGCGCGGGAATAGGGCGGGGCGGAGCCTGCGTCAAGCGGGGCAATGCAGCTTGGCTTGCCAGCGGGGGCAAGGCGCGGCAAGAAGCGGGAGTCTCGGACGGGAAACCCATGGCCGCCATTATCACCTTTGTCTTCTTCATCGCTTCCGCGCTGCTCAGCCTGCTCTGGTGGGCCATCATCATCTCGGCGGTTCTCAGCTGGCTGGTGGCGTTCGATGTGATCAATCTGCGCAACAGCGCCGTCTATCAGATCAGCACATTCCTGGACCGGGTGACCGGCCCGGTGCTGCGGCCGTTCCAGAGGATCATTCCGCCGCTGGGCGGGGTGGATGTCAGCGCGATCATCGTCCTGTTGCTGATCACCGGCGTCAAAGACATCCTGTTGCCGTCACTGAAGTTTGCGCTGATCGGCCTGCTGGGCTGATCCATGCTGCTGGCCGTCCGCCTGACGCCGCGCGGCGGGCGTGACGGCGCAGACGGCTGGGCCGTGGACGCTGACGGCCGGCCCTATCTGAAGGTGCGCGTGACCAGCGCCCCGGTCGAGGGCGAGGCCAACGCCGCCCTGATCGCCTTTGTCGCCAAGAGCCTGCGCCTTCCCAAATCCGCCGTCCGGCTGGCGGCGGGCGCGACCGCGCGTCTCAAGCGGCTTGAGATCGACGGCGTTGAAGAGGCGGATCTCGAGCGCGTGTTTGGACCCCGCCCCTGATCAACGGGTACTGGCGCGCCACGCGCCGCTAGGGTAGAATTTGCCTCTGGTGAATCCCGTGAAGGCCGGGTTCGCCACGAAAATTGCGGCTGCCCCACGGAAACGCCGACAACTCGACCATTGACGGGATGCTGGTGCTTCGCGTCATCTCAGGTTTCGGCGCTGAAGCTGGCCGGTGGCACTACGTATGCGTCAAGCCGGGGGGGACGAGGCGTCGATGGGGGTGAGCGAACCGCAGAGTGACTTGGCGCGCGCCGCAAGCTCGCGACGCGCCAACCTCTATCTGCGCCTGTTCGCCACGCTGACCATTTCGGTCATCCTGTATGTCTTCATCGATATGCAGTGGGTGTGGATCTGGGCCGGGCTCTATCTGGCGGCGCTGACGCTCGAGTTCTGGACTACCCGTGAGGTCCTGGCCAACCCCGAGGTTCGGCCCGCGCGCTGGCGGTGGCTGTTGCTGGCGGCCTTGCCCTTCCTCACGGCGGCCATTTTCGGCTTCTTGGCCCTTCCGCTCTTCGCCTCGCACCAGCGGTTCGCCCCCACCCTGGGCGGCATGCTGCTGGCCGGCGCGCTGCTCAACGTCATTGTCGTCAATGCCGGCCAGAAGTCAGCGACCCTTTGGGCCGCTGGACCCCATGTGTTGTATCTGCTGGCCGCGCCGATAGTGGCCCGGGCGGCCAATCCGGACGCGCCGCTCGCCAACGCCCTGTGGGTGGGCGCCCTGCTGCTGATCGCGTCGGTCACCGTGGCCAGCCGCACGCTCAATGCGGCCCTGAAGGCCGAGGCCGACGCCAAGGAAGAGGCCGAGCTGCGTCGACATGAGGCGGAGGAGGCCGTGGCCGCCAAGTCGGCCTTCGTGGCCATGATCAGCCATGAACTTCGCACCCCGATCAGCGCCATCCTGGCCGGGGCGGCGCGCCTTCACAGCGAGGTCCCCGAGGCCAGTTCCAAGATCCACGCCCAGCTGATCTCGGACGCCGGCGGCCTGATGCGGGCCCTGCTCAACGACCTGCTGGACTTCTCGCGCCTGGATGTCGGCCGCATGGCCGTCGAGAAGACGCCGTTCAACCTGCGCCAGACCCTGGCCGGCGCCCTGCGACTATGGCGGCCCGAATTGGCCAAGAAGGGCCTTCGCCTCAGGATCGAAGGCGCCGCAACCCTGCCCAGATGGGTGGCGGGCGACGCGCTGCGGCTGCGCCAGGTGCTCAATAACCTGCTCTCCAACGCCATCAAGTTTACGGACCGGGGCGTGATCTCGGTGCGGTTCAACAGTCGGGAAGACGGCGTCGAGCAGCGCCTGACGATCACCATCGCCGACACCGGTTCCGGGATTTCCCCGGCCAATCTGTCGCGGTTGTTCACACCGTTCGAGCAGCTGAGCACCAATGTGGTTCGCCAGCATGGCGGCTCGGGACTGGGGCTGGTGATCAGCCGTGAACTGGCCCGGCTGATGGGCGGCGATCTGGCCGTCAGCAGCGTGGAAGGGCAGGGCGCGACCTTCACTCTGACCCTGACCGTCGGGGCCGCCGAGGCGCCGAAGGCCGAAGACGGCGGTCCGTCCATCGCCGGCGCGCGGGTGCTGGTGGTCGACGATCACGTGGTCAACCGCCGGGCCATCGAACTGGTGCTGCAGCCCTTCGGCATCGAGGCCACCCTGGCCGAGTCCGGCGAGCAGGCCCTTGAACTGCTGGGAGCCAAGGTGTTCGACGCGGTGCTGATGGATGTCTACATGCCGGGCATGGACGGTCGCGAAGCCACCCGCATCTTGCGGGCCGGCGCGGGCCCCAATCAAGACACTCCGGTGGTTGCCGTCACGGCCTCGGCCACGCCCAAGGACTGGGAGGCCTGTCTGGCCGCCGGCATGAACGCTCACGTCGCCAAGCCGATCGATCCGATCGAGCTCTATACGGCGCTCACCCAGGTGCTGGTCGGCGGCGTCCGCGTCGCGGCCTGATCCAGGGTTTGCGCCAGGCGGGCCTTCAGCGCTCCGGCGTCCTTCATCTCGCATTCCCAGATCGTCTCGACCCGCCAGCCGGCCGCTGTCAGGGCTTGGGCGGCGGCGGCGTCGCGCGCCCGGTTGCGCGCCACCTTGGCCAGCCAGTAGTCGCGGTTGGCCTTGGGCACGCGCGACCCCCGCGCGCAGTCATGGCCGTGCCAGAAGCAGCCGTGAACGAAGAAAGCCAGCTTCCTGCCCGGCATCACCAGGTCGGGCTTGCCGGGCAGGTCCTTGCGATGCAGGCGATAGCGGGCCCCGAGCGCTGTCAGCGTCTTGCGCAGCAGCCGCTCGGGGCCGGTGTCCTGGCTCTTGACGCGCGCCATGACGGCGGAGCGCTTGGCCCGGTCATAGACGTCGGTCACCGGGGCTCAGCTACAGTCCGTCGAACAGCGCCGTGGACAGGTAGCGTTCGGCGAAGCTGGGGATGATGGCCACGATCAGCTTGCCGGCGTAGTCGTCGCGCAGGGCCAGGTCGAAGGCGGCGGTCAGGGCCGCGCCCGAGCTGATCCCGACCGGCAGGCCCTCGACGGCGGCCGAACGGCGGGCCATGGCGAAGGCGTCGTCATTGCTGACCTGGACGATCTCGTCGATCACCCCGCGATCCAGGATGCCCGGCACGAAGCCGGCGCCGATGCCCTGGATCTTGTGCGGACCGGGCGCGCCGCCCGACAGCACGGCCGAGGCTTCCGGCTCGACGGCGACCATCTTCAGCGAGGCCTTGCGGGCCTTCAGCACCTGGCCGATGCCCGAGATGGTGCCGCCGGTGCCGACGCCCGAGACCACGGCGTCGACGGCGCCGGCGGTGTCGTTCCAGATCTCTTCTGCCGTCGAGACACGGTGGATCAGCGGGTTGGCGGCATTCTCGAACTGCTGGGGCATCACCGCGCCGGGGGTGGCCTCGATGATCTCCTGGGCGCGGGCGACGGCGCCGCGCATGCCCTTCTCGGCCGGGGTCAGCTCCAGCTTGGCGCCCAGCAGCAGCAGCATCTTGCGGCGCTCGATCGACATGCTTTCGGGCATGACCAGGATCAGCTTGTAGCCCTTGGCGGCGGCCACGAAGGCCAGCGCAATGCCGGTATTGCCGCTGGTCGGCTCGACGATGGTGTCGCCGGGGGTCAGAACGCCCTGGGCTTCCAGGGATTCGATCAGCGACACGCCGATGCGGTCCTTGACCGAGGCTAGCGGATTGAAGAACTCCAGCTTGGCCACGACCTCGCCCTTGGGCTGGATCTGCGCCGACAGGCGCGGCAGCCGGATCAGCGGGGTGTCGCCGATGGTGTCGAGGATCGAGTCATAGATCTTGCCGCGCCCGGAACGCTTGTAGCGGGCGGCATCATAGGCGGGGGCGCCATCGGCCATGGTGGGATCTCGCGAAAGGTTGGCGGGTCAAAAGTCACCTTACGGCGTGGGTTTTAGCCTGTCAGCGGGTCATTCGGCGGCAAGGCTTGCAGATTTGCTATCGGTGAGGGGTTCCAGCAGGCGCGCCGCCAGCCAGCGCACCACCGGCGGGGCCACGCCGTCGCCGATCACGTGCAGACCGGCCGTCTGGCTGCCGGGCAGGACGTAGGTCTCGGGCAGGCCCATCAGGCGGGCGCCTTCGCGCGGGCTGATCAGGCGCGAGCGGACCTCGCCTCTGTCGATCACCAGCAGGGTCTGGCGCGACGAGCCGCCGCGCGGCGTGCGCAGGCAGCCGGCCAGGCCATCGAACCGGGCTTCGGCCCGCTGCTGGCCGTCTCGCATGCGCTTGAACACCGCCCCGACCGCGCGCTGGCCGCGCTGCACATGGGCCTCGACGGCGGCGCGATGGGCCGGGGCCATCAGGGCCAGCAGGGCCTGGGTCCTGTCGGGCGTGTTCCAGGTGACGGCGTCGTCGGGCTCCAGCAGGGCGGCCAGATCGGTGTTGCGGGCCGGCGGCGCGTCCAGGCCCCACCAGATCCAGTTCGCCTGCAGAGCGTCGGGCAGCCGCGCCTGGGCGGCCTTGACCGCGCGACTGTGGAACGGGCTGGGCCCGGCCAGGGCGTCGACCGGCTTGCGGGTGGCGATCACGAAGACGCGCGGCCGCGATTGCGGGGTGAACCGCGCCGCGTCGATCTCCAGCGCCCCGAAGCGATAGCCTTCATCGGCCAGGGCCTGGCACAGGGCGGTGAAGTCGCGGCCCTCGTGCGAGGTCAGCAGGCCCACCACGTTCTCGACGACGATGGTGTCGGGCCCGCGTCCGGCGGCCTTCAACGCCTGCATCAGCTTCCAGAAGCCGAAAAAGGCCGAGGAGCGCCCGCCTGTGAGGCCCGCGCGGGCTCCGGCCAGGCTGAAGTCCTGGCAGGGGCTGGAGGCCCAGGCCAGATCGGCGTCCGGCAGGGTGTCGGCCTCGATGGCCCAGACGTCGCCCTGATGAAAGTGCCCATCCCCGTTGGAAGCGCCGGCGTCGGGGAAATTGGCGCGATAGGCGGCCGCCTTCAGCGGGTCGAAATCATTGGCGAAGGCGCAGGTCCAGCTGTCTCCCAGGCCGATGCGGGCCATGCCGCCGCCGGCGAAGAATTCAAGGAAGGCGGGAGAGGCTTTTCGAGTCATGTCGTGTGAGACTAGCCTCGTCGGGCAACAGGGAATAGCCGCCGCCATGCTTCGCACAGCCGCCTTGTCGATCCTGCTTCTGACCCTGGCCGCCTGCGGCGAGGCGTCGATGAGCGCTTCGGAAGAGCCCGCGCCGCCGGCCGACGCCCCGGCCTCGGCCAGGACGCCTGACTATGCCGGCGATATCGACGTGATTGGCACAGAGCCGTTCTGGGCGGTGAAGATCCGCGCCGCCAGCGTCGCCCTGACCCGTCCCGACGCGCCCGAGGTCAGCAACGCCAATCCCGGCGTGCGGATCGACGGCCAGCAGGGCGTGTGGGATTCAAACGGCGTCGAGGAAGGCAAGGGCCGGGTGGTCGTGCGCCTGACGCCGGGCGTCTGCACCGACGGCATGTCGGACCGCGTCTACCGGTTCTATGCCGAGGTGTGGATCGACGGCGAGACGCTGAAGGGCTGCGCCGAGCACACCGCGATCCTGGCGGCTCAGCCCAAGCCCTGACGCAGACCCTAGCCTCGTCCCAGTTCGATCGTCTCGATCGATGATTGAGCGTGGCGGGGCTTGTTGGCGCCGGGGGTGGGCAGCAGCAGGCCGATGGTGACAGCGAGGACAAGGGCGAGGGCGAAGAAGGCCTTGATGGCCATGGCGGGTCTCTGGTCTGGCGTCACGCGGCAATCGCGGGATGCGCCTTCGGCAACACAGATGGTTGCCAAAGGCCGGGGTTCAAGTGGCGCCCCCAAAAGAAGGCCGAACGTCCCGTCAGGATGCAGAAAGGGCCGGAAACCCGATTGAAGGTTTCCGGCCCCACTGGGCTCTATCTGCGTGTCATCCCGGCCGTAGCGCAGCGAAGAGCCGGGACCGCAGGAAGCTCAGCGCTTGCCGTGGTCCCGGATAGCCTCTGCGAGGCTTCCGGGATGACACCATAAATCAGAAGATCTCGAACAGACCCGCCGCGCCCATGCCGCCGCCGATGCACATGGTCACCACGCCCAGCTTGGCGCCGCGACGCTTGCCTTCCAGCAGCAGGTGGCCGGCGCAGCGGGCGCCGGTCATGCCGAAGGGGTGGCCGATGGCGATCGAGCCGCCGTTGACGTTGTACTTCTCCGGATCGATGCCCAGCTTGTCGCGGCTGTAGAGGCACTGGCTGGCGAAGGCTTCGTTCAGTTCCCACAGGTCGATGTCATCGACCTTCAGGCCGTGGCGTTCCAGCAGGCGCGGCACGGCATAGACCGGGCCGATGCCCATCTCGTCGGGCTCGCAGCCGGCGACGGCGAAGCCGCGGAAGGCGCCCAGCGGGGTCAGGCCGCGACGGGCGGCCTCGGCGGCTTCCATCACCACCACGGCGGCGGCGCCGTCCGACAGCTGGCTGGCGTTGCCGGCGGTGACGAACTTGCCTTCGCCCATCACCGGCTTGAGGCTGCTCAGGCCTTCCAGGGTGGTGTCAGCGCGGTTGCACTCGTCCTTGTCGACCATGTAGTCGACGAAGCTCTCTTCCTTGGTTTCCTTGTTGACCACCTTCATCTTGGTGGCCATCGGGACGATCTCGTCCTTGAACAGGCCGGCGGCCTGGGCGGCGGCGATGCGCTGCTGGCTGCGCAGGGCGTATTCGTCCTGGTATTCGCGGCTGATATTGTAGCGCTTGGCCACGATGTCGGCGGTGTCGATCATCGCCATCCACAGGGCCGGATGGGACTTCATCAGCTTTTCTTCGGTGATGTGGAATCGGTTCATGTGACCGCCCGCATTGACCAGCGAGATCGACTCGACGCCGCCACCGATGGCGACATTGGCGCCGTCGTTGCGAACATAGTTGGCCGCCGTGGCGATGGCCTGCAGGCCCGACGAGCAGAAGCGGTTGATGGTCTGGCCCGAAACGGTGACCGGCAGACCGGCCCACATGGCGGCGTTGCGCGCCACGTTCATGCCGGTGGCGCCTTCAGGACCGCCGCAGCCCAGGGCCACGTCTTCCACTTCGCCGCCGTCGAGGCCGGCGCGCGACACGGCGTGCTGGATGGCGTGACCGGCCATGGCCGCGCCATGGGTGTTGTTGAAACCACCGCGGACTGACTTGGCCAGACCGGTGCGGGCGTAAGAGACGATGACCGCTTCGCGCATTGGGCGCTTCTCCCCGTTAAACGTTAGTTTGAATTGGCGGCCACCCTAGACTCGGAATCCCGCTGGCGAAAGGTCACGCGCACGTAAAGCGGCTTTGGCCCGGCCGGGCGCGGGCGGCCTGCGCCGTTGGACGGGGCGGGACACCGGTGTCTTGGCTTTGCCGCGCAATCCTTGACCCTGATTTTACCCTCCCGAGCCCGGTCCATGCCTCCATGCTGCGGATGTGCGCCAGCCGGGACACAAGGCGGGAGACTCGTCCGAGCACGTCCTGAATCGGCGTTGACTTTGATTGACCTGAACATGAACCCTCAGGTTGCGGCCGGGCCTGGCCCAGAGACCGCGAAAAACGTCTGGGAGGACTACACATGAGCTCTACGAACCGGCGCCCCCGCACCCGCCATGCGCTGCTGGCCGCCACCGCCTTGGCGGGCCTTGTGGCCCTGCCCTCCCTGGCTGCGGCCCAGGACTCCACCGTCGAGGAAATCATCGTCACCGCCACCAAGCGCGACTCGACCATTCTGGACGTGCCGTTTTCGATCAACGCCCAGACCCAGCAGGACATCCAGCGTTCCGGCGCGGTCACCCTGGAAGACCTGTCGCGCAATGTCGCCAGCCTGACGATCCAGAACCTCGGCCCCGGCCAGAGCCAGGTCTCGGTGCGCGGCGTTTCGGCCGGCCAGGTGGTTCGCGACCAGCCGGGCGTCAAGGAACAGGTCGGGGTCTATCTCGACGAGTCGGTGATCTCGCTGTCGCTGTTCACCCCCGACATCGACCTCTTTGACCTGAACCGGGTGGAAACCCTGCGCGGCCCGCAGGGCACGCTGTTCGGCTCGGGGTCGGTGGGCGGCACCATCCGCTACATCACCAACCAGCCCAAGATCGGCGCCTTCTCCGGCGTGGTCGAGGCCAATGCCAACATGGTCGATGGCGACGACACCGGCGGCTACGTCAAGGGCGCGGTCAATCTGCCGGTCTCCGACAAGGTCGCCGTGCGCGCGGTGGGCTATTATACGAAGTATGCCGGCTTCATCGACGCCCGCACCGAGGGCGGCGGTCGCAAGAAGAACGTCAATGACGGCAGCCGCACCGGCGGCCGCGTGTCGGTGCTGCTGCAACCGACCGAGACCATCAGCATCACGCCGCGGGTGGTCTATCAGGAGATCCGCGCCAACGGCTTCAACCGCCAGGAAGCCTTCAACCTGTTCGCCAACCCCAACACCACCAGCCGCACGCCGGTGCGACTGGGCGAGCGTGAACAGCATCTGCTGCTGGATGAAAGCTTCGCTGACGACACCCTGCTCACCGACCTGACCGCCTCGATCGGGATGGGCGCCGTCGAGCTGACCTCGGTGACCAGCTATGTCGATCGCAAGATCCACATCGACCGCGACGCCAGCGCCCTGACCGGCAGCGTCTCGGTGGATCTGGGCTATCCGTCGGCGGCCGTGCTGCTGCCGTCCAAGCTGGTCGACACCACGGACCTGGAGCAATTCACCCAGGAGCTGCGCCTGGGCTCGACCGGCGATGGCCCGTTCCAGTGGGTGTTCGGCGGCTTCTATTCCGAGGTCGACCGCATCTATGACCAGCGCCTGCCCACCCCCGGCTATGACGCCTTTACCGACGCCACCCTGGGCGCCGGCACCTCGGCGGCGGTGGCCAACGGCTTCCCCCGCAACTCGCCCTACAACGCCTCCTTGCCCTACAACATCAAGCAGAAGGCCCTGTTCGGCGAAGCCAGCTACAAGCTGGACAAGCTGACCGTCACGGCCGGCGGGCGGTTCTATGACTTCGAGGAAACCCGCCAGTTCAAGTCGGGCGGCCTGTTCGCCAACGGCGACAACCAGGTCGACAAGACCGCGTCCGACGGCTTCACGCCCCGGGTTCTGGTGGCCTACGAGGCCAGCGACACGGTGACGTTCAATGCCCAGGCCGCCCAGGGCTTCCGGCTCGGCGGCGTCAATGACCCGCTGAACCTGCCGCTGTGCTCGCCACAGGACAAGGCCATCTTCGGCGGCTTCCAGTCCTATGACGACGAGACGCTGTGGAACTACGAGGCCGGCGTGAAGTCGCGTTTCGGCGGGATCAGCTTCAACAGCGCCGTCTTCTATACCGACATCAAGAACCTGCAGACGACCCTGGACGCCGGCTCGTGCTCCTCGCGCGTGGTGTTCAACGTGCCCAAGGCCCACACCAAGGGCATCGAGGCCGAGTTCTCCGCGCGTCTGGCGCCGGGCTTCGATATCGGCGTCTCGGGCAGCCTGCTGGAAGCCGAGTTCGACTCGACCGTGAAGGACGGGTCGGGCGCGGTGCTGGGCGGCATCCGCGAGGGCAACCGCCTGCCGTCGGTGCCCAAGTTCCAGATCTCGGCCGACGCCACCTATTCGTGGACCGTCCGCTCGGGCATGGAAGCCTATGCCACCGCCTCGGTGCAGCACATCGGCAGCCGCTATACGCAAGCCAGCGACCAGGAGAACAATCCGCGCTCCTTCACCTCGGGCCTGGCGTTCGGCGGGGCCACCGGAACCGTGCCGACGGTCGTCAATCTGCAGCTGCCTAGCTACGAGATCGTCAATTTCAGCATCGGCCTGGAGATGGACAACGGCGTCGACCTCATCGCCTACGCCAACAACGTGTTCGACGAGAACCCGCTGCTGTCGTTTGATCGCGAACGCGGCGGCCGGGCGCGCCTTGGCTACACGGTCGGCCAGCCGCGCACGATGGGCGTGACGGTGCGGCGGACCTTCTAGTCCGTCCTCGACCCTTCGGGATCGGCGGTACGGGGCGGCCAGGCTGGTCGCCCCGTTCTGCTTTCCGGGGCGGAAGCCTTGACCGGGGCCGCCACCCAACGGACGCTTGCCAGCAACGATAGAGGTGGGAGGCCAGGATGCCGGGTCGGCTTTATGATCTCGTGCTGCGCGGTGGTCAGGTTGTCGACGGGACCGGCGCGCCGGCCGTCTTCGCCGACGTTGCGGTCAAGGATGGGGTGATCGTCGCCGTCGGCCCGGATCTGGCGGCGGGCGCCGAGGAGATCGATGCGCGGGGCCGCATCGTCACACCCGGCTTTGTCGACATCCACACCCACTATGACGGCCAGGCGACCTGGGACGCGCGCATGACGCCCAGCTCGGGCCATGGCGTCACCACGGTGGTGATGGGCAATTGCGGCGTCGGCTTCGCGCCCTGCAGGCCGGAGGACCGCGACCGGCTGATCCGCCTGATGGAGGGGGTGGAGGACATTCCCTTCCCCGTCCTGACCGAGGGCCTGCCCTGGAACTGGGAGAGCTTTCCTGACTATCTCGACGCGCTGGAGGCGCGGGCCTTCGACGTCGATATCGGCGCCCAGCTGCCGCACGCGGCGCTGCGGGTGTTCGTGATGGGCGAGCGCGGGGCCAATCGCGAGCCGGCGACGCCCGCCGACATCGCCGCCATGGCCGCCATCGCCAAGCGGGCGGTAGAGGCCGGGGCGCTGGGCTTTTCCACCTCGCGCACCCTCAATCACCGCACTAGCGACGGCCAGCCGACCCCGACCCTGACGGCGGGCGAGGATGAGCTGACCGGCATCGCCATGGGCCTGGCCGCGGCTGGTAAGGGCGTGCTGCAACTGGTCTCGGACTTCTTCCCCGACGGTCTGGCCGAGCTGGCCATGCTGCGCCGGATCGTCGAGCGTTCGGGACGGCCCCTGTCGTTCTCGCTGGTCCAGAGCCCCAAGTCGCCGGACGGCTGGAAACTGATGCTGGCGGGCCTGCAGGACGCCGCCGACGCGGGTGTGCCGATCAAGGCCCAGGTCTGCGGGCGTCCGGTGGGGGTGCTGTTCGGACTGGAGCTGACCCTCAATCCGTTCAGCCAGAGCGCGGTCTATGGCGAGATCGCCAGACTGCCCCTGGCCGAGCGCGTGGCCGCCCTGCGGGATCCCGATTTCCGCGCCCGCCTGCTGGCCGAGGAGGGCGACCCACAGGGCCCGTTCGCCGGCAGCGCCCTGCGCGCCTGGGACAATCTGTTCCCGATGGGCGCGGTCCCCGACTATGAGCCGACCGCCGAGATGACGGTGGCCGCCCGCGCCGCCGCTTCGGGGCGCGATCCGGCGCAGGTCGCGCTGGACGCCCTGCTCGAGAACGACGGGCGGGGCATGCTGTATCACCCGTTCCTGAACTATGCCGGCGGCTCGCTGGATCCCAGCTTCGCCATGCTGAACCACAGGGACACCGTGCCGGGCCTGTCGGACGGCGGGGCACATGTGGGCATGATCTGCGACGGCAGCTTCCCGACCAGCAACCTGATCCACTGGACCCGCGACCGCACGCGCGGCCCGCGCATCGCGCTGGAAGCCATGGTGGCGATGCAGACCCGCGACACCGCCCTGACGGTCGGCCTGATGGATCGCGGCCTGATCGCGCCGGGCTATCGGGCCGATCTGAACGTCATCGACTATGAGGCCCTGAGCCTGGAGGCGCCCCGCGTCGCCTACGACCTGCCGGCCGGCGGTCGACGGCTGACCCAGAAGGCCCACGGCTATGTGGCCACGATCGTCGGTGGCGTGGTCACCTACCGCGACGGCGAGCCGACCGGGGCTCTGCCGGGACGGCTGGTGCGCGGGGCGAAGTCCGCGCCGATGGCCCTGGCGGCGGAGTAGGCCGTCTAAGTCACTTGCCCCCTCCTGGCTGCTGCGCAGCCGTCCTCCCCCGGAGGGGGAAGATGAGGTCCGCGCGCTTCATCTTCCCCCTCCGGGGGAGGAGCGCGTCAGCGCGGAGGGGGCAAGTCTTCAGCCCCCTACTCCCCAAACCCCTCGCCCGGCGTCATCGGCGACAGCCGGATCAGCCGCGAGTCCTCGACCGCCGCCTGCCGGTGCTTGACGTGTTCGCGATAGTCCGTGTCGGTGACCATGGCGAAGAAGGCCCCGGCGTTGGGATACTCGGCGATAAAGGCCAGGTCCCAGCGCTCGTCGGTCGGTCCGGTCAGGACCAGTTCCGGCTTGCCCGCCCAGATCTGCTTGCCGCCCAGTTTCGCAAACAGCGCGGCGGTCTCGCGGCCATAGGCGCGGTAGGCCTCCAGGCCCGACCGGCCCTTGCCGTGCTCGGGATGGTCGGCGGGATAGTCGGCCATGGCCTTGAGCCGCACCAGGTTCAGCATCTGGATCGGCGCATCGCGCGGCAGGCCCTTGAAGGCGTCGAACTGTTCGCGGGTTGGATCGATGCTGGACATGGCGGTTCCTCTCTAGGGTTGCTTGCGGCCATCTGGCGGCCAAAAGACGAAAAGCGCCATGGCCAGCAGGGCCAGGGCGATGGCTTCAGCCGGTCGGGTCCGCCAGGCGCCGACGACGCCGAGGCCGTTGATCACGAAGTGCGGGATGATCCCGGCGATCAGCACGCTGCCGCGCGTGCGCAGAAACAGCCAGGTCATCAGCAGCGACAGGGCGACCGTGCCCAGAGCGTACCAGCCCAGATCCGACAGCGGTGTGGCGACGATGCCGGAAAACAGAAAGGCCGGGATGTGCCAGATCGTCCAGATGACGCCCAATGCGCCGCCGGCGATCAGGGGCGGCCAGCGGTCCAGCAGCCGGGGCAGGGCATAGCCCCGCCAGCCCAGCTCCTCGCCCAGCGGGCCGGAATTGGTGAGGATCTGGGCGGTGGTGAACAGGATCAGCGGCGTTGCGACCAGTACGTCGGCGGGGCGCACTGGCCATGCGCCAAACGGTGGCGCCAGCAGGCTAAGGGCCAGGGCGATGGTCGGCAGGGCCAGGAACGCCAGGGCCACGGCCCAGAGCGGCGTCGTCTGCAGCAACCGGCGGCCAAGTCGCGCAAGGCCGGCCGGTCCTTCGAAGGCCAGGGTTAGTCCCACAGCGACCAGCGTCGGCGAACAGGCGGCCAGAAGATAGGCCGCAGACCCATAGGCGAAGGGACCAAAGGCGGCTGTCAGGGGCGCGGGGAACACCAGATAGAGGCCGCCGACGCCCCAACTGATCAGGAAGACCAGGCCCAGGAAGAGCCAGACGCGTCGGAACTCCCGGCGGCTGGCGTCCCCGGTCATGGCGTCAGCCCTTGGGCAGGATCGTCAGGCCATTGGGCAGTTCATTGGTGTCGGCCTCGCGCACCGGTACATGGCTGGACAGGATCTCGCCCACCCGGGTGACGGCGGCGACGAAGCCGTCTGCGATCTTTCCGCGTTTCAGGCCGGCCACGAGATCGGCGACCACCTCGTCCCAGACCGCATTGGGGGCGGCCTTGTAGATGCCCTCGTCGGCGATGACCTCGACGCGGTGCTCGGCCAGGGCGGCGAAGATCAGCACCCCGGTGCGGTCGCGGGTCAGGTGCAGGCCATGGCTCATGAACTGCTCCATGGCCGCGCGCCTGACCGCCGCCGCCTTCAGCGGGCCGGGCGTCAGGGCGCGGCGGATCGGCGGGATCGAGACCAGCAGGGCGGCCACAATGAAGATCGCCGCCTGCAGGCCGATATAGATCGACAGGGCCGACAGGATGGCGCCGTCGGTGGCCGAGGCGTGGCCGACGGTCCAGCCGCCAAACAGCCGGGTCAGCATGTCCGGCCGCAGTCCGGCCAGCAGGCCGCCGGCCGGCAGGATCAGGGCCGCCGCCGCCGCCCAGACCAGCGGCGTCTCGCGATAGTCTGAAACCTCGGGCGCCAGCACGCAGAAGATCTCGCCGGCGGTGGTCTTTTCGGCCGCCGCAACGGCCTCGGCGATGCGGGCCTGGTCCTCAGGGGTCATCTTGCGCATCACCAGCTCCCCGAACTTCCGCCGCCGCCAAACGAGCCGCCGCCGCCGGAGAACCCGCCACCGCCGCCGCCGCGACCACTGCCGCCGCCGCTGGTCAGGGCGTTGAGGATGATCCAGGGCAGGGCCGAGCCCAGACCGCCGCGCCGTCCGCGCCGTCCCGGCAGCAGGCGGGTGATCAGGAAGAACACGAACAGGCCGATCAGCAGCGCCGCGATCGGCGAAAAGCCCGAGCCCGAGCCGGAGCTTGAGGGTTGGGGCTTGGCCGCCTGGGCGACCTTGGCCCGGGCCTCGTCGTCGGGCAGGGACAGCTGTGTCAGCAGCTCATCGGCGCCGGCGATGATGCCGCCCGGCAGGTCGCCGGCCTTGAATTTCGGGAGGATGGCGCTCTGGATGATGACGCTGGACAGGGCGTCGGTCAGCACCGGCTCCAGGCCATAGCCGACCTCGATGCGCACCTTCTTCTCGGTGGGGGCGACCAGCAGGATGACGCCGTCATCCCGGTCCTTGTCGCCAAGGCCCCAGGTGCGGCCCAGCTGGTAGCCATAGTCCTCGATCTCATAGCCCTGCAGGCTGGGCACGGTGGCCACCACCAGCTGACGGCCGGTGGAGTCTTCGAGCGCCTTCAGCTTGCCCGTCAGGTCCGCCTCGACCTGCGGCGAGAGGATATTGGCCTCGTCGACCACTCGGCCGCTCAGCGGCGGGAACTTCGGCGCGGCGAAGGCGGGAAGGGCCAGGCAAAGCACGACCAATGCGGCAATCAGGCCGCCAATCCAATTCCTGTCATCCCGGCCGAAGCGCAGCGAAGAGCCGGGACCGCGACAAGCGCTGGCGTTTCCGGCGGTCCCGGCTCGGCGCGCTTCGCGCTTGGCCGGGATGACAAGGTTGGTCGTCTTCAACTTACTGGGCCGGAGCCGAGGCCGGCGGGGCCGCGTCGAAGCTGACCGTCGGGGCCGACTGCGCTGCGGCCGTGGCCTGGAACAGCACGGCCGGCTTCTGGCTGGAATACATCGTCTTGGCCCAGATGATGCTGGGGAAGGTCCGCAGCGTCGTGTTGTATTTCTGGGCCGTCTGGTTGTAGTCGCGCCGGGCGATGGTGATGCGGTTTTCCGTGCCTTCCAGTTGGCTTTGCAGGGCCATGAAGTTCTGGTTCGACTTCAGGTCGGGATAGTTCTCCTGAATCATCATCAGTCGACCCAGCACGCCCGACAGCTTGTCCTGGGCGGCGGCGTATTTTTCAAAGGTGGCCGGGTCGGTGATGGTCGAGGCGTCGACCTTCACCTGGGTGGCGCTGGCGCGGGCCTCGGTGACCTCGACCAGCACGCCCTTTTCCTGGGCCGCGTAGCCCTTCACGGTGGCCACGAGGTTGGGCACCAGGTCGGCGCGGCGCTGATACTGGTTCTGCACCTCGGCCCAGGCCGTCTTGGTCGCCTCGTCCTGGGTGGGGATGGTGTTGATCCCGCAGCCGGCCAGGCCGGCGGCGAGCACGGCGACCAGCGCCAGGCGCGAGAAAGATTTGGCGAAACGGTTCATTCAGCCCTCCAATACGAGCATCACGGCTCGCATACCCTCGTTAGATAGCGCGTCCGTTGATCTGCGTCAGGTCGGCCGGGATTAAACCTTCTCCATTTCCGCGAAGGTTTTGCGTCGGGGACCCAGATAGCCGAACAGCCAGGCCGCAACCTTGCGGATCTGGATCTCCTCGGACCCCTCGGTGATCCGGTAGCGGCGGTGGTGGCGATAGATGTGCTCGAACGGCTTGTGGCGCGAATAGCCGATGCCGCCATGCACCTGCATGGCCCGGTCGGCGGCCTCGCAGACCAGGCGGTTGGCCTGGTAGTTACACATCGAGACCTTGTCGGAGAGGCGCTTTTCCACCTCCGGCTTGGTCATCTGGTCCATTTCCCAGGCGGTCTTGCGGATCAGCAGGCGCAGCATCTCGGCGGTGCTGGCCAGTTCCACCAGCGGGAACTGGATGGCCTGGTTCTCGGCCAGGGGCTTGCCGAAGGGTTTGCGGACGCGGGCGTATTTCACGCTCTCTTCTATGCAGAAGGTCGCCGCGCCCAGGCTTGAGGCCGCCTGGCGGATGCGGTTCTCGTGCACAAAGTGCTGGGCCAGGGCTAGGCCGCCGCCCTCGGGCCCGAACATCGCGCTGTCGGGGACCCACACCTGGGTGAAGCTGACCCGCGGGTGGTCGGTCGGCATGTTGAAGGTCCAGAGATATTCCTCGATCTTCACGCCAGGGGCATGGGCCGGGACCAGGAAGGCGGTGATCCCCTTGGCCGAACCATCCTCGCCGTCGGTGCGGGCGAACAGGCAGCAGTGGGTGGCGGCGTGCATGCCGGTGGTCCACATCTTCTCTCCATTGATCCGCCAGCCGGCCTCGCCCTTGTGAACCTCGCGCACCGCGCGGGTCTCCATGAAGGTGGCGTCCGAGCCGTGCTCGGGCTCGGTCAGGCCGAAGGTCGGACGAAAGGCCCCCTTGTCCAGCATGTCGGTGATCAGGTGCTGCTGATCGGGCCGGCCAAAATCGCGGATCATCAGCACGAAGGGATTGTTGCCGACGATCGAGTGCTCGTTCTGCAGGTCGTTGAACAGGCCCAGGCCCTTGGAGGCCAGATGCTCGCGGATGACCGCCATCCAGAGGTTGGAGCCGTCCTGGCCGCCGAACTCGCGGGGCAGGGCGAAGCGATAGTGGCCGGCGGCGTCGGCCAGCTTGCGGGCCTTGGCCAGCAGTTCTTCCCAGTCATGGCGGGGCAGGCCGCCACCGTCCCAATCGGTGCGGGCCCATTCGCGGCGGTGGTCGAAGAACCGCTCGTTGTCGTCGCGAGCCTGCAAGGGCGCGATCTCGTCCTCGATGAACTTGTCGAGCACGGCCAGATAGGCGGTCAGTTCCGGCGGTAGGGTGAAGTCCATGGCCTAGCCTCCCTGCAATGTTTTCTTTGTCTTGCCGGCGAGTATGCGCGGCGTCGGGTTGCAGCCAAGCCTGCCGCTTGGGAATATCGGCGTTCTTAACGGGCTTTTGACCAACCCTCGCTAGGCTGGTCGCATGTTCACCATCGCCACAGCAGCGATCATCGGCGCGGCGCTCGGACTTTTCGTCCGGCCCCGACTGCTGGGCGTGCTGGTGGCCGTGGTGCTGGCCGTCGCCATCGAGGGCGGCGTACTGATGCTGATTGGCATGCTGGACGACCAGCCCAACCGCGAATTGCTGATCGCCCGTCTTGAGGCCGTGTTCGGCGAGGGCGTCAACGGTGCGGCCGGACCGGTTGCGGCGGCCTTTATCGGCGCGCTGCTGTCGGCCCTCATGGGCAGCTTCTCCGACCCGGCGGTTTCGCCTGTCCTCCTGACCGCCGACCAGCTGCGCCGTAAGGTCGGCAAGAACGGGCGCTATGCGCGGCTCGAGGGCATGGTGGAAGAGCGGCAGATCCACGCCAAGGCCGAGAGCCGGATCGACTCAATCCTGGGCCTGTAGCCCGGACGCCAACCCGGGAGGCGCCGGCGCTGGCCGCCCGTCGGGGCGCGCTGGTCGATTCTGAAATCCGCCGGGCTTCATTACAAATTGCTCATGCGAATCAAATTCCGCTTGCGCAATCGCTTATCACTGATATCTAAGCAGTGCTTAGTTCAGCTTTGTCGCGTCGGTGGGGATACCGATGCTTGCGTCCCCAAAGCCTGAACGACCAGTACGCTTTCGCCGATCATCGATCTTCACATAACTCCCCTGAACGTTGGAGGGCTCCTATGAAGCTCCGTACCCTTGCGGCTGTCGCCGCTCTGTCCGTTTCCATGTTTGCTGGCGCCGCCCTGGCCGATGGCCGCGTCGCCGCCGCCCTGGAAGCCCCGGTCGCCGCCAAGACCAAGATCGTCGCCGGCGGCGCGGTGTTTGTCTGCGACGGCGCTGAATGCGTCGCGACCTCGGCCCCCTCGCGCGCCATCACGGCCGCGTCCTGCAAGGTCCTGGCCAAGGAAGTCGGCCGCGTTTCGGCCTTCGGCGGCGAGACCAAGTCGCTGGACGCCGAAGACCTGGCGCGCTGCAACGCCTCGGCCAAGGCCGCCTGAGCCACCTCTGTTTAGTACCCGGACGCGTTGGGGCGATCTTCGTCCTGTCTGGCTGTTTCCTCGAGCATTCGCCTGATGGGGCGGCGGGCCTGTCCCGCCGCCCTTTTTCTTTTCGCCGATCCTGCGTAGTTGAACATCCATGAGCACGACCCTCGCCGCCCAACTGGAAGCCGCCCTGCGCGATATCGCCGGGGCTGAAACCCGCCCATCGTCCCTGACCATCGACTACGGCCCGGACGGCTCCGAGGCAGGGTCTGACGACGACCTGGCGGTCCGCGCCTGGGTGGAACGGTCGACGCGCAGCCTGGTGTTCGCGCAGGGCGAAGTGCGGCGCCGTAACGGAACCCTCGCCGCCGCCGCCTCGGCGGTGTTTCGCCGCGTCGGGGTCTGATCGCGCCGGTTTGGTTGCGACTGCGAAAAGCCCGTGTTATCAGGCGCGCGGCTTCAGACGAGCCGGCGCATCAGCACCGGTTCTACATGTGCTTTTTCCAAGCGCGCTCAAGCCTTTAAGCCGGGACAAGGGTTAATCTTCTTGTCCGCGGCCATTGCAACGCACCGGGCGGATACCAAGTGGCGGACGAAACCAAGGCGACGGATGCGGGTCAGCGCTATGCGCAGTCCCTGTTCGAACTGACGATCGAAGGCAATCAACTGACCAAGGTCGAGGCCGACCTGAAGTCGTTGAAGGCGATGTATGCCGACAGCGCCGATCTGCGCCGCCTTGTCGCTTCGCCCGCCTTCTCGTCGGAAGACAAGGCCAAGGGTCTGGCCGCCATCGCCAAGAAGGCCGGCTTCCAGCCCCTGACCAGCAAGTTCCTCGGCCTGGTGGCCACCAATGGCCGCGCCGGCGACCTGATGGGCGCGATCACCGCCTTTTCCGAACTTTCGGCCAAGCATCGCGGCGTCGTCTCGGCCGAGGTGATCTCGGCGACCGAACTGACCGCCGCCCAGCTGAAGGGCGTGCAAGCCGCCCTGGCTTCGGCGCTGGGCAAGACCCCCGAACTTTCGACCCGCATCGACGCCTCCCTCCTGGGTGGCGTCAAGGTGCGCGTCGGCTCCCGCCTGTTCGATGCTTCGCTCCGTTCGAAGCTCGATTCCCTGAAATTCGCCCTGAAGCGCGCCTAAACCTTTATAAGCGCGTCAAAAGATAAAAATCGCAGAGAGCCCAAGACAGCCATGGACATCCGCGCCGCCGAGATTTCGGCCATCCTCAAGTCGCAGATCGCCAATTTCGGCGACGACGCCGCTGTTTCCGACGTCGGCCAGGTGCTGTCCGTCGGTGACGGCATCGCCCGCATCTACGGTCTGGACAACGTCCAGGCCGGCGAAATGGTCGAGTTCCCGAAGGCCGGCGTGAAGGGCATGGCCCTGAACCTCGAGCGCGACAATGTCGGTTGCGTGATCTTCGGTCAGGACCAGGCCATCAAGGAAGGCGACGAAGTCCGTCGTCTGGGCGAGATCGTCGACGTTCCGGTCGGCCGTGGCCTGCTGGGCCGCGTCGTCAACCCGCTGGGCGAGCCGATCGACGGCAAGGGCCCGATCGTTTCGACCGAGCGTCGCCGCGTCGACGTCAAGGCTCCGGGCATCATCCCCCGCAAGTCGGTGCACGAGCCCGTGCAGACCGGCCTGAAGTCGATCGACACGCTGATCCCCGTCGGCCGCGGCCAGCGCGAACTGATCATCGGTGACCGTCAGACCGGCAAGACCGCCGTCGCCATCGACACCATCCTGAACCAGAAGGCCGCCAACGCCGGCAAGGACGAGAGCGCCAAGCTCTATTGCGTCTATGTCGCCATCGGCCAGAAGCGTTCGACCGTCGCCCAGATCGTCAAGACGCTCGAAGAGCACGGCGCCCTGGAATACACCATCGTCGTCGTCGCCTCGGCGTCCGAGCCGGCGCCGCTGCAGTACCTGGCCCCGTTCTCGGGTTGCGCCATGGGCGAGTGGTTCCGCGACAACGGCCTGCACGGCCTGATCATCTATGACGATCTGTCCAAGCAAGCCGTCGCCTACCGCCAGATGTCCCTGCTGCTGCGCCGCCCGCCGGGCCGCGAAGCCTATCCGGGCGACGTGTTCTACCTGCACTCCCGCCTGCTGGAACGCGCCGCCAAGCTGAACGAAGAAAATGGTTCGGGCTCGCTGACGGCTCTGCCGATCATCGAAACCCAGGCCAACGACGTCTCGGCCTACATCCCGACCAACGTGATCTCGATCACCGACGGCCAGATCTTCCTGGAAACCGACCTGTTCTATCAGGGCATCCGCCCCGCCGTGAACGTCGGCATCTCGGTGTCGCGCGTCGGCTCCTCGGCCCAGATCAAGGCGATGAAGCAGGTCGCCGGCGCGATTAAGGGCGAACTGGCCCAGTATCGTGAAATGGCCGCCTTTGCGAAGTTCGGTTCGGACCTCGACGCCTCGACCCAGAAGATGCTGGCCCGCGGCGAGCGCCTGACCGAGCTGCTCAAGCAGCCGCAATATTCGCCGCAAGCCGTCGAAGAGCAGGTCTGCGTGATCTATGCCGGCACGCGCGGCTATCTGGACGCCATCCCGACCTCGTCGGTTCGTCGTTTTGAGACCGAGTTCCTGGCGCGCCTGCACAGCCAGCACAAGGATCTGCTGGACGGCATCCGCACCAAGAAGGCCCTCGACAAGGATCTGGAGAACACGCTGAAAAGCGCGCTCGACAGCTTCTCGTCGACCTTCGCCTAAGCCCTCGGAACGCTCGGAGAGAGTAGCGCCGAATGGCCAGTTTGAAGGAAATGCGCAATCGGATCTCGAGCGTCAAAGCGACGCAAAAGATCACGAAAGCGATGCAGATGGTGGCGGCAGCCAAGCTGCGCCGGAGCCAGGACGCGGCTGAATCAGCCCGTCCCTACGCCCGGCGTCTGGCGGCTGTGATCGCCAACCTGGCGGCCGGCGTGTCGGGAGACGGGGCTCCGGCCCTGCTGACCGGCACCGGTCGCGATGATCGCCACCTGATCATCGTCGCGGCGGCCGATCGCGGTCTGGCCGGTGGCTTCACCTCGTCGATCGTGCGGGCCGCGCGCCTGCACATCGACAGGCTGATCGCCCAGGGCAAGGACGTGAAGATCGTCTGCGTCGGCAAGAAATCGACCGTGCAGCTGCGCCGGCTGTATGCCGACCGCATCGTCGAGAATTTCGACCTGTCGGCCTATCGCCAGTTCACCCTGTCGGTGGCCCAGCCGATCGCCGACGTCGTCACGCGCCTCTATGAGGCCGGCGACATCGACGTGGTCACGCTGTTCTACAGCCGCTTCAAGTCGGTGGTCATCCAGACCCCGACCGCGCTGCAGCTGATCCCGGCGACGGTGGACACCTCGGCCGCTCCGGCGACGGGGGCCAGCGCCGTCTATGAGTATGAGCCCTCGGAAGAGGCCATCCTCGAGACCCTGCTGCCGCGCAACCTGACGGTCCAGATCCTGTCGGCCCTGCTCGACAACATGGCCGGCTTCTACGCCAGCCAGATGACGGCGATGGACAACGCCACGCGCAACGCCGGCGACATGATCAAGCGCTACACCCTCGAATATAACCGTTCCCGCCAGGCCCAGATCACCAAGGAGCTGATCGAGATCATCTCCGGCGCCGAAGCCGTCTGATCAAAAGCCTAACGTAAAAAACGCACGCACGAGCACGCACGAAAGACCCGCACGCCATGGCCAAGACCCCCGTTAAGGCTCCCGCCGCCGCCGCTGAAAAGCCGGCCGCCGTGAAGAAGCCCGCCGCCGCCGCAACGCCCGCCGTCGCCCCCAAGGCTCCGGCCGCCAAGAAGCCTGCCGCCCCCAAGGCCGCAGCGCCGAAGTCGACCCAGGCTGCTCCGGCCACCATCGGCGCCGCCACCGGCAAGCTGGTGCAGGTCATCGGCGCCGTCGTCGACGTTGAGTTCACCGGTGAACTGCCGGCGATCCTCAACGCCCTGGAAACGGTCAACATCGCGACCGGCCAGCGCCTGGTGTTCGAAGTCGCCCAGCACCTGGGCCAGAGCACTGTCCGCGCCATCGCCATGGACGCCACCGAAGGCCTCGTTCGCGGCCAGGCCGTGCGCGACACCGGCGAAGCCATCCGCGTTCCGGTCGGCCCCGGCACCCTGGGCCGCATCATGAACGTCATCGGCGAGCCGATTGATGAGCAGGGCCCGATCAAGTCGGACATCTTCCGCTCGATCCACCGCGAGGCGCCGTCGTTCGCCGAGCAAACCAACACCGCTGAAGTGCTGGTCACGGGCATCAAGGTCATCGACCTGATGTGCCCCTACACCAAGGGCGGCAAGATCGGCCTGTTCGGCGGCGCCGGCGTCGGCAAGACCGTGACGATGCAGGAACTGATCAACAACATCGCCAAGGCTTACGGCGGTTATTCGGTTCTGGCCGGCGTGGGTGAGCGCACCCGCGAAGGCAACGACCTGTATCACGAGATGATCGAGTCCAACGTCAATGTGGACCCGAAGATCAACGGCTCGACCGAAGGCAGCCGCTGCGCCCTCGTTTACGGCCAGATGAACGAACCCCCCGGCGCCCGCGCCCGCGTGGCCCTGACCGGCCTCTCCATCGCTGAATATTTCCGCGATGAAGAAGGCAAGGACGTGCTGCTGTTCGTCGACAACATCTTCCGCTTCACCCAGGCCGGCGCTGAAGTGTCGGCTCTGCTGGGCCGCATCCCCTCGGCCGTGGGCTATCAGCCCACCCTGGCCACCGAGATGGGCAACCTGCAGGAGCGCATCACCTCGACCAACAAGGGTTCGATCACCTCGGTCCAGGCCATCTACGTGCCCGCCGACGACCTGACCGACCCGGCGCCCGCCGCCTCGTTCGCCCACTTGGACGCCACCACCGTTCTGTCGCGCGACATCGCCGCCCAGGCCATCTTCCCCGCCGTCGATCCGCTGGACTCGACCTCGCGGATCATGGACCCGCTGGTCATCGGCGAAGAGCACTACAACGTGGCCCGTTCGGTCCAGGAAGTTCTGCAGCAGTACAAGTCGCTGAAGGACATCATCGCCATCCTGGGCATGGACGAGCTGTCGGAAGAGGACAAGCTGACGGTCGCTCGCGCCCGCAAGATCCAGCGCTTCCTCAGCCAGCCCTTCCACGTGGCCGAGCAGTTCACCAACACCCCCGGCGCCTTCGTCGCGCTGAAGGACACGATCCGCTCGTTCAAGGGCATCGTCGACGGTGAATACGACCACCTGCCGGAAGCCGCCTTCTACATGGTCGGTACGATCGAAGAAGCCGTGGCCAAGGCTGAAAAGCTGGCGAGCGAAGCCTGATGACCGACGAACACGACCACGACCTGGTTGGCTTCTGCTGCGAGGAGCTTGAGGACGCGGTCTCTTCGGACCCGGCCGATGCTCTTGTCCAGCATGACAGCGGCCTGATTCTGCTCAATCTCGGAGAGCGGGAAGAAGAGGGCGAGACCGGCGTCGTGCTGGCCACCATCCGCTTCTGCCCGTTCTGCGGCACCGAGATCCAGACCGACGAAGACGTCGAGGCGGCCCTCGGCGACGTGGAGATCGTGGAATAATGGCCAAGCTGCACTTTTCTCTGGTCGCTCCGGAACGCGAACTGTTCTCGGGCGAGGTCGATATGGTCCAGGCTCCGGGCGCTGAAGGCGACTTCGGTGTTTTGGCCAACCATGCGCCTTTCATGACGACGCTGCGCGAAGGCCGCGTCACCGTGAAGGACGGTGCGACCACCAAGCTGTTCGACATCCAGGGCGGCTTCGCCGACGTGGGCCCCGACGGGCTGACCATCCTGGCCGAGCACGCTGTCGAAGCGGCCTGATCGGCTCCAGACTGATTCGAAGAAACGCCTCCGTCCTGCCCAGGGCGGAGGCGTTTTCGCGTCTGGGGGGAACCTGCGCGACGTATGGACGCAGGAAATTACACTTGTGGCCCAATCTCCGTCGCAATCTGTCGCCATAAGGGTTGCGAGGGACCGTCTGTCGGCTTTAATGCCGACCTCTAGCCTGATGGGGATATCTCGATAATGCGCCTCGCGCTCGCCAGCCTGATCGCCCTCGGTGTGGTTTCGACCGCCGCCGTCGCCCAGGAGCAAACCGCTCCGGCTCCCGCCGCAGCGCCTGCTGCGGCTCCGGCCCAGACGCCGGAACCGGCTCCCGCTGCTCCGGCCGCGCCCGTCGATCCGGCCGCCGCGCCTGTTGTCCCGGCTCCGGCCGCCGGCACGGTTCCGGCTGACACCTATGTCGAACCGGTCCGTCCGCCGCCCACCACCGACCCCGTCTCGCTGCAGCTGCTCAGCGTGCTGGATCGCATCTGCAAGCCCGCCGTGGTCGGCGGCGACTTCCAGGCCCTGGTCAAGGCGGCCGGTCTGAAGAAGAAGAAGGAACAGTGGGTTCTGGACCTGGGCAAGCCTTTCCAGATCGTCCTGGACAACCCGGGTTCCAACAAGAACGTCTGCACCATCACCATCCAGTACGCCCTGGGCGACGTTCAGGCCCAGGCTCTGGCCAGCGCCCTCCATGACTGGGCCACCTGGGAAAACAGCCCGCAGCTGCGCCTGATCCGCAACGACCAGGTGGTCAGCAGCGACTTCCGTCGCTTCACGGTGTCCTGGGATGACAACTGGGCCAGCGGTCACGCCGGTCTGGTCTATATGCGCCTGAAGAAGACCGATGGCTCGCCCGTGGGCAAGAACTTCGAACAGGCTCAGGTCCTGTACAGCACCACCAGCCGCTAAGGCCGGAGCGGGAGGCTTGCCCTCCTGACATGCTGTCCCATATCAACGGAAGGCGCGGGGACGACTCCGCGCCTTTTGTCGTTTCCGGGGACGACCCCGCTAGAAAAAAGTGGAGCAGGTCATGGCCTGGATCATCCTTTTCATCGCGGGTCTGTTCGAGATCGGCTGGGCCGTGGGCCTGAAATTCACCGAGGGCTTCACCCGGCCCATCCCCACCGTCCTGACGGCGATCAGCCTGGTGCTGTCGATGGGCCTGCTGGGCTGGGCGGTGAAGACCCTGCCGCTGGGCACGGCCTATGCGGTATGGACCGGCATCGGCGCGGTCGGCACGGCCATTGTCGGCATCGTGATCTTCAAGGAGCCGGCCACGGCGGCGCGGCTGGTCTGCCTGGGCCTGATCGTGGCGGGCATCCTGGGACTGAAGCTGTTCTCGCCGCCGGCCTGATTAGGCCGCGGCGCGCCCCTCAGCGGTGATGAAGTCCAGGCAACGCTCGGCGACGGCTTCCCAGCCCGGTTCGCCCGGCAGCCAGTGGCTCATCTGGGCAAACACCTCGACCGATCCGTTCAGCCGCGCTGCGGTCTGGCGGACCGTGGCCGTGGGATGGATGACGTCCCGGCCGCCGGCGATGGCCAGGGTCGGCGCGCCCGAGGGTGTGGCGCTGGTGGTCATGAACGGGTCCAGCCACCAGTTGAGGGTCTCCCAAAGGGCGCGGCCGCTTTCGGGCGTCATGCGGGCATACAGGGCCTTGCGGTCGGCGCGGTCCATCCGGTCCAGGCTGTAGCGTTCCACCACGCCGTAGTCGGGATCGACGGCCTGCAGCCAGTAGGGGCCCAGGGCGTAGAGGCTGACGGCCGAGACCGCCTCTTCCAGACTGGCGCCCGGCACGCCCCAGGGCGGCGAGGGGGCCAGCAGGATCAGGCGCGAGACCTTGGCCCGCGCGGCCGCCATCTGGGCGACCAGGCCGCCCATTGAGTGGCCGATCAGGACCGGGGGCTCCTCGCAGGTGGCGCACAGTTCGGCGATCTGTTTGGCGTAGTCGGTCATGGAGCGGCCGGCGACCGAAACCTTGCCGTCATGCCCCAGAAGGTCGGGCGTCTGCACCGCGTGACCGGCGGCCTCGAAAGGCTGGCGAAAGCTGTCGAATGTCCAGCCGCCGCAGAAGGCGCCGTGGACCATGATGACCGGTGCGGGCATGGGCGCCTTTCGAACGCCGTCGGCGAAGCAGCCGACGGCGTGAGCTTACACGCTCTATTTGGGCTTAGGCGAAGATTTGGCGGGTTTCGTTGTCGCAGCCGGCTTGGCGGCCGCCTTCGGCGCGACCTTGGCGGGCGCGGCCGCCTTGGCTGGCGGCGCCTTGGTCACAGCAGCCTTGGCCGGAGCCTTCGGCGCAGCGGCTTTAGCAGCTGTCACCTTGGCGGCCGGAGCGGGCTTCGGCGCGGCGGCCTTGGGTTTGGCTGGGGCCTTGGCGGCGGGCGCCGCGACCTTGGCGGGGGCGGCGACGGGCGCGGCCTTGGCCGGAGCTTTCGCCTTGGCGGCGGCCTTCACGGCCGGCTTGGCTTCGACGAGCTTGGCGGCCGGGGCCGGCTTGGGTGCGGCCTTGGCCGGGGTCGCCTTGGCGGCGGCGGCAGGCTTTACGGCCTTTGTCGCGGGTGCGGGTTTCTCGGCGGCGGCTTTTGGAGCTGCCGTGGCGGGCGCAGCCTTCGGCTTGGCCGCCTTGGGGGGCGCCGCGACTTCGGCGACCTTGGCCGGCTTGACCGGAGCCGGAGCCGCCTTGGCGGGGGCCGTTTCAGCGGCGGCGGCCTTGGCTGGAGCGGGGGTGAGGGCCTTGGTCTTTAGCCAGCCGATCACATCGCCCAGGATGACGTCCGTGCCCGGCTCGTCGATGAGCCAGTGGGCGTTGTTGGGATATTCGACATAGTCGCCGCCGACGGCGGAATATTTCTGGCCCACCAGGCGCATGTCATCGACAGGCGTGGTGCGGTCCAGGGCCCCGGCCACCACCAGGATGGGAACCGTGACCTTGTCGACATCGACATGGGCGGTCTTGTTGGGATCCTTGTCGGGCCAGGCCAGATTGGCCAGCACTCGGCCCGAGTCGTAGACCATCCTGGCGTACAGGGCGTCATGCCGGCTGGCCGGCACGGCGTTCATCACGCACAGCTTGAAGCCGGTCTTCCACTGCTTGACCGTCCGGGTCTCGGGCTTGGACATCAGCACGGCGTTGAGGAAGGCGAACACCGGCGACAGCTTGGGCTTGCCCCGCGCATCGGCGGGAGAGGCGGGCGAGAACAGCACGGCGCCGGAGACCAGGCCGGCCTCGGCCAGCTTCTGGGCGATCAGGCCGCCCATCGAATGTCCGAACACGATCGGCGCTTCGCCGTCCTGCTTGGCCAGGGCGGCGGCCAGGGCGCTCATGTCGGCGACATAGTCGGCCAGGCTGAGACCGGCCAGGCCCGCGCCCGGCGCGGCGACCTTGCGCTGGTCGGCGCGGATAGTGGGCGCCTCGACCCTGTAGCCCTCGGCGGTCAGACGTTCGGCGACGGGACCCCAGCAACTGCTCGCGCAGCCATAGCCATGAATCATCAGGACGGTCTTGGCCATGCCGATCGCACTCCCTGTGGGAGCGATCAGTCGCCCGCCACGAATTTTCCGAAAGCAGCGACCACCTGTTCGTAGACCCCGCGCTTGAAGGGTACGATCAGTTCGGGGGTTTCGTCGAGCTTTCCCCACGTCCAAGCGTCGAACTCGACCTCGCCATGGGCTTCGAGGTCGATTTCCGTCTCTTCACCGATGAACCGGAAGGCGAACCACACCTGTTTCTGGCCCGCCCAGCCGCGTGCGCGTTTGGAGCCGACCAGTTCGGGCGGGAAGTCATAGGCGATCCACCCTTCTGTGCGCCCCAGCAGGGTCGCGGAGACCACGCCGGTTTCCTCGGCCAGCTCGCGTCTGGCGGCGTCGAGCAGGTCTTCGCCATCGTCGACACCGCCCTGAGGGAATTGCCAGTTGTAGGGCGGTGGCTGCTGGTTGCGGCGACCCAGCCAGACGCGGCCGTCGGGATGGAACAACACCACGCCTACATTGGGCCGGTGGCGGGCCAGAGGGTCCGGGCTCATCGACGGGTGAGCGCCGAAGCCGGGGCCAGTTGTATCCCCCGCGCCGTCAGGCCGTTGGCCCAGGTCCGCACCTGGTTGATCGTCACCGGATAGGCGAAGCCCGAACCCATGGATTGCCCGCGGGCGCTGGCCCCGGTCTCCAGGGCGCGCAGCTGGGCGTCGATGGCGGAGGCCGACAGCTCATCATCGATCACCCGATCGGCGGAAGCGCGCGGGATCGACCCACCGCGCCGCGCGGCCAGGCCGTCGTCGACAAAGGCCAGGCCGCGGGCCTTGAGGGCCGCGTTGAAGGTGTTCATGGCCGCGTCGGAGTCGATGAACCGCGCGCCCAGATAGTTGCTGAGGCCGAAATAGCCGGTGGCGCGCGACATCAGCCATTCCAGCTTGCGCACGGTGTCTTCGGGCCGGTTGCCGGCGATCAGGGTATAGGGACCCGGATCATTGGCCGGATAGTCGGCCGGCTCCATCGGGGTTTCCAGCAGCACTTCGTGGCCGTTGGCGCGGGCCAGGTCGATCCAGCCCTGCAGGCCTTCGGCATAGGGTGCGAAGGACAGGGTGATTTCGGGCGGCAGGGTCTCGATGGCCGCGCGGGTAGTCTGCGGGTTCAGGCCCAGGCCGCCGATCACGACCGACACCTTGGGGCGGCCCGTGGCGGTGAACGGGCGGGCATAGGCCTCGGCGGCGGTGCGGCCATTGGCGGCGATGATCGGCAGCGAAGCGCCGCCGGGACCCGGGCCGGCCAGACCGGCGATCGGGGCCTGGGGCAGGGCGCCGCCGGCGGCGTGGACCATGCCGGGGGCTTCTTCGCCGGGAGCAGTTTCGCCGGGGAACGAGATCGAGGCCTCGACCGGGCTGTCGACAATGGGCTTGGCTGAAAGGTCGAAGGTGTCGGGCTTGAAGGGGGCTTCGTGCTCGCCCTCGTCGGCGAGCGCCTCTTTCCAGCCGTCGGGGGCGTTCTTGGTGGCGCCGATCTTGGTCAGTTCGACCCGGATGATCGGCGCGCCCGCTTTGGGGTCGCCGGTGACCAGCACCAGACCCGCCAGGGTGACCATGAACAGGCAGGCCGCGCCGCTGGCGGCGATGTAAGGATTGGACACTGCCGCCATCAGGCGAGCGCGCAGGTCACCGCTCGCCTCGGGCGCGGGGGCCGAGGCGGCATAGGCGGGCTTGCGGGAGAACATGGCGGCCATCGTCCGTGACCCTAGCCGCCAGACCCGAATTTATGGTTAACAGAGCTTGTCTGCTTGGGTCTGGCCCCCGTGGCTATCGGCCGCGCCGTATCGTCGGGGTCAGGCCGCCAGTTCGGTCTTCAGCCGCCGAACCGCTACGGCGACGGCCTGGGATGACCGCGAGAACGGCGTGCCGGCCTCCAACTCCTGCGCGGCTTCATCCATGCGGCCGGCATTAATCGCTCGAGCGACGTTCCCCGCGCAACGGTGGAACTCGGTGTGGCTTTCGGCGCACATCTTGAAGTTGGGCGAGGCGCCGTGGGCCGCGCGTCCTTCGCCCTTCAGCCAGAGTCCGAACTCACAATGACAATCCGACGCGATGCGGTCGGCGTCCAGAGTCTCGTGTTTGGCGAGAGCGACGCGAAGCTTGACCTTCCAGTCCGAGTGAGCGGCAAGCGCGTTGTCCAAGTCCATGAGTTTTCCCTTCTATTCCAACAGGATCGGGATAGAGGGCTGGAATGAACGCGGGCTTACGGCCGCCCGCGCTCAGACCCATATCGGGTAGGCGCTACTTCTTCTCGACGACCGGCTTGCCCATGGCGGCGGCCTTGGCCGTGACCTCGGCGATCTTGGCGGCCGGCTTGGGCATTTTCGGCGTTGCGGCGACCGAGCCGGCCTGCAGAACGGCCAGGGCGCGTTGCAGCTGGAAGTCGCCCTTCTTGTCGTCGAAGGCGGTCGGCGGGGCTTCGGCCGGGGTGTGGGCCCCGATGCGGGTCTTGCCCTCATCGGCATTGAGCGCGTTCTTGAAGCTGGCCTCGCTGAACCACACGCGGTTGGCGATGTCCTGGGCCTGGTCGCGGGTCTGGGCGACCTCGAGGTCCGGCGCGATGCCGGTCTTCTGGATCGAGCGACCCGACGGGGTGAAGTATTTCGCCGTGGTCAGCTTCAGGGCGCCGTCGGCGCCGCCCCGCAGCGGGATCACGGTCTGGACCGAACCCTTGCCAAAGCTGGTCAGGCCCACCAGTTCGGCGCGCTTGCGGTCCTGCAGGGCGCCGGCGACGATTTCAGCGGCCGAGGCCGAGCCCTGGTTGATCAGCACCACCACGGGCAGGCCGTTCAGCAGGTCGCCGGGGCGGGCGTTGTAGCGCTGGATGTTGCGCGGATCGCGGCCGCGCTGGCTGACCACTTCGCCGCCGTCCAGGAACACGTCGGCCACGCCCACGGCCTGGTCGAGCAGACCGCCGGGGTTGTTGCGCATGTCCAGGACCAGACCCTTCATCTTCGGGTTCTTGGCCTTCAGGTCGTTGATCGAGGAGACCAGGGCGTCGGTGGCCTTCTCGTTGAAGCCGGGCAGGCGCACATAGCCAAAGTCGCCTTCCATGCGGGCGATGGCGGCCTTGGGCTTGATCACTTCGCGGATCAGCTTGACGTCGAAGGGGTCGGTCTTTTCGCGGGCGATGGTCAGGTTGACCGCCTCGCCGGGCGCGCCGCGCATCTGCTTGACGGCTTCGCTGACCGTCAGGCCCAGAACGCTCTGGCCGTTGACGGCGGTGATGTAGTCGCCCGCCTGGATGCCGGCCCGCGAGGCGGGGGTGCCGTCCATCGGCGAGATGACCTTGACCACGCCCTCTTCGCTGGTGACCTCGATGCCCAGACCGCCATATTCGCCGCGGGTGGTGTCCTGCATGTCCTCGAAGCTGTCGGGCGACAGGTAGCCCGAGTGCGGGTCAAGGCTGGTCAACATGCCGTCGAGGGCCGCCTCGATCAGCTTCTTGTCGTCCACCTCGGTCACGTACTGGTCCTCGACCGTGCCCAGCACGTCGCCGAACAGTTCCAGCAGCTTGTAGGTCTTGGTCTTGGGCGGGATGTTCGCCTGGGCGATGGGACTCAGATAGGCCATGGTCCCCGCGCCGAGGACAAAGGCCGAAACTCCGATGAGCAGGTACTTGCGCATTAGGCCTTGAGAGCTCCCTGGCGACGCGTGAAGCGCCGCGCTTTTGACGACTCGTTCCTGACCATCCCAGCCGAGAACGTCCTATTTACGGCCATCATTACTGAAAAAGCCGTCTACGGCGACCCTTGCTTCAACCAGCGCTCCGGATCGACCGGAACGCCCTCCTCGCGGACCTCAAGATAGAGCTCGGGCTCTGAGGATACACGATCCGCCATCTTTCCGATCGGGGCGCCGGCCGCGACGGATTGTCCGGGCGCGACCGAAACCTGATCCAGGCCCGCCAGCACCAGAAGATAGGCGTCCTGGGCTCGCAAGATAAGCACGACGCCCCAGCCATTCAGCGCGCCGGCATATTCGACGGTTCCGGCCGCAGGACTGGTCACGGTCCGCCCTTTTTCCGTGCGGATCGACACGCCGGACGCTCGGCCGCCGGCCGGCAGGGTGGAGCCAAAGCGGCTGGTGATGCCGCCCGGCGCCGGCGAGGCCAGGGTCAGGGGACCGGTCGGGGCGCGGGGCGTCAGGCCGTCGGTCAGGGCGCCCAGGGTGCGCAGTTCGCTGGCCTCGACCAGGGCTTCCTGGGCGAAGGCGCGTTCCAGCCGGGTCTTTTCGATGATCAGGCGCTCGATCTCGCCCTTGCGATCAGCGACCACGCTTTCGGCGGTGAACAGCTCGGCCGCCGCCGCCGCCGCCTCGCGGCGCAGGGTGCGCACCGCCACGGCCTGGCGTGAATAGGCGTCGGCCCGGCGCTGCAGGTCCGGGGTCATGGCGCGGATCAGGATGGCGGCCCGCACCGCGTCGCGGGCGTCGCCGGGGCTGACCAGCAGGGCCGGCGGCGGATTGCGCCGGAACAGCTGCAGGGCCGACAGCAGCTTGGCCATGCGATGACGGTCGCGGCCCAGATCGGCCAGCACCCGGGCTTCGCGGTAGTTCAGGGCCTCGAGCCGGGCGCGCTTGAGGTCGACGTTCTCGCCGGCCGAGACCCGGGCATTGTCCAGGCGCGAGAGTTCGCGGCGCAGGTCCTCGATCTCGCGACGGGTGTCGATGGCCGTCTGGCGGTCGCGCATCCGCTGCTGGTCCTGACGCGCCAGGACCACGCCGCCGACGGACAGGGCGATGACCAGCGCGATGGCGGACAGGACAAGGGGCGAGGGGCGGCGAAGCATCTGGCCCTGTCTAGCCCTAGTCGCGGTGATAGGGCGAGCCCGCCAGGATGGTGACGGCGCGATAGATCTGCTCGGCCAGCATTGCCCGGGCCAGGGCGTGGGGCCAGGTCTGGGGCCCAAAGGCCAGGGTTTCATTGGCGTTGGCCAGGATCGCGGGATCCAGGCCATCGGCCCCGCCGATCAGAAACACGACCTTCCGCGTCCCATCGTCGCGCAGCCGGCCGATATGCTCGGCGAAGGCCCGGCTCTTCCGAACCTTGCCGTGCTCGTCACAGGCGATGACATAGGCGCCCTCGAGATGCGGACGCAGCACCTCGGCCTCGGCGGCCTTGCCGGGCTTGCGGGCCTCGACCTCGATGATCTCGGCCGGACCCAGGGCCAGCACGCGGCCGGACGCCGTGGCGCGGGACATGTAGTCCAGCGCCATCTGCGCCTCGACCATGCGGCCGAGCTTGCCAACGGTGAGGATGGTGAGCTTCATGCGCCAACCCGCGTCACCGGCGATCAAAGGCCGATGACGCGATAAGGGCTAGTTCGCCGAGGTGGCGATGCGGTGCGGGGCGTCGATCGCCCAGATCTTCTCGATATTGTAGAAGGTGCGCACTTCGGGACGGAACAGGTGCACGACCACGTCGCCGGCGTCGATCAGGACCCAGTCGCAATGCGGCAGGCCTTCGACCCGCGCCTTGCCGAACCCGTTTTCCTTGAGGGCCCGGATGATGTGATCGGCCAGGGCGCCGACGTGACGGTGCGAACGGCCAGACGCCACGATGAGGCTGTCAGCCACCGAGCTCTTGTCCGTCAGATCGATGTGGACGATGTCCTGGGCCTTGTCGTCGTCGAGGCGCGACAGGATCAGGGTCTCCAGAGCCTTGATGCTCTGGTCAAGACTGAGGTCTGGCTTGTGGGTCGAGGACTCGGCGGTCGCCGTGTCATCGTGCGCAATTTGCGCGGGGTCGCTACGCAGCGGAAGTACTCCTTATGGGGTCGCGCGGGTTCTCCTCATAGCATGGATGAGTCGAAAAGGTGAGGGGTTGCGTGCAGCAGCGCTTCAGCGCGGATTTCAGGGCGTCTTGTTGAGGCGTTCGCGCATCGCCGTGGACGAGGCGAAGTTCAGCGGGCCGGTCAGATAGACCCAGGCCGGGGCGGTCTGGTCGGGCAGGGTGGCGGCGGCGCTGGCGGGCTTGCGGGCATGGGCGAAACGCCGCGCGGCGGGCGAGGTACGCGACTTCAGGCCCGCCCACGGCCGCGAGATCACCGCCACCGGCACCTCGCGCATGATCTGGGTCCAGCCCCGCCAGCGGTGGAAGCTGGCCAGGCTGTCGGCGCCCATCACCCAGACGAATTTCACGCCCGGATAGCGGGCCCGCAGCACCCGCAGCGTGTCGATCGTGTATTGCGAGCCCAGCCGCGTTTCGGCGTCGGAGACGATCATCGAACTGCCCCGCGCCCACTGCCGGGCGGCGGCCATGCGCTGGGCCAGGGGCCGCGTCTCGGCCGAGGACTTCAGCGGATTTTGCGGCGAGACCAGCCAGATCACCTTGTCGAGGTTCAGGCGATGCAGGGCCGTCTCCGCGACGTGGGCGTGACCCTCGTGCGCCGGATTGAAGCTGCCGCCGAACAGCCCGACGCGCATGCCCGGCTCCAGATGGAACCCGAGACGCTGCGCGCTTGGCCGGCCGGCCTCAGGGACGAGTCTGGCCGGTCCCGCGAACCACATATTTGAATGTCGTCAATTGCTCGGCCCCAACCGGACCGCGGGCATGGAGTTTGTCTGTGGCGATGCCGATCTCGGCCCCAAAGCCGAATTCTCCGCCGTCGGCGAACTGGGTGGAGGCGTTGATCAGCACGATGGCGCTGTCGACCTCGGCCGCGAAGGCCTCGGCGGCGGCGGGATCCTCGGTGACGATGGCGTCGGTATGGCCCGAGCCGTAGCGGGCGATATGGGCCGCCGCCCCGGCCACGCCGTCGACCACAGCCACCGACAGGATCGGGGCCAGGTATTCGGTGGTCCAGTCGGCGTCCTTGGCCTTTTTCATGGTCGGCTCGATGGCCAGGGCCGCCGCGTCGCCGCGCAGCTCGCAGCCGGCCTTGATCAGGGCGTCGGCCAGCAGCGGCAGCAGGCGCTCGGCGATGGCCCGGTCGACCAGCAGGGTCTCGGCGGAGCCGCAGACCGACACCCGCCGCATCTTGGCGTTGACGGCGATGTCGATGGCCTTTTGCGGATCGGCGCCGGCATGGACGAAGACGTGGTTGAGGCCTTCCAGATGGCCCAGCACCGGGGCGCGGGCCTCGGCCTGCACCCGGGCCACCAGGCTCTTGCCGCCGCGCGGGATGATCAGGTCGATGGTCCGGTTCAGGCCGCTCAGGATGTGGCCGACGGCGGCGCGGTCGGACGTGCCCACGGCCTGGACGGCGCTGGCGGGCAGGCCGGCGCTCTTCAGGCCCCGCACGATGGCGGCGTGAATGGCGAGACTCGAGGCCAGGCACTCGGACCCGCCGCGCAGGATCACCGCATTGCCCGAGCGAACGCACAGCGCCGCCGCATCGGCGGTGACGTTGGGCCGGCTCTCATAGATCATGGCGATCACGCCGATCGGCGTGCGCACCCGGGAAATGTCCAGCCCGTTGGGCCGGGTCCAGCGCGAGGTCGCCACCCCCAGCGGATCGGCGATGGCGGCCACGGTCTCGACGCCCTGGGCCATGGCTTCCAGGCGGGCGTCGTCCAGCAGCAGGCGGTCCAGCATCGGGCCCGACAGGCCATTGGCCTTGGCCTGCTCGATGTCGCGGGCGTTGGCGGCGAGGATGCGGGCGGCGTCCTCGCGGATCGCTTTGGCCATGGCCTGCAGGGCGGCGGTGCGCTGCTCGGCCGAGGCGAGACGCAGGGCGCGCGCGCCCGCACGGGCGGCCTCGCCCATCGCCATCATCTTCGCCTGCAAGCTGACGCCCGCGTCGTCCATAAGTCCGATCCGATCCGGATATGCTCAGGTTGAGCCTTACCTAGGCGCTTTCGCCGCGAGGGGAAACCGCGATTGTCTGAAGGCGGACGCAGGTTCGTTGCGAGTCCGGGCGGCCGAGCCCGCCGTGACACGGGTTCGCATCCTCGCCGGATTTCACCGGCAAGTGTGGGGAGGCGGCGGAGCGTCCGGGCCAGGCCCGGATGAGTGTGTAGAGGAGTACCGTTTCGGCCGTGGCCGGAGCGCTCCGCGCGATTGTTATCCGATGAGCCCTCGGGGCGCGGGGTTTTGACCCGCTCCCGATGAGAGGCCCCAGGCGGGCGGAAGGGAAGCGACCCTTCCGGACCGCGCGAGCGATTTCAGCCCGCGCCTGGAGCGCCCATGCAGGCGTCGCCAAAGGGCGTTCCCGGTGGTCCGGGTCCGGCTTCATCACGTTCGGCCCCCGCAAGGACCGCTCCGCTCCACCAGACCCCACCGGGCCTTCGACGACGACTGACGGGCGCGACCCGCACAACCGCCCCCGCCACCCGTCAGGTCGCCAGCTGGACGGCCTCCCCAGTGGCGGGACGAGAATGATTATGCGGGAGGTTTTCAGGGGGCTGCGTCGATTTTGGATCGTGACGGTGGGTGCGGCGGTCAGGGCGTTGAATTTGTTGGGGTCGGCGGCCTCTATCCCCGTGCGAGCACGGGGATAGAGGCCGCCGCACGGAACCCCTCTCTCATAGATGTTCAGGCCGGGGACATCCGTGACAGGTGTTCGGAGACATCCGTGACACATTTTCCGATCTCGAAGGGAGGTCGGAGATGCCATTCACGGGAGTCTCTGCGATGGATTTCAAACGGGAGTTCGTGCGTCTGGCGCAGGCTGAAGGCGCCAATCGCCGGGAGCTTTGCCGGCGGTTTGGGATAAGCGCCAGCCTGGGTTACCGGCTGCTGTCGCGCTATGCGGCGCAGGGCGAGGCGGGTTTGACGGAGCGGTCGCGACGCCCACGCGGTTCGCCTCGGACGACGCCGGCTCCGATCGAGGCGGCGGCGCTGGCGGTGCGGGCCCAGCACCCGGCCTGGGGCGGGCGCAAGATCGCCGCCGTGCTGCGACGCCAGGGTCTGGAGGCGCCATCGCCCTCGACGGTGACCCAGATCCTGCGCCGCCATGGCGTGGCTCTGGGCGCATTCGGCGGCGGCCACGAGCCGTTCATCCGCTTCGAGCACCCCGCGCCAAACGACCTGTGGCAGATGGACTTCAAGGGCTACGTGCCGCTTGGCGCGGAGGGCGGGCGGCTTCACCCGCTGACCGTGCTGGACGACCATTCGCGCTTCTGCCTGGTGCTAGAGGCCTGCGCCAACCAGGAGCGCCAGACCGTAAAATCCAGCCTGATCAACGCCTTCCAGCGTTATGGCCTGCCCCGTCGCATCACCGCCGACAACGGCCCGCCCTGGGGCGCGGGCATGAGGGGGGACGGCGTGGGCCGGTCCTGGACCGCTCTGGGCGTGTGGCTGCTGGAGCAGGACATCGCTCTGGGCCACTCGCGACCCTACCACCCCCAGACCCAGGGCAAGGACGAGCGCTTCCATCGCACCCTCAAGGCCGAGGCCCTGTCAGGGCCGCCGTTCGCCAACCTGGAGGAGGCCGCCCGCCACCTGCGCGACTGGCGCACGGTCTACAACACCCAGCGCCCTCACGAGGCCCTGGGCCTGATCACGCCCATCGAACGCTATGCTCCAAGCCCCAGGCCCTATCGCGACGACATCGCGCCCTTCGCCTATGGCCCCGACGACCTGACGCGCAAGGTTCAGGACGGCCGCATCAGCTTCGAGGCCCGCCTCATCCGGGTCCCCAAGGCCTTCACAGGCAAGACCTTGGCCCTTCGTCCCACCAACATCGACGGCCGCTATGACCTGGTCTTCAGGTCCAAGACCATCTCCACCATCGACCTCAAAACGCCGATGTGATCATCCTCAACCTGTCACGGATGTCTCCGAACACCTGTCACGGATGTCCCCGGCCTGAACATCTATGAGAGAGGGGTTCCGTGCGCATAGGATGGCTCGGCGAAGCTGCCGCCCCTCTGGGCACAGCCATCCTTACATCTCACGGCGAGACGATCGCAGGGCGGATCAGGTCACTCAAGGCCGACGCTTCGCGTCGCCGCGAAGCGGTCGCCGGAGGCGAGCCTTGACTGACCTGATCCGCCCTGCACGCTGCAGCCTCCAGGAGATTTAAGGATCGCACCGACCTGGGGTCGGGGTTGCTAACCGTCGTGGACGTGCGCTGCGCCTCGTCCTTAAGATTGCAATTCCGAGCGGTAGATCTACCGTGCCGAGATCTGCGGGAGAGCGCTGTGCTGGTTCTACTTCTGATCTCCGCTCTCCTGGGCAAGGCGCTTAGCCCTGAGGCGCGTACACGGCTGGCCCCGTTCACCGCTGCTGTGAACGAAGCTCGGTCGACCTTCCTGGCGCTTGGTCCGGAGGCGCCCGTCAAGGCGCGGCTTGAGGCGATGCGGACTCTGGACCAACGGCCCATCACGATCGCCAATCACGAGATCGACCTTTCCGATCTGACGCCCGAGGATCAAGCCGCTGCACGCACGATCATGAGCGCGGAGATCAAGGCGCTCGGCGCCGAGAATGTCTCGGCGCTGGTCTCCATGGTCCCGACCGAGGGCTGGTTCTCCAGCAAGACCTATGGTCAGCAGGCGGCGACGGGCGCTTTCCTGATCGTCCAACACGCCGATACGCCGCTACAGAAGCGGTTTCTGCCGGCCATCGAGACGATGGCGCAACGGAACGAGGCTCTCTGGTCCGAGTACGCCTTGATGTACGACCGGATCGCGGTCGCGGAAGGCCGGCTACAGCGTTACGGCACCCAGATGCACTGCGTTGCCGGAAAAATGACCCCGCAGCCAACCGAAGAGCCAGATCAACTGGAAGTCCGCCGCGCCCCTATGGGTTTCCGCTGGCCAGACTATGCGGGCTATTTGGCGAACTTCGGCGCCTGTTCGAACTGAAAAGCAGTCAACCATGGAACTGGGGTGACGGTTGGCTTGGCGCCCACCGCCGACGCCCAAATACCGGCGCCCGCCCCCTAATCCACATCCCAGCTATACGCCGCATCCAGCCAGTTCCCCATCCGCCCATCCGGCCGCGCCAGGGCGAACACCGCCGCCATCTCGGCGTCGGTCAGGTCGAAGTCCAGCACGTCGAAGTTCTCGGCGATGCGGGCCGGGGTCTTGGTGCGGGGGATGGCGATGACGCCCTGCTGGATCAGCCAGCGCAGGGCTGCCTGGCCCGGCGTCTTGCCGTGGGCCTGCCCGATGGCGATCAGCACCGGATCTTCGGCGACCTTGCCCTGGGCCAGGGGCGACCAGGCGGTGATCGAGGTTCCGGCGGCGTGGGCGGCGGCGATCAGGGTCTTTTGCGACAGATAGGGGTGGTACTCGACCTGGTTGGTGGCGATCGGCGCCTTGGACAGCGCCTGGGCCTGGGCCATCACCGCCGAGGGGAAGTTGGACAGGCCGATGGCGCGGGTCAGGCCGCGATCGCGCACGTCGTTGAGCGCCGCCATCGTCTGGGCCAGCGGCACGTCGGGCTTGGGCCAGTGCAGCAGCAACAGGTCGACATGGTCGACGCCCAGCTTTTCCAGGCTCTTTTCCGCCGAGCGCTGCAGGTCGCCGTCGGCGAAGTGGTCGACCCAGACCTTGGTGGTCAGGAAGATCTCGTCGCGCTTGATCCCGCTGGCGGCGATGGCCGCGCCGACGTCGCGCTCGTTGCGATAGATCTGGGCGGTGTCGATGTGGCGGTAGCCGATCTCCAGGGCCTGCTCGACCAGCGGCTGGGCCGAGCCGTTCTCCAGCTGCCAGGTGCCGAAACCCAGGGCGGGGATCAGGACATCGCCCGAACGGACGGCGGGAACGAGCTTGGACATCGGAAACTCCGGACGACGCGTTAGGCGGATATAGGCGTCCCGCGGCCATTGGCCAGCTTGGCCCGGGCCTGATGGATCAGGCTGAAGGCCAGGGCCACCAGCAGGAAGCCGCCCGCCATCACCAGCATGGTCACGATCACCGACAGGTAGCCATGCTTGCCGACGTCAAAGAACGGATAGGGATAGAAGCCGGACAGCGCCCCATGGGCCAGGGTCCAGAGGCCATAGAGCGCCGGAAAGACCAGGGCCTTGGCGGCCGTGGCCCGGCCGGTCTCGCCCTGACCGCCGCGCATCAACCAGTCGACCAGGAACAGGGTGGGCGTGATCGTGTGCAGGATGGTGTCCGACACCAGCCGCAGGCCCCGGGGGTCCCACAGGCCCGCCAGCAGGGTGTGATAGATCGCCGCCGTGATGGACAGATAGACGGCCACGCTGATCCGGGTCGAGGAGCGCTCGGCCCAGGCGCCCACGACCGAGGTCGGGGCGACCAGCGGCGCGGTCAGGACCACGGCGGCCAGGATGTTGCTGAGGATGGTGAAGTAGCTGAAGAACTCGACCGACTTGACCGAGCCCGAGGCCAGGGTCTCGTCGTACACCATCAGGACATATTGCAGCGCCGGACCCAGGCAGGCCAGGGCGGCGATCAGGATGCGCCAGGTTCTCATGCGGTCTCCGTTTTTGCGGCGTCCCAGGCTTTCAGCACCGTCTTGGGGGCGGTCGCGCGCCACTGCCGCTCGATCAGGCGTTCCACCGTTCCCGGATGAACCTGTGCCAGACGAACAAGAACATACGGATAATTCCGGAAGTGATCGGTGAGATGGAAGGTGTCGGGCTGCGCCTGCATCAGCATCTCGCGCTCGTCGAACCCCACGCCGGGGCAGACCAGGCTGTCGCCGTCCTCGTACAGCCGGGTCAGGAACTTGCCGTGGGCCTTCAGGCAGGGGCGGCCATAGGCCGTGCCGTCCTCGACCCCGGGCAGGGTGAAGGCGAAGGCGCGCACCGCGTCATAGGTCATGGCCATGGGCGTTTTTCTCCCTGCTGGACTATAGAAACAGGATGACCGTTTCGAACACCCTGAAGACGCCGGTCCTGGTGCTGGGCGCGACCAGCCTGATCGGCGGCTATCTGCTGGATCGCCTGCGCGCGGCCGGTGTCGACCCGGTGGCGGTCAGCCGTCGGCCGCCGAGCGGCGAGGCCTGCTGGCTGGACGCCGACCTGTCCGATCCGCATCTGGAAGACGGCCTGCCGCCTGTGGCGACGGTGTTTTCACTGTCGCCGATCTGGCTGCTGCCCGCCGCCCTGCCGGCCCTGAAGGCCCGGGGCATGACCCGGCTGGTGGCCTTTTCCTCGACCAGCCGCTTTACCAAGCAGGCGTCGGACGTGCCTGAGGAACGCGCCGTCGCCGCCAGCCTGGCCGACGCCGAGGCGGCGGTGGAGCGGTTCTGCGCCGCCCAGGACGTGGCCTGGACCGTGCTGCGGCCGACCCTGATCTATGACGAGGGCCGCGACGGCAATGTCAGCCGCCTGGCCAGCCTGATCCGCCGCTTTGGCGTCCTGCCGCTGTCGGGCCGGGGCGAGGGGCTGCGCCAGCCGGTCCATGCCCAGGACCTGGCCATCGGCGCCGTGGCGGCGGCGACCGCGCCGGCCGCCCAGAACCGGGCCTATGACCTGGTGGGCGGCGAGACCCTGACCTATCGCCAGATGGCGACGCGGGTGTTCGAGGGCCTGGGGCGCACGCCGATGGTGCTCTCCCTGCCGCCGGCCTTGTTTGGCCTGATGCTGAAGGCGGCCTCGCCGTTCCTGCCCGGGGCCACGGCGGCCATGGGCTCGCGGATGGGCGTGGACCTGACCTTCGACAGCGGCGATGCGACGCGGGGTTTTGGCTGGGCGCCGCGAGCGTTTCACCCAAAGTTCTGATCCTTCTCCCGCACAAAATCCTTGTCATCCCGGCCGCAGCGCAGCGGAGAGCCGGGACCCAGGGCCACTGCAGTGCGGTTACCCCTGGGTCCCGGATAGCCTCTGCGAGGCTTCCGGGATGACAATTTATGTAGGTGAGCTTTCAGCGCTGGGCGCGGCGACGTCGCTCAGCACCATGGCGAACGGCACCTGCAGGCCGTCGCGCTCGAGATAGCCGCTGACCACCTTGTGGTCGGGATTGAGCACGCCCAGGTCGACGTCTTCGGACGGGAACATCACCACCCGGCGGTCGCCGATGCAGATCATCAGTTCGAAGCCGTCATAGGCCCGCTGCGACATGGCTTTCAGCTTGGAATAATAGGGCTCGCGCTTCCAGGAGGTCGGCTTGCCGGTGTCGACCACGACGTTCAGGCGCTTGCCGTCCTTGTCGGGATACATCAGGAACCCGGCCCGGTCGGGGCGCCAGGCGTCGTCCAGCCGCACCGAGTCCAGCCACAGGCAGGTAAAGCCCCGGCAGGCCTGGGGGCGGGCTTCATAGTTGCCGCAGCCGCCGCCCTTCTTGAAATGGCCGCACCAGACGCCGGCGGCCTTTTCCAGTTCGCTGATGTGCAGGACCTTGCAGCACATCCCGCAGTCGCCGCAGCTTCGCTCGCTCATCTGATCTGGCCCCGATACTCCGGGGCCGGACATTAGTGACGGCGTGTGACGGTTTTTTTAGAGGCTCCCCCCTCTGGGGGAGGGCTGTCGCCCATGGGCCGCGTCCAGAAAGTGTCATCCCGGACAAGCCCGGCGAAGCCGGGCGCAGATCCGGGACCGACCAGGAACGCGGCGCTCAGGCGTCGGTCCCGGATCTTCGCGCTGCGCACTCGGACCAAGGCAGGGGCGGGATGACAGCCGCTTTTGGTCACAGGCGATAGGCCCCCAACGGGGGAGGATCTGAAACTACCCCTCAGTCCAGACGGCCAGTTCGTTGCCGCCCGGATCCATGAAATGGAACCGGCGGCCGCCGGGAAAGCTGAAGATCGGCGTGCTGATCACCCCGCCGGCGGCGACAACCCGGGCCTCCATGGCTTCGAGGTCGTGGGCGTACAGGATCACCAATGGCTTGGGCGGCGGCGTCGTCTCGGGCGTGAAAAACCCGCCGTGTGTGCCCTGGTCTTCGAAGGCGACATAGTCCGGGCCATAGTCGGCGAAGGTCCAGCCGAAGGCGGTCTGGTAGAAGGCCTTGGTGCCCGGCAGGTCGCCGGAAGGCCACTCGATATAGTCGATCTTGCCGTCTTCGCGCATGGTCGCGATCTCCAGATTTGTTCTCTTATTGTTCTAAAATGCCGTCACGGCAGAGTCCAGACGCAGGTGCGCTTGATGGCGAAATCTTCCAGCTCGCGGGTGGTCTCGACCTGGTATTCGGCCAGCTTGATCAGGTCGTCCTTGCGGAAATAGGTGCGGCCCGGATCGCCGATCAGCACGGTGGAGCCAGAGGCGCGGCCCTGACGCATCCAGGCCATCACCGCCTCGGCCATCGGCTTTTCGTAGCAGATGTCGCCGGCCAGCAGCACGTCGCAGGCGGGCGGCGGGCCGTCCAGCAGGTTGGCGTCGGTGAAGGCGATCTCGACCCCGTTGACCTGGGCGTTCAGGCTGACGGCGGCCTGGCAGAAACTGTCGATGTCATTGGCCAGCACGCTCTTGGCGCCCGCCTTCATCGCCGCGATGGCCACGATCCCCGAGCCGGTGGCGAAATCGACCACGGTCTTGCCGGCCACGCTCGTGGGGTTGTCGAGAATATAGCGCGCCAGGGCCTGTCCGCCCGCCCAGGCAAAGGCCCAGAACGGCGGGGCCAGGCCCAGCTCCTCAAGGGCCTCCTCGGTCAGTTTCCAGATCGGGGTGATCTCGTCGGCCAGATGCAGGGAAAGCTCAGGCGCATGCGGCGGCGCCTGGACGCGGGTATTTTCAAGAATGAAGGCGCGGCGGCCTTCCAGCGTCTGGTCGATCATCGCGGTCTCGTTATGGGTAAGATTATTCAGCCGCGACTTGACGCGAGGTCACAACTCTATAGCGAAGGTGGCAGGCTCAAGATACGCGGGCCATCTCGGGGGAAATTCCATGAAAATCAATTCTTTAGTCGCCTTTAAGGCGACCGTTTTCGCATGCGCGGTTCTTGGCCTTGGCGCCTGCGCGACCAATCAGAAGATATCGACGAACCAACTGTCCGACAGCAGCCTGACCTGCCAGCAGATCGAAACCCAGGACAAGGGTCTGGACGGTATTTTGGAGAAGGCTCAGCATAACAAGGGCGTCAGCGGAGCTAATGTCGCGGCCGTGTTGCTATTCTGGCCCGCCGCCATCGGCAACTACATGGACGCGGACAAGGCCGAGGCTCTTGTCGTGAAGCGTAAGGCTGTGCTGGCCGAGCTTCATGCGGCCAAAGGCTGCAAGATCTAACGACAATAGGCCTCTCGTCGCGACAATCGGCGCGAGGCCTTAGCCGGCGACCGGTTTGGCCGACGCCGCCTTCAGCACGCTCAGATACCCGGGCGCGGTCAGCATCCCGCCCGTCAGACCCTTCTGCTCCAGCAGCCGATGGGCCAGCGGCAGGTTCCAGCACGGGGTGTGCATGAACATGTGGTGCTCGGCGTGGAAGTTGACGTGGTAGGGCGCGATCAGCAGGCGCTCGATCCAATTGGCCTTGGTGGTGCGGGCGTGGCGGAACGGGTCGGGCTCGTCCCGGGCGACCAGGGCGTGCTCGGCGATGTTGCGCAGGCGGGTGACCAGCGGGAACCAGGTCGCCATCGGCACGATCCATAGCGCCAGCCACGCCCACCACAGGCCCACCATCGACAGGGCGATGAGCAGGCCGAGATTCCACAGCAGGAACGGCTTCTGGCGGGCGATCTCGCCGCTGAAGATCGCGCCTTTCGGCTGCCCAATGGCTTTGGAGCCCTTGAGCTTGCCGAGCAGCGGGCCGAAGCGCTGCTTGAAGAAGGTCTGGCCGGTCAGGTCACGGATGATCTTGCGGTTCAGGGAAGCCCGCGTGGTCGGGAACGGGGCCGACAGGATCAGGTCGGGGTCCTCGGCCTGCTGGGCGTATTTGTGGTGGGTCAGGTGATAGGGGCGATAGCTCTTCAACGACGCGCCGGTGGGGGCCGCGCACAGCCATTCGCCCAGCCCGTCATTGACCTTGAGGTTGGGATGCAGGCCGCCATGGGCCGCCTCGTGCATCAGGATCGCCAGGCCCAGCTGCCGCGCGCCGATGATCATCACAGCTAGCACATAGGTCAGCGGGTTGGGGAAGGCGACGAACAGGGCGCCGGCCAGCAGGATCGTTCCCCAGGCATGGACCACCATCCAGATCCCGCGCCATGACGAGCGCGCCGAGACCTTCGCCCATTCCTCGGGTGTAAACAGGTCCAGCGGCTTGACGCGTGAGGCAACGGTCATGGACCCATCATCCCACAGTCTGCTTGGGTCATGAAGGATGACGTGGCGTCATCGCCCTTTTCGGAGAATTGCCCATGCGTCCCGTGTCCCTCGGCCTGGTTCTCGCCTTCGCCTGCATCGCCGGCTCGGCCAGCGCCGCCAGCTTCGACTGCAGGAAGGCCCGCACCGCCGACGAGAAGGCGATCTGCGCCGAACGCGCCCTGAACGACAAGGATGTGCGGATGGACGTTCTGTACGGCATCAACAAGCGCACCCTGGCCATGGGCGGGCGCGGCGCGCTGATGGACCAGCAGCAGCAGTGGCTGCGGGACCGCCACAAGTGCGGAAGCAACAGGGCCTGCCTGAACCGCGCCTATGACGGACGGCTGGCCGAGCTGGAGAAGGGCCTGGAGCGGATCTACAGCAGCGGGCCGTTCTGATTTCCCAGCTCCCAAAATAGCTTGTCATCCCGGCCGCAGCGCAGCGGAGAGCCGGGACCCAGGGGCCGGGGCAATGCGGTTGCCCCTGGGTCCCGGCTCGGCGCGCTTCGCGCTTGGCCGGGATGACAATTTTAACGGCCCTAAAACCGCGTCTCCGGCTTCCACAGCCCCGCCACCAGCGCCAGAAACAGCACCAGCCCCGCCAGCGTGTTGGACTTGAACAGCTTCAACGCCCCAGCCGGATCGTCCAGTCGCAGCGCCGCCGCCTGCCGTGACAGGTGCACCGCGAACAGCGCCGCCAGCGGCAGGAACAGCGCGCCCAGATTGCCCATCCAGGCCGCCGCCACGGCCAGCACGAACGAGGCCGCATAGAAGGCGGCGACCCCGTACTGCGCCTTGTCGCCCAGCTTGCGGGCCGAGGACTTCACCCCGGCCAGGGCGTCGTCTTCCAGGTCCTGCACGGCGTAGATGGTGTCATAGCCCAGGGTCCAGAAGATGCCGCTGGCGTAGAGCAGGGCGGCGGTCCAGCTCAGCTGTCCCGTGGCGGCGGCATAGCCCAGCAGGACGCCCCAGTTGAAGGTCAGGCCCAGCCAGGCCTGCGGCCACCAGGTGATGCGCTTCATGAACGGATAGGCGGCCACCAGCCCCAGCGACAGCACGCCCAGCCCGATGGCCAGCCAGCCCAGGCACACCAGGATCAGGAAACTGACCCCGCAGCAGCCGATCACGAAGGCCCAGGCCTGTTTGACACTGATCTGCCCCGCCGGGATCGGCCGCATCGCCGTGCGGCTGACCTGGGCGTCGAAGTCGCGGTCGATGATGTCGTTGAAGGCGCAGCCGGCCGCCCGCATCAGGGCCGCGCCGACGAAGAAGGCGATCAGCAGCAACGGATTGGGCCACTGACCCTTCTCGGCCCCGGCCAGGGCGATGCCCTGCCAGCCGGGCAGCATCAGCAGCCAGATCCCGGCCGGCCGGTCAAAGCGCCCCAGCTTCAGCCACGGGCGCAGGGCCGGCGGCGCGTGGCGGTCGACCCAGTTGGTCGGGGCGGCGTCGGGCAGGATGGTCGTCATGGGCGAAAGGCTTAGCGAGCTTCTTTCCAGCCGGGAAGACGCAGGTCGGCGTGTGTGCGGTGGGCGTCATAGGTTTGATCTATGGCGATGGAAAGAACGATCAATTGGATCAATGACGACTGCGCGCGCACAGTGGGCAAGCTCACTGTGAGAGGACAAACCATGCCCGACATCCGCCCCGCTGATCCGACCGCCCTGGCCTTCAGAACGACGGGCTGGGTGCTGCTGGTTCTCGGCGCGGCGCTGGGCATCGTCATGCCGGCGCCGCTCACCACCAGCCTGTGGACCGCCGCCAGCCGCGCCTTTGCCCGCGGCGGCGATACGGCCATGGTCCTGCGCCTGATGTCGGCCACCAAGTTCGGCCCCCGCATCCGTCGCAAGCTCAACCGGCCGGGGCCGCGCCGGATCGGCGGCGTCTGCGAGGCCTGAGCTCCCCCTTCCACCGTCATTCCCGCCCTTGTGGCGGGAACCCCTGGTTCAGTTTGCAAGTGAGGCGCCGTGGCGGGCCAGCCCGCCAATCCTCCGCACCTGCGGCGGATAAAGGGGTTCCCGCCACAAGGGCGGGAATGACGGCGCTATATTTGGGCGATAGTGTTTCGGCGATGACGGCTCCGCTCCCGACCGATCGCAAAGCTCGCCGTCGCCGCCTGACCCGCGCCGAGCGCTGGGCGCTGGACGGTCTGGGCGGGGCCCTGGTCGCCACCGGGGCGGTGGGCATCGTGGTGCCGGGCATGCCGACCACGGTGTTCTGGATCGGGGCGGTGGTCTGTTTCCTCAAGACCCGGCCTCTGGTGGTGCGGCCCCTGCTGCGCACGCCGGTGGTCGGTCCGGCGATCAGGGGCTTCCTGCGCTGGCGGCCGTTTGGCGGCGGGCGACGAAAGGCCGATCGCTAGGCCAGGGCGGCCGCGTCGCGCCCGCCGCCTGAGGCATTTGGTCGCACGTTTGGGTTGACTATTCGTGGCGGACGCGGACCTCAGGGCGAGTATGACGCGATAGTCACCTTCCGAGGTCGTTCGGAAATTAAGGGAGTTCATGTCGCGCGACGTTGAGGGCTTGGTCCGATCGTCGCGCTTCCTTGTGGTTGACGACAACCCGGCATGGATCCGGCTGGTGCGTGAAGTTCTGTTCGCCTGGGGCGCCATATCGGTTTTCGGCGCCGTGTCGGTGGCCCAGGCCCAGGTCCTGCTCGAACAGAACAATGTCGACATGATCATCTCCGACCTGCTCATGCCGGGCGAGGATGGCTTTGTCCTGGTCCGTTGGGTGCGCCACCACGCGTCTCCGCGCCTCCAGCGCACGCCGTTCGCGATCATGACGGCCGAGACCTCCCGGGTGAACATCACGCGGGCCGCGTGCTGCGGCGCCGACATGGTGGTCGAAAAGCCCATGAAACCGGCCGTGCTGTGGACGCGAATGATCCCGCTGCTGGCCGCCGCCGCGCGCTCGAACGATCCCAGGGCCCTGCCGCCTTGCCGCAAGGTGCTGAGCGTTCCGTGTCCCCTGATCCCGGTCCGGAGGAAAAGGTCGGAGATCGAGGCGCAGGCCAAGGCCCTGATCAGCGGGTTGCGCTAGACGGCTTGCCTCGACGATCCCGGCGTGACTGGCCTCGGCGCGCCCAAACCCGTATCTAGCCCGCATCATGAGCGACTTCATCGACGACGAAGACGAAGCGGGAAACCGCAAGCGGGTGCTGTCCAACGGGCAGGTGCTGGGCTTTATCGCGCGGTTCTGGAAGCGGCGGCCGGTGCTGTTCGGGCTGGGCGTGGCCCTGACCCTGGCCGCCGTGGCCTTTGACCTGGCCCTGCCCTACGCCTCGGGACACCTGATCGATGCGGTGGTGGAAAAGCCGCGCGGCGACCCGGCCGCCTGGTCGGCGCTGTGGCTGTTCGTCGGCGTCTATTTCGCCTTTGCGGTGGTGCGCAATATCTCGCACCGGTTCTGGATCCCGCTGGCCGCCCGCAACATGGAAGAGATGACCAACGAGGGCTTTGCCAAGGTGCAGGCCTTCTCGTCGGACTGGCACGCCGACAGCTTCGCCGGGGCCACGGTGCGCAAGCTGACCCGGGCCATGTGGGGCTATGACAGCGTCACCGACGCGGTGACCATCTGGCTGGGTCCGGGCCTGGTGGTGCTGTTTGGCCTGTCGATCATGATGCTGTTTCGCCAGCCGATGGCGGGCGTGATCTCGCTGGTGGTGATCGCCGCCTATCTGGCCGCCAACCTGATCGTCATCGAGCGCTATGTGCGGCCCAGCAACCTGCGCTCCAACGCCCTGGACTCGCAGATCGGCGGGGCCCTGGCCGACGCCATAACCTCCAACCCGACCGTCAAGAGCTTCGGGGCCGAGGCGCGCGAGACCGCCCGCATCGCCCAGGTCACGGCCCAGTGGCGCAAGGCGGTGATGATCACCTGGAGCCGCTTCACCGACGTGTGGCTGGGCCAGAACCTGCTGCTGGTGGTGCTGCAGGCCGGGCTGACGGGCTCGATGGTCTGGGGCTGGAGCCAGGGCACGGCCACGCCCGGCGACGTGGCCTTCGCCATCACCGCCTTCATGCTGATGAGCGGCTATCTGCGCAATCTGGGTGAGAACATCCGCATGCTGCAGAAGGGCCTGGACGACAGCGAGGACGTCGCCGCCTGGGATCGCCTGGCGCCGCAGATCGCCGACGCGCCCGGGGCTCCGGCCTTCCAGATCGGCCCCGGCCCCGGCGCCATCGCCTTCGAGACCGTGACCTTCCGCTACAAGGCGGCCGGCGCGCCGCTTTACGACCAGTTCTCGCTGACCATCGCGCCCGGCGAGCGGGTGGCGCTGGTGGGACCGACGGGCTCGGGCAAGTCGACCTTCGTCAAGCTGATCCAGCGGCTGCACGACCTGCAGGGCGGTCGGATCGTCATCGACGGCCAGGACGTGTCGGCGGTGACGCAGGGCTCCCTGCGCCGCGCCATCGCGGTGGTGCCGCAGGACCCGGCCCTGTTCCACCGCACGCTGCTGGAGAACATTGCCTACGGCAAGCCGGACGCCACCCGCGAAGAGATCGAGGACGCGGCCCGCAAGGCCCACGCCCACGACTTCATCCTGGGCCTGCCCAAGGGCTACGAGACCCTGGTGGGCGAGCGCGGTGTCAAGCTGTCGGGCGGCGAGCGCCAGCGCGTGGCCATCGCCCGCGCCTTCCTGGCCGACGCCCCGATCCTGGTGCTGGACGAGGCCACCTCATCCCTCGACGTGGAAACCGAGGCCGAGGTCCAGATCGCCGCCGAGAGCCTGATGGCCGGCCGGACCACCATCGTCATCGCCCACCGCCTGTCGACCGTGCGCGGCGCCGACCGCATCCTGGTGTTCCAGAAGGGCCGGGTGGTCGAGGAAGGCCGCCATGCCGAGCTGAAGGCCAGGGGCGGGGTCTATGCGCGGCTCAATGCGGTGAGCGAGGGCGTGGGGTAGGGGCGTCAACGACCAGATCGCCTGACCCTTTATAGCGCCGTCATTCCCGCCCTCGTGGCGGGAACCCCTGTTTCAGCTGACCCGTGAAGCGCCAGCGAAGGGCGCGCGCCCTTCGCCCCTCCCGCACCTGCGGCGGCGCGAGGGGTTCCCGCCACAGGGGCGGGAATGACGGACGGGTAGGTGCTGTTCGGCAAGGTATTGGGCCGCACCACCATCGTAATCGCCCACCGGCTGTCGGCGGCGCGCGGCGCTGATCGCATCCTGGTGTTCCAGAAGGGCCGGGAGGTCGAGGAAGGCCGCCACGCCGAGCTGAGAGCCAAGGGCGAGGCTTATTGCAGGTCCTCTTGGATTATGCCGACCTTGTACCAGCCCGTGTTCTTTAGCGCCTCGCCTGCGCAGCCTTCACCCGCCGGAACCATAAAAAGCCGGCGCTCGCCGACCACTATATCGTGCTGGGGCGTCACTTCCGCCCGCACAGTTCCCGCCTTCAGGGCAGCGGCCAGATCAACGGCATCGCAGACATAGGGTGTCTCGGCCGTCTTGCGCCACCGCGCGCCGTCGAAGCTGAACACGTCGAAACTGGCGCCTCTGGCCAGCAGGACTTCGTCCTTGCCGTCCGCATTGACGTCGAGCAGCAGGGCCGGGCATTGCGAGCCTGGGCCGATGCAGCCTGATCCGGAGTCGTCGCGCCAGTCCTGGCGCAGGAAGCTTTCGGGCAGGGCGCGGCCGGCCGGATAGACCGTCAGCTTGGACAGATCGATCTTCTCGATGACCGGCGCGACCTTGGTCGCCTGCGCCGCCGCCGCCTTGGCGCGGGCGGCGATCGCTGGGTCCTGGCTCGCCTTCAACGTCTCCAGCGCCGCCTTGCCATAGCGCCCGCTGTCAAAGCGCAGGAACTGGAAGTCAAAGGCCTCGGCCTTGACCTTGCCGCGCTCCAGCCGCCCCACCTGGTCCTGCACCGACAGCCGGGCCGGATCGGCGATCGGGGTGAACAGGGCCAGGATCAGGGCGATGGCCACGAAGGCCTGAGCCACATTGGTCTTTTCCAGCGCCTTCATCCAGGCGCCGGGCCGCACGGCGGCGATCGTGTAGCCCAGGGCGTAGCCGGCCGCGATCACCACGAAGGCGGCGGCGAACACCCGCTCGGGCGTCAGGCCGTACTGGCCGATGCGCAGGGCCAGGCCATAGGCGGCCAGCAGGCTGATCGGGACCAGCAGCAGGCCGGCCAGCCGCGCGGCCCATTTCAGGACCACGGGCGGGGCGTCCTCGCCATCCTGATAGGCGGCGTTGATCAGCACGATCAGGTGGGCGGCGGCGGTCAGCAGCAGGGCGGTGGCGGCCTTGGTCTTCCACAGCGGCTCAAGGCCCGTGAACGGCAGGCTGGCCAGGAAGCCCGCGGCGATCAGGGTCATCAGCGGCAGCAGCCAGGCCAGCAGCGTCAGGGCCACGGTGCGCACGCCGCGCACCAGGGTCGAGCGCACGTCGGTCAGCTGCACGGCGGCGGCGAACATCACCGTGGTGGCGGGGAAGGCGAAGGCCTCTTCGCTGATCAGCTTCTGGAAGGCGTCGATGCCGATCAGCTTGAACAGCGAGGCGCCGAGGAACAGCAGGATCCAGAACGCCGCGGTGAAACCCGCCGACAGGACCAGCTGCACCCCGTGCATCCAGGTGATGTCGAAATAGGCCGGATAGCGGGCCACGACCCGCCGCTCGGCCTCGGCCGGCTGGATCAGGTGATGGGCGATGAACAGGCCGGCGGCGATGGCGGCGAACACCGGGAAGCCGGGCATCTTGTCGGCGTCGACGCCCTGCCAGGCGCCATAAAAGGCCAGGCCCGCCGCGAAGGCCGCGGCCCCCAGCGCCCAGACGATCAGGCTGTTGCGGCGCAGGGCCCCGATCCCGGCCAGGATCACGAACGGCGCAAACAGCGCCACCAGCACCAGCGGCGCGAAGGCCAGGGGCTGGGTGGCCGGCCAGACCTTGGCTTCCTGCGCCTGGTGCAGCAGGAACAGCGCCAGGCCCTGCAGCAGCCCCGTCCCCAGCCGGATGGCGGTGGTCGTCCGGGCTGATTGGCTTGCCGTCTGGTCCATGGCCGTCTCCTCGCCTGCGCCGCGACAGGATCACGCCCTGAGGCCGTTGTGAAGCTGGCGATCATGCACTAGCAATTTCGGCCTCAGTATGGGGGTGTTGATGCGAAATTCATTCAAGGCCGGGCTCGCGGCCCTGGTTCTGGCGGGCGCTCTGGCCGGCGCCGGCGGCGGTTTCGCCCAGGACGCCAAACCCTCCGGCGACAAGCCGGCGGCCAGCGAGCTGACGCCGTTCCCGGCCGACAAGTCGGTCAAGCAGACCGCCACGGTGGGCGGCAAGGCCCTGGCCTACACCGCCACGGTCGGCGCCATGCCGGTGCGCGACGAGAAGGGCAAGAAGATCGCCGAGGTGGTGTTCACCGCCTACACCCTGGACGGTCCGCGTGATCCGGGTCGCCCCATCACCTTCGCCTTCAACGGCGGCCCCGGCGCGGCCAGCGTCTATCTGAACTTCGCCCTGGGTCCCAAGCGCGTGCAGTTCGGCGCCGAGGGCGACAGCCCGTCCGCGCCCGTGAAGCTGGAAGACAATCCCGCCAGCTGGATGGACTTCACCGACATCGTCTTCATCGACCCGGTCGGCACCGGCTTCTCGCGCAGCCTGACCACCGAGGAGGAGACCAAGAAGCGCTTCTATGGCGTGAAACAGGACATCGACTACCTGTCGCGCATCGTCTTCGACTATCTGGTCAAGACCGAGCGTCTGGCCTCGCCCAAATACATCGTCGGTGAAAGCTATGGCGGCTTCCGCGGCCCGCGCCTGGCCTACACCCTGCAGACAGATCTGGGCGTGGCGGTGAAGGGCGTGGTTCTGGTCTCGCCGCTGCTGACCAGCGCCGGTCGCCAGGGCCAGGAGATCTCGCCCCTGCCGGCGATGTGGAGCCTGCCGTCGATCGCGGCCGCCAAGCTGGAGCGCGACGGCAAGCTGACGCCCGAGAGCATCAAGGCCGTCGAGGACTATACGCGCGGCGAATACATGGTCGACCTGATGAAGGGCTCTGATCCCGCCGCTCTCGACCGCCTGACGACCAAGGTCTCGGCCATGACGGGTCTGGATCCCAAGTTCGTGCGCCGGGCCGGCGGGCGTCTGGAGACCCAGTCGTTCCTGCGCGAGGTGTTCCGCGACACCGGCCGCCTGGGCAGCCGTTACGACAGCAACGTCACCGCCCTGGATCCCTTCCCCTTCGCGCCCGAGCAGGAGGTCAACGACCCGATCCTCGACGCCATCATCGCCCCGACCACCAGCGCCGTCGTCGACTTCACCACCCGCATCGTCGGCTGGAAGCCGGACGTGCGCTATGACGCCCTGTCGGACGTGGTCAACCGCAGCTGGGATCGCGGCAAGGGCCCCGACACCGAGTCGGTGACCGATCTGCGCAAGATCGTCTCGGTCGACCCCAAGCTGAAGGTGCTGATCGTCCACGGCTATAACGACCTGTCGTGCCCGTTCTTCGCCTCGCGCCTGATCGTCGACGCCATGCCCGCCACCGTGGCCGGCCGCGTCACCCTGTCCAACTATGCCGGCGGCCACATGTTCTACAGTCGCCCTGACAGCGGGGCTGCGTTCCGCAAGGACGTGATGGCGCTGTACGGGGTGAGGTAGCGGGCAGGGCGGCCCTTGAATCCCTCTCTCTTTGAGAGAGGGAGGGGCCCGCCGCGTAGCGGTGGGAGGGTGAGAGGTTACAATCTCTCCGAACGGGGCGCCGACGGCCTTCGAGCCCTAGCGAACCGCAGCGCCGGCTGGCAGTTCTACAATGTAAGGTGGGCCGCATGCGCACTTTGACCGCGATCTTCTCTCTAACTTTGGTCGTCTCACTAATCGGCTGCAACAGCGAGCGTCCGCCTGGTCCCGTTCGCTCGGAGCGGGACGCTATATCGGTTGCGAAGCGGTATGCTGGGGAAATGGCGTTTGAAGATACGCGCGTGGTGGCTCGCCAAAGTGAAGGGACTTGGATGGTCCGGGGGGAAAAAGAATCCGATCCCGCGCATCCGGTCGTAGTCACCATTGACGGCGCATCCGGCCAAGTGACTGACCTGAAAGGCGTTGAGTATCGAACATCCATTAGAGGTTCAAAGCCGTAACAGCGCTTCGCTAGAAGTCTGCTTCCCACCCACTTCGGCCGCCCAAAATGAATCCAGCTTCCCCGGCCAGCGGTGAAACCTCTCACCCTCCCACCGCCTGCGGCGGCGGGCCCCGCCCTCTCTCTATGAGAGAGGGATTCAAGGCGCCCTACCGCGCCAGCCGCCCGTCGCTCAGGGCCGCGACCTCGAACGGGAAGATCACCTCGGGGTCGGGCTTGGCCACGCCCTTCAGCAGCGTCTTGTCGCCGGCCGCGTGCAGTAGCCAGCGGATGATGTTGAGCCGGGCCGCCTTCTTGTGGTCGGCGCGGACGCAGATCCAGGGCGCGGCTTCGGTGTGGGTGCGGGACAGCATCTCGTCGCGGGCGGCGCTGTAGTCGTCCCATTTTTCCTGGGCGACGGCGTCCAGCGGGCTGATCTTGAAGGCCTTCAGGGGGTCTTCCGATCGGGCCTTTAGCCGCTCGCCCTGCGTCTCCCGGCTGATATCCAGCCAGAACTTGGCGTAGCGCATGCCGCTGTCGACCAGCATCTTCTCGAATGAGGGCACGTCGTTGAGGAACTGGGCGTGCTGCTGCGGCGTGCAGAAGCCCATGACCGGCTCGACGCCGCCGCGGTTGTACCAGGAGCGATTGAACAGCACCGCCTCGCCCGCCGCCGGCAACCATTCGACATAGCGCTGGAAATACCACTCGCCCTGCTGGCGGTCGGAAGGCTTGGGCAGGGCGACGACCAGGGTGTTGCGCCGCGACAGGTGCTCGGTGATCCGCGAGATCGCGCCGTCCTTGCCGGCGGCGTCGCGGCCCTCGAACACGGTAAGGGTCTTCGAGCCGTCCTTGATCGCCTTCTGCTGCATGCGGATCAGGGCCAGCTGCAGATGGGCGAGCTCTTCATCATAGTCGCGGATTTTGGTCATGGGGGGAGCCTACCGCTGAAACCACAAGTCGCGCTAGAAGAGCGACATGATCCGTCTTTTCGTTCCCCAGGACCTGGCCCCCGGCTACGGCGTCGTCCTGACCCTCGACCAGTCGCGCTATCTCACCTCGGTGATGCGCCAGGCCATCGGCGCGCAGGTGGCGCTGTTCAACGGCCGTGACGGCGAGTGGACCGCCACCCTGACCGAGACCGGCAAGCGCGGCTCGCTGCTGAAGGTCGACGAGCAGGTCCGGCCCATGGCGCTCGGACCGGACCTCGACCTCGTCATCGCCCTGGTCAAGCGCGGCCGGGTCGAGACCATCGTCGAAAAGGCCGCCGAGCTGGGCGTGCGTAGGGTGCGACTAGCAGTGACCCGACGAACCAATGTCGACTTCGTCAAGCTGGGGCGCCTCGACGCCATCGCCATGGAGGCCGCCGAGCAGACCGGCCGGCTGGACGTGCCGACCGTGGAAGACCCGGTGAAGCTGGCCGAGATCCTCGACGGCTGGGACCCGGCGCGAAAGCTGGTGTTCTGCGACGAGGGCGGCGACGCGCGTCCGGCCTTCCAGGCCCTGGCCGGCAGCGCCGCGCCGGCCGCCATCCTGATCGGCCCTGAGGGCGGTTTTTCGCCGGAGGAGCGCGAGCGTTTGCGGTCGCTGCCGTTCGTCACACCGGTGTCGCTTGGCCCTCGCATCCTGCGCGCCGACACCGCCGCCATCAGCGCCCTGACGCTCTGGCAGGCGGCGGCCGGCGACTGGCGTTAGGGCGCTGTTTCGATCCAGAAGGTGAGCTTTGAGCCAATGAATGGAGCCACTAAATCAGCCTTGCCACTTCGCTTGATCGTGTCGGCGAACCCGAAGCGGATCATGTCTGTGGCAATCGGATCGCCAACCAACGCAGTTTCAATTAGCTGGCCCATGGCTTTCAGTTTTTCGCACTCGCCCTCTTGAGCAAGTTCGATCATCCGATGAGCCACCGTCTCGAAGTACAGAGAGGCTAGAAGCTCGCCGAACTCAGCATTGTGTTCGCTCAAACCAGCGGCCAAGCTCGTATCGATTTCAGCAAGGGCCTGAGCCAGCTTGATTTCGGGCGGAAGGTAAGCATCCATGATGCGGCTTAGCGTCCGGCAAAAAGACGCGCAACACTGCGCCGAACGAAACCCCTTATGTTGCGAAAGGCGGGGCGAGCCTCTTGAGGTTCGCAAAGAAAACGCCCAATTGCGCAGCGTGACAATCCGCGGTCGGGGGAAGGGCCTCCCTTGCCGAGCCGAGTTTTTACCCTGGGGAGGGACGGCTTATGGCCGACACCGCTAGCCTGCAGGAGCGTCCGCTGACGCTCGACGACCTGACCGCCTATTTCGCCTCGGGCTCCAAGCCCAAGGAAGCCTTCCGCGTCGGCGCCGAACACGAGAAGTTCGGCTTCTATCTCGGCTCGCACGCGCCCGTGCCCTATTACGGCGACACCGGCGTCCACGCCCTTCTGGTCGGCCTGCAGCGCTTTGGCTGGAAGCCGGTGATGGAAGGCGAGGTCATCATCGGGCTGGAGCGCAACGGCGCCAATGTCAGCCTGGAGCCCGGCGGCCAGTTCGAGCTCAGCGGCGCGCCGCTGCTGACCATGCACGACATCTGCGAAGAGACCGGCCAGCACCTGGACGAGGTCAAGACCGTGGCCGACGAGTTGGGCCTGGGCTTCATGGGGCTGGGCTTCTCGCCCGTCTGGAAGCGCGAAGAGGTGCCGGTGATGCCCAAGGGGCGTTACGTCATCATGCGCAACTACATGCCCAAGGTCGGTGGCCTGGGCCTCGACATGATGCTGCGCACCTGCACCGTGCAGGCCAATCTCGACTTCTCGTCCGAAGCCGACATGGTCGCCAAGTTCCGCATGAGCCTGGCCCTGCAGCCGATCGTCACGGCCCTGTTCGCCAATTCTCCGTTCACGGAAGGCAAGCCCAACGGCTTCCTCTCCAGCCGGGCCAATGTCTGGACCGACACCGACGCCGACCGCACCGGCCTGCTGGACTTCGTGTTCGAGGACGGCTTCGACTTCGAGCGCTATGCCCGCTACGCCCTGGACGTGCCGATGTATTTCGCCAAGCGCGGCGACCGCTATATCGACCTGGCCGGCCGCAATTTCCGCGACTTCATCGACGGCAAGATCGATGAGCTGCCCGGCGAGCGCGCCTCGATCAAGGACTGGGCCGACCACACCACCACCCTGTTCCCGGAAGTGCGCCTGAAGACCTATCTGGAAATGCGCGGCGCCGACGCCGGCCCGTGGAGCAGCCTCTGCGCCCTGCCGGCCCTGTGGACCGGCGTCTTCTATGACGACGCCGCCCTGGCCGCCGCCTGGGACCTCTGCAAGGACTGGACGGCTGAGGAGCGCGCCCAGCTGCGCCGCGACGTGCCGGTCCTGGGTCTCAAGGCGCCGATCGCCGGGCGCACCGCCCAGGACGTGGCCAAGGACTTCGTCGCCATCGCCAAGTCGGGCCTCAAGGGCCGGGCCCACATGAACGGCGGGTTCCTCGACGAGACGATCTATATGGGCGAACTCGAAGAGATCGCCGACAGCGGCCGCACGCGGGCCGACAAGCTGCTGGAGCTCTATCACGGTGAGTGGAAGGGCGATGTGAGCCGGGTGTTCACCGACTGCGCTTACTAGGTTTCCGCGTTCAATAACCTTGTCATCCCGGAAGCCTCGCAGAGGCTATCCGGGACCTAGGGGCCAAGGCAGTGCGGTGGCCCTGGGTCCCGGCTCGGCGCGCTACGCGCTTGGCCGGGATGACAAGTAGGTTGGCGTCAGAAGCGGTCATTGCCGCCTTGGCTTGAGCAGGAAGCCCGCTTCCGCCCGCCCCCGACTCCGGCTAGGAACGGAGCATGAACTTTTCCGATCCGTTCCTGATCCTCGCCATCGTTTTCGCCCTGATGGCCGTCGCCGCCATGCTTTGGGCCCTGGCCGCCTCAAAGCGCGCCACCGCCGCCGACGCCCGCGCCTGGCAGTTGAACGAGCGGCTGGCCCAGGCCGACGAGCGGGCTCGCCTGCTGGAAGACCAGGCGGCCACCCAGGGCGAGCTGATCCGCGCCCAGGCCGCCCAGCAGGCCAATATGACCGCCAACACCGTGGCCGAGGCCCTGATCAAGCGCGCCGACGAAAACTTCCGCAGTCGCGAACTGCTGTCGCAGCAGCGGCTGGAAGCCCAGCTCAAGCCGGTGGCCGAGACCCTGGCCAAGTTCGAGGCCCAGGTCACCGCCGTCGAAAAATCCCGCGCCGAGGAGACCGGCGGCCTGAAAGCCCAGATCGCCGCCCTGATGGAGGCCTCGGTCGCCACCCAGTTCGAAGCCCGCAAGCTCTCGGCCGCCCTGCGGCGCGGGGCCGGCGTGCAGGGGCGCTGGGGCGAGCAGACCCTGCGTAACGTCCTTGAGGCCGCCGGCCTCAACAAGCGCTTCGATTTCGAGGAGCAGTTCAGCGTCGACACCGACGAGGGCCGCCGCCGGCCCGACGTCAAGGTGCGCATGCCCGGCGGGGCGGTGTTTGTCATCGACGCCAAGTGCTCGCTGAACGCCTTCCTGGAAGCCCAGGAAATGGCCGAGGAACTGCCGCGCGAGGCGGCCCTGCTGCGTCACGCCCAGAGCGTGCGGGCCCACATGACCAGCCTGTCGGCCAAGACCTACTGGGACCAGTTCGCCGCCGAGGGCTCGCCCGATTTCGTGGCCATGTTCGTGCCCGGCGACAGCTTCCTGGCCGCCGCCCTGGAACGCCTACCCGACCTGATGACCGAAGCGATGGACAAGCGGGTGCTGTTGGTCACGCCCACCACCCTGTTCGCCCTGTGCAAGGCCGTGGCCTATGGCTGGCGGGTCGAGGACCAGGCCAGGAACGCCGCCAATATCGTCGCGGTGGGCCGCGAGCTCTACAAGCGGGTGGCGGTGATGGGCGCCCATGCCGGCGCGGTGGGCAAGGCGCTGGAAAGCGCCGTGGGCAAATACAACCAGTTCGTCGGCTCGCTGGAGAGCCAGGTCCTGACCCAGGCCCGCCGGTTCGAGGACCTGTCGGTCGACCACGAAGGCAAGGAAATCGCCGAGCTGACCCCGGTCGAAAGCGGTGTTCGCGCGCTGACCAAGCTGGCCCCCCAAGCGGGGATGGGGCAATCCCCCACCTTGACGCTCGGGAATGAGACCCTTACCTGACACCTATTATGGCTATCCGTCGCATCCTCACCGTCGATAACGCCGCCGATATGGCCGTGTTGAAAAAGATCTCCACCCCCGTCGCGGCGGTGACAGACGATCTGCGTCACCTCATGGATGACATGCTGGAGACCATGTACGACGCCCCCGGCATCGGCCTGGCCGCCGTTCAGGTGGGCGAGGCCATCCGCGTCATCGTCATGGACCTGGCCCGCGACGGCGAAGAGCCGACCCCGCGCTATTTCATCAATCCCGAGATCCTGACGGCCTCGGAAGAGACGCAAGGCTATGAAGAGGGCTGCCTGTCGGTCCCCGACTATTATGACGAGGTCGAGCGCCCTTCGAAGGTGACGCTGCGCTATCTGGACTATAAGGGCGAGACCGTCGTCGAGGAGGCCGAGGGCATGTTCGCCGTCTGCATCCAGCACGAGATGGACCACCTGGAAGGCGTGCTGTTCATCGACCACCTGTCACGCCTGCGCCGCGACCGCGCCATCACCAAGGTCAAGAAGGCGCGCCGCGCGGCTTGATCTGATCCTCCCCCGGTGGGGACGCGCGATTGCCTCCAGAAAATTGTCATCCCGGACAAGCCTGGCGAAGCCGGGCGCCGATCCGGGACCGCCGGGAGCGCCGAGCTCAGGCGTCGGTCCCGGATCTTCGCGCTGCGCGCTTGTCCGGGATGACAGCCTTTTTTGGCCCTAGGCGATAACGCTTCCCGAGACGGGAGCCGCTAAACAGCCCTACCGCGTCGCCTCGTGGACCTCTTCCTTGGTTTCCTGGCCGGCCTTCTTGGCGCCGGCCTTGATGTCTGTGCCGGCTTCCTTGGCCGCATCGCCGGCTTTCTCGCCGGCGGCCTGGACCGCGTCGGTGGCGTCGCCGGCGGCTTCCTTCAGCTCGGCCCCGGCCTCCTTGGCGCTCTCCTTGATCGCCGTGCCGGCTTCCTTGACGTCGGGATCGGTCGAGATTTCCTTGGCCGCGTCCTTGATGTCGGTGGCGGCGGCCTTGGCGCCCTCCTTGATCTCGGTGGCGTGCTGGTCCGAACAGGCGGCCAGCGACAGGGCGGCGGCGCAGACGGCGAAGATCAGGGGGGAACGCATGGTGGTGCTCCTGGAAAAAGTGTCGGTCCGATAACGGTCCCCCACGGCCAAGGTTCCGCCGGCGGCTTTCTCCAGCCGCTTTCAATGCGGGGCGCGGACCGCTAAACCGCGCCCATGCGCATCGCTTTCCTCGGCACCCCCGATTTCGCCGTCGCCTGTCTGGCCGAACTGGTCGCCTCGGGCCATGAGATCGTGGCCGTCTATTCCCAGCCTCCGGCCCCGCGCGGTCGCGGCCAGGACCTGAAGCCCTCGCCGGTTCACGCCTTCGCCGAAGGTCTGGGCCTGCCTGTGCGCACGCCGGTCTCGATGAAGACGCCCGAAGAGATCGCCGCCTTCAAGGCGCTGGATCTCGACGCCGCCGTGGTGGTCGCCTTCGGCCAGATCCTGGTCAAGGCGGTGCTGGACGCCCCGCGCGAGGGCTGCTTCAACCTGCACGCCTCGCTGTTGCCCCGCTGGCGCGGTGCGGCCCCGATCCAACGGGCGATCATGGCCGGCGACGCTGTCACCGGCGTCCAGGTGATGCGGATGAGCGAGGGCCTCGACGAAGGCCCGATCCTGATGTCCGAACAGGTGCGCATCGACGCCCTGGAGACGGCCGGGTCGCTGCACGACAAGCTGGCCGAAGTCGGCGCGCGCATCCTGCCGATCGCCCTGGGCGCCATCGAGCGCGGCGCGGCCCGCGAGACGCCGCAGAGCCAAGAGGGCGTGACCTACGCCAAGAAGATCAAGTCGGCCGAGGCCCGCATCGACTGGACCCGGCCCGCCGCCGAAATCGACTGCCACATCCGCGGCCTGTCGCCCTTCCCGGGCGCATGGTTCGAGGCACCGTCCGAGAAGGGCCCGGTTCGCGTGAAGGCCCTGCTGTCGCGTGTGGAAGATGCTGAGGGCCCGCCCGGCGCCGTGCTGGACGACAGCCTGCTGATCGCCTGCGGAGACGGCGCCGTGCGTCTGCTGAAGGCCCAGCGCGAAGGCAAGGGCGCCCAGGACGCCGGCGACTTCATCCGGGGCTTCCCGCTGGCCGCCGGAACCGTTCTGGCCTGATGCCCCGCTACCGCCTCCTCGTCGAGTATGACGGCCGGCCCTATAACGGCTTCCAGGCCCAGGCGACCCTGCCGTCGGTGCAGGGGGCGATCGAGGCGGCGGTGAAGGCCTTCTGCGGCCAGGAGCTGCGCATCGCGGCGGCGGGCCGCACCGACACCGGCGTCCACGCGACGGGACAGGTCGTCCATGTCGATCTCGAGCGCGACTGGCCGGCCCAGACAGTGATGAACGCCCTCAACGCCCACCTGACCCGCGAGGCGGTCAGCATCCTGGCCTGCGAGATCGCGCAGGGGGACTGGCACGCCCGGTTCTCGGCCAATGAGCGGCGCTATCTTTACCGCATCCTCAACCGACCCGCCCCGCCGGCCCTGGACAAGGGCCGCGTGTGGCATGTGAAGAAGCCGCTGGATGCGCAGGCCATGCACGCGGCCGCCCAGCATCTGGTGGGCCTGCACGACTTCACGACCTTCCGCGACATGCACTGCCAGGCCAAGTCGCCGCTGAAGACCCTCGACGTGGCCCGGGTGTGGCGCGAGGGCGAGGTAGTCTGTCTGGCGTTCGAGGCGCGCAGCTTCCTGCATCGCCAGGTGCGGTCGATGACCGGCACCCTGGTCGAGGTCGGGATCGGCCGGTGGAGCGCGGAAGACGTGAAGGCCGCGCTGGAGGCCAGGGACAGGACCGCTTGCGGGCCTGTCGCGCCCCCAGACGGGCTCTATCTGGTGGGCGTGGGTTACGGCGACTGACGCCGAACGCCCCCTCCGTCACGTCGCGTATCCGCGCCGCGCCACCTCCCCCGCAAGCGGGGCAGGAGAAAAGAAGCTTCACCCTCCTGCCCCGTAGCGAAGCGTGCGGGGGAGGTGGCGCGCTGCGAATACGCAGCGTGACGGAGGGGGCGTCCAGCGCCGGCAGCCCAGCCGTCGCCCGGGACTAGATCCCCAGCGTCCCCAGCCGCCGCATGCGGGCCAGCCATTTCAGCCGCCCCTGGCCGCCGATCGCCTCGACGCCGCCGATCACCGATTTGCGGATGGGTGACAGGCCGGCCAGACCCAGGATCCCTTTCTCCAGCGCCAGCAGGCCGTGCGCGCCGAACATCAGCCAAAAGGCGATGGCCGGCATGCCCATGGTCACCACCAGACGAGCCGACCGGCCCTTGAGTTGCGGGACGGGGCCCCTGGGGCTTTCCGCCATGCCAAAGCCGGCGCGGAACACCTGCTCCAGCAGGGCCTTCAGCTTGGCCGGGGTTGCGCCCAGCCACAGGGGGAACAGCACCACGATATGCTGGGCCCACAGGATGTCTTGCTGCACGGCCTGGATCGGTGGTGGCGGCGGGCTCTCAAATTCCCATTGGCCGCCCAGGAAGGGCGTGTCGAGGTCGGCCAGATCGATGCGCCGCACCTCATGCCCGGCCGCCCTCGCGGCCTCGACATAGGCGCTGGCCAGGGCCGAGCCGAAGCGTTCGGGGCGGCAGTCGGGGTGTCCCAGCAGAACCAGAATTTGTTTTGTCATGGCGCCTCCTGCTAGGATAACGCGCAGGATCGTCGCGCCGCCGCCTTGATGCGGCTCAAGCGCCCGGTTCTACAGCACCGAACAGTTGGTCAGCTGCGCGAAGGCCTCCAGCGCCGCCGTCCCCACCACGGAGGTTCCAAAGCGGTCCAGCTCCGGTGACCACACCGCGATCACCGCCTTGCCGGGAACCACGGCCACGATGCCGCCGCCGACGCCGCTCTTGGCCGGCAGGCCGACGCGATAGGCGAAGCTGCCGACGCTGTCATAGATGCCGCAGGTCAGCAGCAGGGCGTTCAGGCGCCGCGTCAGGCGTTCGGGGAAGATGGTCTCCTGGATCACCGGCGAGAAGCCCCCGGCCGCCAGGGGCAGCAGGGCCCGCGCCAGCTGCCGACAACTCATGGTCAGGGCGCACTGGCGGCAATAGGCGGCGACCACGGCCTCGGGATCATGGGTGATGGTGCCCTTGCCGCGCATCAGGTTGGCGATGGCGCGGTTCTGGTGGGCGGTGGCGAGCTCGGAGGCGGCGACCGCCTCGTCGATCTCGACGGCCTCGTCGGCCAGCACGCTGGCGAAGCCGCGCACCAGGGCGGCGGGATCCCTGACCGTGTCCAGCAGGTGGTCGGTGATCGCCAGGGCCCCGGCATTGATGAACGGGTTGCGCGGCACGCCCGCCTCGGCCTCCAGCTGGGACAGGTGGTTGAACGGCGTGCCCGAGGGCTCCTTGCCGACCCGCCGCCAGACCTCGTCGCCAAAGCGGTTCAGGGCCAGGCCCAGGGCGAAGACCTTGGTGATGCTCTGGACCGAGAAGCCCTCGTCGGCGTCGCCGATCACGTGTTCGCCGCCGTTGAGCGTGCACACGGCCATGCCGAACTTGTGGCCCGGCACAGTGGCCAGCTGGGGGATATAGTCGGCGGGCCGCCCCTTGCCGAAATGCGGCTTCACCAGCACGGCCACCTCGGCCAGGACCTGATCGATCGAGAACTCGTCCATCGTGGCCATGCGGGAGACCCTAGACCGCGAAGGCTTCGAAATAGCGACGGATCAGGGCTTCATAGGCCTTGGCCAGATCGCGGATCTCCTGCACCGGAACCCGCTCGTCGACCTGGTGCATGGTCGAGCCGACCAGGCCAAACTCGACCACCGGGCACAGGCTGCGGATGAACCGCGCGTCGCTGGTGCCGCCGGTGGTGGACAGCTCCGGAACCCGGCCGGTGGCCTCCTCCACGGCGGCGACGATCACCTCGGTGAACGGGCCGGGCTTCGTCAGGAAGGCCTCGCCGCTGATCTTGCACATCACATCGGCGCGGGCCTTGAAACCCTCGCCCGCAGCGGCGCATTCGCCCTCAATCCAGGCCTGCAGGTCCGCGCCCTTGTGGGCCGGGTTGAAGCGGATATTGACCCGCGCCCGGGCCGTGGACGGGATGACATTGGTGGCGGTGTTGCCGACATCAATGGTGGTGACTTCCAGGTTCGAGGGCTGGAAGCCTTCATAGCCCTCGTCCAGCACCCGGCTTTGCAGGCGCGACAGGATCGAGACCAGCACCGGGATCGGATTGGCGGCCCGGTGCGGATAGGCCACGTGGCCCTGCTGGCCCTCGACCGTGATCCAGGCGTTGATGCTGCCGCGCCGACCGATCTTGACCATGTCGCCCAGCAAGGACGCGCTGGTCGGCTCGCCGACGATGCAGTGGTCGATGATCTCGCCTTCAGCCGCCAGGGCCTCGACGACTTTCACGGTGCCGTCCTCGGCCACGCCCTCTTCGTCGCCGGTGATCAGGAAGCTGATAGAACCGGCCGGCTGCGGGCTGGCGGCTACGGCGGCGACAAAGGCGGCGATGGCGCTCTTCATGTCGACCGCGCCCCGGCCATAGAGCACGCCGTCCCTGATCTGGGCCTCGAACGGGCCGGCGGTCCAGGCGGCGTCATCGCCGACGGGGACCACGTCGGTATGGCCGGCGAAGCACAGATTGGGCCGGGCGGTCCCGCGCCGGGCATAGAGGTTCTCGATCTCGCCGAATTTCATCCGCCGGCAGGTGAAGCCCAGGGCGTCCAGCTGGCGCTCCAGCAGGTCCATCGCGCCCTCGTCGGCCGGGGTCACGGACGGCCGGCGGATCAGGGCTTGAGCGAGGTCGACGGGGTCAATGCTGACAGGTTCGGGCGCGGGGCTGGTCATGATGCTGGCTTTAAGCTTCCCTCCGGCCTGACGCAAACCACGCAAGCTTCTTCCCTGAGCGCCCATGCCCAAGATTGATATCGACGCCGCGCCCACCCGCTTCGGCACGGCCTATCCGCCGCCCTACGACGCGCCGTGCCAGGGCCGCCAGCGGTGGAAACTGGGCGACGCGGCGGGGCTGACCCAGTTCGGCGTCAATCTGATGCGCCTGCCGCCCGGCCAGTGGACCAGCCAGCGTCACTGGCACACCGCCGAGGACGAGTTCACCTGGGTGGTGGAGGGCGAGGTCGTGCTGGTCGACAATGACGGCGAGACGATCCTGCGGGCCGGCGACTGCGCGGGCTTCAAGGCCGGGGTGGCCAATGGCCACCATATCCAGAACCGCTCCGACAAGGTGGCGGTGCTGCTGGAAATGGGCACGCGGGCTCCGGAAACCGACGGCTGCGACTATCCCGACATCGACCTGACCCTGCGCGAGGGTGAGGAAGGCTACCGGCATCGCGACGGGACGCCGTATGAACTCGACGGCGGGCGCAAGCGTTAGCTGATCAGGCTTGACGCAGGTCAAGGCGCAGCGGGCCTGACGGGCCTTGGCTGACGGCCCCTAGGAGATGCCCCATGATCCCTCACCGCGAGCGCCATTTGATCGAACGCGTCGGCTGGCTGCGCGCCGCCGTGCTGGGGGCCAATGACGGGATCGTCTCGACCGCCAGCCTGATTGTCGGCGTCGCCGCCGCGTCCCAGGGGCGGGGCGAGATCCTCGTCGTCGGGGTGGCGGGGCTGGTGGCCGGGGCCATGTCGATGGCCGCCGGCGAATATGTCTCGGTCAGTTCGCAGGCCGACACCGAACGCGCCGATCTGGCGCGGGAAAAGGCCGAGCTGGAGATCCAGCCGGCCTTCGAACTCGATGAACTAGCCGGCCTCTATGAGGCGCGCGGAGTCGAACCTGACGTCGCTCGCGTGGTCGCCGGTCAGCTGATGGCCAAGGACGCCCTGGGCGCCCATGCCCGCGAGGAACTGGGCATTTCCGAGATCACGACCGCCCGGCCCATTCAGGCGGCCCTGACCTCGGCCGCGACCTTCGCCACCGGCGCGGCCCTGCCTCTGGTCACCGCGATCGTCGTACCGCCCGGCGCCATCGTCGTGGCGGTGTCGGTGGCCTCGCTGCTGTTCCTGGCCCTGCTGGGCGGGGTCGGCGCGCGGGCGGGCGGCGCACCCATCGGCAAGGCCGTGGCCCGGGTGACCTTCTGGGGCGCCATCGCCATGGCCCTGACCGCCGGGGTCGGGGCGGTGTTCGGGGTCTCGGCCTGACCTGCAGGAGCGTTGCAGGTTGACTTCAGCGCGACTGTCAGCAACAAGCACGTAAAGGTGGTTCTTCTTTTGTTCCGTTGACTGGAAGGACCAGGAAGATTCAACTCCGATTCGGAGGTCGCTCGTGCTCGCATCCACAGTCCAATTCGACCGGGAGAAGTTCAAGGAGGCCATCCTCTTATTGGCCTCCTATTGCCCGCCAGAGGAGCTGGGCAATGTGAAGCTTCACAAGATGCTCTACTTTGCTGACATGATGAACTTCCTTGAGGAAGGCCGTCCTTTGACGGGTGTTGACTACCTCAAGCAAAAGTTCGGGCCTACAGCCCGTCATTTGACATCCGCCGTCGAAGAGTTGGCGCGTGAAGGGAGTTTGACGGTCAAGGAAGCCGAGTATCACGGCTTCTTCAAAAAAGACTACGTCGCGGCCAAGCCGTTTCGCCGGTCTCGCCTTGCTGAGCGAGAAGTCACCTTGCTGGAGGAAGTCGCTGATTTCGTTCGCGGAAAGACAGCCAGGCAGATCAGCGAAATAAGCCACAACGCCGCTTGGGATGCCGCGGAGTTGGGCGAGGTCATTCCCTATTTCACAGCGCTGCAATTGGTGCCTGTCGAGGTCACGGATGCAGATCGTGCTTGGGCCCTAGAGACGGCTAAGGTCCATGCGAACGCGAGCCCCTTCTGAGCGGCCGCCTTTCTCGATCGGTCATTCCGAACTTTTCGAGGAAGCGGTTTACGCGTTAAAGCGACAGTTCCCGTTCATTGATGACGGCGTGCAGAACCTTGAATGGCTGTTGCGCCGATCACCCTTCAACAATGAGCGCTGCCCCGCCTTTGAGGGGCGGGACATGTTTATTGGGGTGGGGCCCAGAACACTCCGGTCGCCAAGTTTCCGAGTCCTCTATGAGGTTCGCGACCGAAAAATCTTCCTCTGGCACCTCTCGGTGCGAGAGCCTTAGTCCCGCAGCAGCTCGTTGATGCTGGTCTTCGACCGCGTCTGGGCGTCGACCGTCTTGACGATCACGGCGCAGTAGAGGCCTGGGCCGCCATTGGGATCGGGCAGATTGCCGGGCACCACGACGCTGTAGGGCGGCACCTTGCCGATGTGGATCTGGCCGGTCTTGCGATCGACGATCTTGGTCGAGGCGCTGATGAACACGCCCATCGACAGCACGCTGCCCTGGCCGACGATCACGCCTTCGACGACTTCGGAACGGGCGCCGATGAAGCAGTCGTCCTCGATGATGGTCGGGTTGGCCTGCAGGGGCTCCAGCACGCCGCCGATGCCGACGCCGCCCGACAGGTGGACGCGCTTGCCGATCTGGGCGCACGAGCCGACCGTCACCCAGGTGTCGACCATGGTCGCTTCATCGACAAAGGCGCCGATGTTCACGAACGACGGCATCAGGATGACGTTGCGGCCGATGAAGGCGCCGCGACGGACGATCGAGCCGGGCACGGCCCGGAAGCCGGCGGCCTCGAAATTGGGGGCGTCCCAGCCGTCGAACTTGTTGGGCACCTTGTCCCACCACGGACCCACCGCGCCGCCCAGGGTTCCGGCGCGCATGACGGTGTTGGGGTTGAGGCGGAAGGACAGCAGCACAGCCTTCTTCAGCCACTGGTGGGTCGTCCATTCGCCGTCGATCTTTTCCGACACCCGCACCTTGCCGGCGTCGATCAGCAGCAGGGCCTCCTCGACCGCCGTGCGGACGGGGCCGGTGGTGGCGGTGGAGACGCCGTCGCGGGCTTCCCAGGCGGCTTCGATCTCGGTCTGCAGATCAGAGAGGCTGACGGTGGTCATGCGTTCAGGTCCTTCAGGCGCGCCGAGGTCAGGAACCCGGCGAGGTCGTGCGTGCGGTGGTGGACGAAGTCGGCGGTCGAGGCGGCCGCATGGGCGCCGACCAGCACCGTGGTCATGCCCAGCACAGCGGCGGGGGCCAGGTTCTTCTCGCTGTCCTCGAAGAAGGCGGTGACGGGCGAGGTCAGGGCATGGCGCGAGACGATCTTCTCGAAGGTCGCCATGGCCGGCTTGGGCAGATAGTCGGCCGTCTCGATAGCGAAGACGTCCTCGAACAGATGGTCCAGGCCCAGATGGCCCAGAACGCGCTCGGCGTGGCCCAGCGAGCCGTTGGTGAAGATCAGGCGGCGGCCGGGCAGAGCGTCGATCGCCGCGCGCAGGACGGGATCGGGGATCAGGCGATCCATCGAGACGTCATGCACCTCGTCGAGGAACGCCTTGGGCGCGATGCCGTGGTTGGCCATCAGTCCGGCCAGGGTGGTGCCGTGCTCGTGATAGTACTTCTTCTGGATCGCGCGGGCCTCTTCGCGGGGCAGGCCGGTGGCCCGCTCCATGAAGTCGGTCATCTTGCCCTCGATCAGGGCCATGTATTCGCACTCGGCGGGATACAGGGTGTTGTCGAGATCGAAGAGCCAGGTTTCGACGTGAGCGAGGTCTGGGGACAGGACAGGGCTCATTTCGAGATCAGCGTACCGGCGCCGTGCTCGCTGAACAGCTCCACCAGCATGGCGTGGGGCCGGCGGCCATCCAGGATGACCACGGCCTCGACGCCCGATTCCACGGCGTGGATGGCGTTTTCCAGCTTCGGGATCATGCCGCCGCTGGCGACGCCGCTGTCGATCAGGGCGCGGGCCTCGTCCAGGGTCATCTGACGGATCAGCTTGCCGTCGGCGTCCAGCACTCCGGCGATGTCGGTCAGCATCAGCATGCGCTTGGCCTTCAGCGCGCCGGCCAGGGCGCCGGCCACGGTGTCGGCGTTGATGTTGAAGGTCTGGCCGGCCTCGGACACGCCGATCGGGGCGATGACGGGGATGTAGTCGGTCTCCGACGACAGCAGGGCCTGGATGATGTGCGGATCGACCTTGGTCGGCTCGCCCACGAAGCCCAGGTCGACGACCTGTTCGATATTGCTGTCAGGGTCGCGCTTGGTGCGGGTCACCTTTTCGGCGGTGATCATCCGGGCGTCCTTGCCCGACAGGCCCACGCCCCGGACGTCGGCTTCGGCGCCGGCCAGGGTGATCCAGTTGGCGATTTCCTTGTTGATGGCGCCCGACAGCACCATCTCGGCCACTTCCATGGTCGCTTCGTCGGTGACGCGCAGGCCGTCGACGAAGGTCGACTTGACGCCGGCCCGCTCGAGCATGCGGCTGATCTGCGGACCGCCGCCGTGCACCACCACCGGATGGACGCCCAGCAGCTTCAAAAGCACCGCGTCGGCGGCGAAGACCTTGGCGACGTCTTCCTGACCCATGGCGTGACCGCCGTATTTGATCACCACCGTCTCGCGGTCATAGATCTGGATGTAGGGCAGGGCCTCGGCCAGGGTCTTGGCGGTGGCCCAGCCCGCTTCCTCGGCGGCGTCGGTCAAGGTTGCGGATCCTGTGCGAAAAGGGCGGGTCTCGATAGCGGACCCCGCCCCCCCTGTCATCCAAAACAGCAGGGCCAGAGAGGATCAGCCGGCCTTGGGCTGGTCGAAAAGGCCCCACAGCGCCAGATAGTCCGGCGACAGGGTCAGGCCGATCGGCGGCGGGCCGGGCGCGCGGCCGCGGCGCATGCAGTGGGTCAGATATTCCAGGGCCGTCTTCACGCCATGTCCGGAATAGGGCTTGCCGATCACGCCGCAGGCGCCGGCGAAGTCAGCGGGCAGGCGCTTGACGTTGGCGGTCATGAACAGGGCCAGGGCGCCGCAGTCGTCGTGAATGCGGCGCGCCACGTCCACGCCCGTGGGGCCATCGCACAGATGCACGTCGACCAGGGCCAGATCCGGCTGCAGGTCGCGGGCCAGGGTCAGGGCCTCGTCCGAACTCATGGCGTGACCCACCAGGCAGCAACCGGCTTCCTCGAGCAGGAATTCCAGCTCCGTGGCGAGGAGAACCTCGTCTTCGACAATCAGAACGCCGAGCGGTTGCTCGTTCATCACTCATCCTCGCCCGTACTACTGAGGCGCGCCGTTCATGGGCAGGTTGATCACAACGCGCGTGCCTGGGGAGGCGTCCGTCGTCAGGCACTTCGCCTTCAGCTGCTGGCACAGCAGCTGAACGATCGTGAGTCCAAACCCGGACGACCTCGTTGAAGTCTCCACCCCAACGCCGTCATCGGTGATTTCGATCCGGAACGCGCCGTCGATTCGACGGATGCCGACAAAGACTCGTCCTGAACGGCCTTCCACAAAGGCGTGGCGCATGGTGTTGGACAGCAGTTCGCTGATCACCAGGGCCAGGGGCGCGGCCTTGGCGGCGTCCACATCCACCCGTTCCAGGTCGAGGCTGAACTGGATATCGTCGCGGCCCGACGCGCCGATCACGTCGGCCACCAGGTCGCGCACGAAGGCCGAGACGTCGAAGCGTTCGACATCGTCGCTCTGGAACAGGCGCCGGTGCACGGTGGCGATGGCGCTGACCCGGTCCAGCATGCCGCGCAGGGCCTGCTTCACGGCCGGGTCGGCCACCCGCCGGTTCTGCAGCAGCAGCAGCGAGGAGATGAGCTGGAGGTTGTTCTTGACCCGGTGATCCACCTCGTGGAGCAGGGCGGTTTTCTGCTCCAGGGCCTGGGTCAGCGCCTGGGTGCGCTCGGCGACCAGCTGTTCGAGATCATGCTGCCTTTCGTTCCACTGGAATTCGACACGCTTCTTGTCGCTGATATCCAGCTGCGAGCCGAAAAAGTGGGTGATGGCTCCGCTGCTGTCGCGCACCGGGCTGAGATAAAGGGCGTTCCAGAAGGGCGACCCGTCCTTGCGATAGTTCAAGAGTTCGCAGGCGATATCCTGGCCCGCGCTGATCGCCGCGCGCAGTCTCGCGCGTTCCAGCGGATCAGTGTCAACGCCTTGCAGGAACCGGCAATTGCGACCGATCACCTCGTCGCGGCCATAGCCGGTCAGGCGCAGGAAGGCGTCGTTGGCGAAGATGATGGGGTTGTCGGCCTGGGTGGCGTCGGTGACGATCGTGGCCATGGGCATGGACCGGATCGCCGTGGCGAACGGATCTTCGGCCCCGTGACTGGCCGCCAGAGCATCGGCGGCGCGCAGGGATTGCGAATAGTCTGTCATGCGACCGCCCGGCTCGACATCCATCAGCTCCCACCCGCCTCAACGTACCGACCTCGTGCCGGTTCCGGATCGTGTCAGCTGGCCAACAGTCTCCCAAAACAGGCGCGGCGTGAACCCGCTTCGGATTCACGCCGCGCGCGCGGGACGACAAAGGGGAGGATGAGCGTTCCGCGATGGCGGTTACCTGGGCTGGTAGATCTTGTCGAAGACGCCGCCGTCGGCGAAGTGCGTGGCATGCGCCGTCTTCCAGCCGCCGAAGGTGTCGTCGATGGTGACCAGCGGGATCTTCTTGAACTTGCCGGCATATTTGGCCGCCGCGCCCGCATTGCGCGGGCGGTAGTGGTGCTTGCCGATCAGGTCCTGGGCCAGGGGGCTGTAGAGGAAGTTCAGATAGCCCTGGGCGGCCAGGCGGGTCTTGTGGCGCTCGACGTTCTTGTCGACGATCGCAACGGGCGGCTCGGCCAGGATCGACAGCGACGGATAGACGATGTCGAACTTGCCCGGCAGTTCTTCCTGCGCAAGGTAGGCCTCGTTCTCCCATGACAGCAGCACATCGCCGATGCCGCGCTGGCTGAAGGTGGTGGTGGCGCCGCGCGCGCCGGTGTCGAGGACCGGCACGTTCTTGAACAGTTGCTCGACAAAGGCCTGGGCCTTGGCCGGGTTGCCGCCGGGCTGCTTCAGCGCCCAGGCCCAGGCGGCCAGATAGTTCCAGCGCGCCCCGCCCGAGGTCTTGGGGTTGGGGGTGATGACCTCGATGCCTGGCTTTACCAGGTCGCTCCAGTCCCGGATCTTCCACGGGTTGCCCTTGCGGACCATGAACACGATGGTCGAGGTATAGGGCGTGGAGTTTTGCGGCAGGCGCGACTGCCAGTTGGCGGGCAGCAGCTTGGCCCGGGTGGCGATCTCGTCGATGTCATAGGCCAGCGCCAGGGTGACGACATCGGCCTGCAGGCCGTCGATCACCGAGCGGGCCTGCTTGCCCGAACCGCCATGGCTCTGGTTGATGGTCAGGGTCTGGCCGACCTTTTCCTTCCAGTACTTGGCGTAGGCGGCGTTGATGTCCTTGTAGAGCTCACGCGTCGGGTCGTAGCTGACGTTCAGCAGGGTCAGGCCCCTGACGCCCTGCGCCTGGCTCTGGCCGGCGATCAGGGCCGGCGCGGCGAAGGCCGCCGCGCCGGCTGATGCTGCGCCAAGGACGCCCCGACGCGTGGGTTTCTCGAAACGACGGGTCATGGGGCATCCTTGGGTTGGCGGGGTTTGGGTTAGAACGCGTACTGGGTTCGCAGCGACCAGATATCCAGGTCCTGGCCGACCTGGGCGCCGGCGACCGGGGTCGACCCGGCGACGAAGGCCGTGCCGCCCGGCGACAGGCGACGGACCTCGACATTGCGATAGGCGCCCGACACCGTAACGACGTTGTTCAGGTACCAGTTCACGCCCAGCGACAGGATATTCTGCTCGCCGCCGCGGATCGCACCGGGCAGGGCCGGGTTGCCCGGGCCGCCGGCCAGGTGGTTCAGGTCGAAGGTCGAGTAGCGGGCGGCCAGTTCGACCGCGCCCCACTGGGCCTTCTTGGGATTGAACGGCTTGGCCGGACGCGGATTGTCAAAGCCGGCGGTGGCGATGTTGTAGCGACGCGGCTCGCCGGTCAGGGTCCAGCCGGCCTGGACGTACCAGCCGTCGAACTTCGGGTCGCTCAGGGCGCCGGTGCGACGCTCGACATCGATCTGGAAATACTCGGCCTGGGCGTAGAGGTTCTTGTGCTGGGCGCCCAGTTCCAGGCCCAGGGCGGTGACGCCGTCGGCGTCGATATTGCCGGTGTCGATCAGGCGCGTGCCGTCGACCCGCAGCTCCGGACGATCGCGCAGGCGGACATTGGTCACGGCGCCGCCGGCCGAGGCCACGTCCGGACCGCCGGCGGCCGGGTCGATGATCAGGTTGGCGTTGGCGCCGACATGGATCAGCCAGTCCTTGCCCTTGAACGGCACATAGGCCACGCGGCCGACAAAGCCGAGCTGCTCGTCATAGGTCTGGGTGGTGACGGTGTTGCCGGTGACGGCGGCCGAGACATTCCAGCGCTCGCCATTGGCCAGCAGGCCGACAGCCGCGCGGCCGTCGCCGCCGGCCAGGCCGCGCACGGTCTCGGCGACCGAGGCGCGCTCGACGAACAGCGAGCCGGTGTTGTTGGAGGCGTCTTCCAGGCTGGTGACCGGGGCGTAGATGCCGGCGCGGACCTTCACGGGATAGCCGCTGTATTGCACCCAGGCCGAAGAGATCTTGCCGGCCTCTTCTGTGCCCGAACCGCCGAAGTCATAGACCATGTTGTAGTCGAAGGCGCCGAAGGCCTTGCCCTCGATGCCGATGCGGGCGCGGCGGACGTTGGCGCCGTCGCCCAGGTCGCGGGCGCGATCGTTTTCGGCGGCGTCGCCGAACGAGCCGCGGCGGAAGTCCGTCGACAGCGGGCCGGCGTCGCGCTGGTCATAGAGCGCCGCGTCGGCCTGGAAGATGCCGCGGAACGACACCGAGAACGCGCCGTCGCCGGTGGCGATGGTCGGGCGGGAATTGGCCAGGGTGACGGTGGTGGCCGACTGGGCGGAGCGGACGTCCTTGACGTTGGCGGCGGTGGCGGCCTTCAGGTCGGCGATCTGGCCGGACAGGGCGGCCAGCTGGGCTTCCAGAGCGGCGATGCGGGCTTCGGAGTCCTGGGCGGTCTGGGCGTTGGCGGCGCCGGCCATGGTCAGGAACGAAACGCCGGCGATCAGCGCGGTTCGCAGGGTGGTCTTGTTGGTCGTCATCGTATTCCCCTTTCGGCCCGCCTCGGCGGCCCGTCCTGCTTGAGCTAGGGAAAACGATTATTCCTAGCCCGTGAATAGAGATTAGAAAAGCCGGCCGTGAGAAAAACTGCAGGCGCGGCTCAGCCTTCCGGCGAAGGCCGAAAAAACTTCAGTCGACACAACGAGATATCGCTTAACGAGCCGTTAGTTCTTCCGGGACAATTCGTCACAGTCCAGCTTGTCCGGGCGCCCAAAACGAAAAACCTCCCGCCGCGGGGTGCGCGACGGGAGGTCTGAAATCGATAGCCTTGCGCCCGGGCCGGGCGTCTGGATGCCGGGTTAGAACATCGACCGGCCGGAGAGGCGCAGGTTGTAGCGCTTCTGTTTCTTGGCGGCTTCGACGCCGCCTTCGAGGGCCAGATACGACATCGGCGTGCCCGCCTTGATCGCAAAGCCCAAGGTCGCGGCGCCCTGCTTGTCGTCGAGGGCGGCCAGGGTGAAGGGGTTGCCGTTCTTGAACCGGGCGACCGTGTCGCCGGTTTCGCCGGCCAGAGTCTGGCGATAGCCGACCCGCACTTCCGGGCGCCACCAGACGTCCTTGCCGAAGTCGGCGCCGAAGGCGATGCCGAACTCGCCGCTCAGATTGCTGGAGGTGCGCTCCTCGACGGTCAGGTCGAAGCCCGCGCCGCCGCCGGCTTCCTTGCGTTCGCCCTCGCGCAGCCAGACATAGTCGACCCGGCCTTCAGGACGGACATAGTAGCGGCCGAACTTCTGCTCGTAGCCCGCGCCGGCGAAGGCGTTCAGGGTCGCGCCGTTCCAGTCGGCGCTGTTGGCCAGGATCAGGTCGGCCACGCCGTCGGCATTGGCGTCCGGCGCGATGAAGCGACGATCGCCGGTGAACCAGCCAAAGCCGCCGCCGCCGCCGGCGTTCAGGCGCCAGCCGCCGACCGACCGGCGCCAATAGGCGCCGCCCTGCACGAACGAGGCGGTGGTCTGCTCGCCGACCTTGGCGACGATGTCGTGTTCCTCGACGTTCACATAGGCCAGGGTCAGGCCCAGGGCCCCGCCCGCGTCGCCCATGGCCTCATAGCCGGCCACGAAGCCGAAGGCCTGGTTGTCTGAGCCCGCCGTGTCGCCGGCGTCGCGACGGACCAGCGAGTTGATTTCCTGGATCCACAGGCTGTCGGGGCCATAGCGCTCGCCCGGATCGGGCCGCACGGCGGTGGCCGCCGAGATCATCTGGTTGGCCGCCTGCAGCGACGAGAACAGGCCCTCGCCCTGGTCGGGCAGCATCTGGTCGTACAGGCCCAGGAAGCCGTCCTTGCCGTTCTGGGCCAGGAAGGTGGTCGACAGGTCCTTGTTGTCGCCCAGGGCCGTGAACACCGCGTCATAGGCGCCGGCCTGCGAGCGGCTCATGCCGATCTCGGCGGCCGAGCGGCGACGCACATCGATATAGACGTTGTTGGCGTCGGCCCGGCTGGAAGCGACATAGAGATAGGGCGAATCGGCCAGCAGGGCCTGGCCGATCGAGCCGACCGTCAGGCTGCCCGCCGAGATCACCGTGTAGGCGGTGGGCTGCTTGACCAGACCGGTCAGGCGGATGCCCAGCTCGGCGCCGCTGGCGATGGTGGCCGCGCCGGAGACCTGCAGCTTGGTGTTGGTCCCGGCCGTCGGATCGGCGGTGAACAGGATCTTGCCGGTCGAGCCGACATTGAGGCTGGTGGCGTTGATCGTGGCGGCGTTGGAGATGCCCAGGCTGCCCTTGCCGATCGTGATCGCCAGCTTGCCGTCGGAGTCGGTCAGAGCGCCCAGCACCAGCGAGCCGTTGTCGACCACGAACGTATCGGCGCCCGCGCCGAACGAGATGTCGCCGATGACGGTGCCGTTCAGCACCCTGAAGGTATCCGCGCCCGAGCCGAAGCGGATCGCGCCCAGCATCGAGGGCTCGTCGCCGTCGTCGACGCCGTCGCCGTCCGCGTCTGGGTCGGCCACGCCGTCGGCGCCGTCGTCGCCGTCGGCCAGGCCGGCCTGGACCAGGGTCACGCCGGTGGTGTTGCGGCTGACGTCGATGGCCACCGACTTGCCGGTCACCGTCTCGTTGCCGGGCAGCAGGTCAGTATCGTCGGTGTCGGCCGCGTCATCGGTCGCCACGACCGAGGTCGAGATCTTGCCGTTGTTGGTGATGGTGGTCAGCAGGCCCGAATAGTCGACGACGCCATAGGCGTTGCCCTTTTCGCCGCCGACCGTCGAGGTGATCGCCCCGTCGTTGCGGAAGGTGGTCATCGAAGCGCCGGCGTCGATGGCGACGGCCCGCGAATCGAAGGCGCCTTCAGACACCGTGAAGACCGACATCGAGCCCTGGTTCCACAGGGTGGGAACGCTGGCCCCGGCCTTGAGATGCACGCCCGTGGCGTTGGCCTCATAGGCGCTGGAGGCCAGGGTCGAGGACAGCTTGACGCCGCCCGCCAGGGTGGTCGCCTGGCCCGCATTGCCGCCGATCTGGATGGCCGTGGCGGAGACGCCGTCAAAGACGCCGGCGGCGCTGATCGCGCCGCGCACGACCAGACCATAGGCGTTGTCGCCGGTTCCGACAGCGCCCAGGGTGACCGTGCGGGTGTCGGAGCCGATCAGCAGGGCGGGAGCCGCGCCGAACGTGGTCAGGGCGGCGGCGCCTTCGCTGGCGTCGGCAATGCCGTCGCCGTCTTCGTCGGGCTTGGTGGTGTCAGTGTCCTTGGGCGGGATGTCCAGCAGCACGCCGCCGGCCACATTGGCGGTGACGCGCACGGCCGAGCCGCCCTGCAGCAGATCGTCGGCGTCCAGCTTGGCGCGGTCCGCCGCGAGCGGGGGGCGCGTGGTGTAGCGATAGCCGGTGGCGTTGACGCCGCCCTGCACCACGAAGGCGCCGCTGACATCGCCGTCGATCGCGACGCCGACCGAGTTCTTGCCGATCACCGAGACGCCGCCATTGACGGTGACCTTGCCGGTGACGGGGGCGGCGACGCGGATGCCGGCGCCGTTGTCGCCCAGCACATTGATCGTGCCGTTGTTGGTGAAGTTACCGGTCAGGGCGCTTTCCAGCGACACGCCGGCCGAGGTGTTGCCCTCGATCGTGATGACGCCGTTGGTCTCATTGACGATGTTGCCGGTGAAGGCGCCGGGGCCCGTCAGGCGGATGCCGAAGCGGTTGGAGCCGGTGGCGAAGGGGCCGTCGGTGTCAGTGTCGGAATCGGTGTCGGTGGGCGTGTAGTCTTCGTTCAGGGTGATCGCGGCGCCGTTGCTCACCGAGCCGGTCTTGCCGCCCAGGATCAGGATGCCGGTCGAGTTGTTGACGCCGACCGTGGCCAGGGTCCCCAGGCTGGTGACCTTGTGGTTGCTGTCCAGCGTGATCAGCGCCCCGGCGGTGGTCGGCTTGATCGAGCCGTCCGCCGTCACCCTTACGTCGTCGGCCGCGCCATTGTTGGCGGTCGACGTCGCGATCGGCGTGGTGCGGGCTGTCGTGACAGAGGTTTCAGCATAAGCGCCAAACGCCAAAGCCAGGAGAGGAGCGGCTGCGACTGTCGCGACCAGGACCTTGCGCTGCATTACGAACAACCACCTTGGATAAGAACCCAGCCCCTAACTTGCGTCACGTTGCGGCGAAATTGCGGTGAGCAACGTCAACGACACGCATTAGAGCGGCCAACCGTCTATCGCATGGCATGCCGGGGCGCCATATCTGGTTCGTCGAATCCCCTCAGCGGCGAAAAACGAGGCACTGGTCCATGTCGCCGGAGAAATATTCAGTCCCCCTGGTCTCGCGCCTGCTGGGCGGCGCCGCCCTGCCTCTGATCGTCGGGCCCGCCGCGATTCTGACCCTGGCGGCCACCGGCGCCGCGCAGATGGGTCCCGCCCTCGTGGCCGCCATGGCCACGGCTGCAGGCGGGCTCTATCTCAGCGCCAGGCACCGGGCGTCGCAGGCGCGCCAGCGTCCGGTCGCCACCCTTGCCCCTGTCGCCGAGCGCAGCGGACCGCCCTACGGGGTGATTCTGGAGCGCCTGCCTGATCCGCTGATGGTGATCGCCGGCGAAGAGGCCGACGATCTGACCGGCCGCCGCTTCGTGTTCGCCAATGCCGCCGCCCGCGAGCTTTTCCGGATCCAGCGCGAGGGGACCCTGCTGGTCACCGCCGTCCGCAACCCCCAGGTGCTGGAGGCGGTTGACGAGGCCCTGTTCGGCGGCATCGAGCGGGCCGTGGAATATGAGACCGGCGGAACCCAGGGGCGTTCGTGGATCGCCCTGGCCCGGCCGCTGAGTGGCGGGCCCGAGGCGGCGCGCCTCGCGATGCTGGTGCTGCGCGACGAGACCGACGCGCGCCGCAGCGAGCGCACCCGCGCCGACTTCCTGGCCAATGCCAGCCACGAGCTGCGCACGCCCCTGGCCTCGCTGTCCGGCTTCATCGAGACCCTGCGCGGCCATGCCAAGGACGATCCCGGCGCGCGCGACAAGTTCCTGGGCATCATGCTGGCCCAGGCCGAACGGATGTCGCGGCTGATCGACGACCTGATGAGCCTGTCGCGCATCGAGCTGAACGAACACATCGCGCCGCTGGGCCGGGTGGACCTGGCCATGGCCGCCATCGACGTGATCGACGCCCTCGCGCCCCAGGCCAAGGAAAAGGGGGTCGGCTTCGATCCCGTCCTGCCGCCGCGCGGCGCGGCCGTGGTCGAGGGCGACCGCGACCAGATCATCCAGGTGATCCAGAACCTGATCGACAACGCCATCAAATATACCCCCCGCGACGGGGTGGTGCGCGTCGAGATCTATCCGGGGCTGTCGGCCGACGCGGCGGCGACCCCGCGTGATCCTGGCGCGGCGCGGATGTCGCTGCTGACCCCCGACCACGCGGCCGGCGAGCGCTATGCGGCCTTGCGGGTCACCGACCGGGGGCCGGGCCTGGCCCGCGAGCACCTGCCGCGCCTGACCGAGCGCTTCTATCGCGTCGAGGGCCAAAAGAGCGGCGACCGTTCGGGCACCGGCCTGGGCCTGGCCATCGTCAAGCACATCATGAACCGCCACCGCGGCGGCCTGACGGTCGAGAGCGTGCTGGGCGATGGCGCGACCTTCGGGGTCTATCTGCCGATGGCCAAGGCCGTGGCCGAGCGCGCCGTGGTCGCCGAGGCGCAGGCCTGAGGCCCGCCTCCCGGAGCATCCGGGAAGCGGGCGCCGTCGTCAGAACAGCTTTCGCAGGGACACCCGCATCACCCGTCCGCGAGGATCCAGATAGTCCTCCTGATAGGTGATCGGCGTCGTGCCGTCCGGGGCGCGCACCGTCTGGCGGGCGTCGAACAGGTTGTCCACCGAGGCGCTGATCCGCGCGCCCCGGAAGAACGGCTTGCCGCGCAGGGCCGGCTGGGCCCCCAGATCGGCGAACAGGCGAAGGTTGACGGTGGTCAGTTCCGAGAACGACAGGTCCTGGGCGCCGACCGCGCCCGAGCCGCGCACGACGGTGCCTTCCTGCCAGCGGGCGTTGAAGCTGGCCCCCAGGCCGCTGCGCGAGAGATTGCCCTGGACGTCGATCTGGTTCTTCGGCGTACCGCCGCCCGAACCCAGCGAGGCGCCGTCCAGCAGATCCAGGGTCGGCAGGCCCGAGCGGATGGTGATCTCGTCGGTGAACTTGACGGTGTGATAGACGCCGATCTGGAACGTGCCAGCGCCGGGCGGCCCACCGCCCCCGCCAAAACCGCCGCCGAACCCGCCGCCGGGGCCGCCCGGGCCTCCGAACCCGCCAGGACCGCCGAAGCCGCCAAGGGCAGAGGCGGCGCCGGCGGACCGCGCGCCGCTGGCCGCCGTCTGGGGCGGCGGACCGTCACCAGCCGGGGGCGTGCGTTCGGTCGTGAGTTCCGGCCGGCCGGCGGTCTGTCCGGCCGGGGTCGCGCCCGAGCCCGCAGCCTGGGTCTGCCCTGGCGCCCGGGTCTGGGCCTGGGCCTGGGCCTCCAGCCTTTGCCGGAACTGGCCGGGCTGGGGCTGGGGGCCAAACGACTTGCTGAAGGTGAAGCCGGTGCGCAGCTCGTCGGTCTGGCGGCGGTCGAAATTGACCGGCCGCGCGTCGATCTGCACCAGCCGGCCTGACGCATTGCGCACGAAGCGCTCGGGGAAGGCGTCCTCGATCTGGCTGGTGGCCGTCGGGAAGCTGGAGATCAGGTCGTCGGTCCGGGAACGGGTATAGTTGGTCGTCAGGGTCAGGTTGGTCTTGTCGAACGGCTTGAGGCTCAGGCCCAGCTTGATGACCTGGCCTTCTTTCTCACGCAGCGCGCGATTGCCGCCGGTCAGGCGCGAGATCACCGCCGTTTCGCCGCGCCGGAAGTCATAGACCTGCACGCCGGGGGTCAACTGCTCGGGATCGCCGATCTGCTGCAGGCTGGGCGCGCCCTGGTCGCGGGTGACCGAGGCGATGATCCGCAGCTTCTCGATGGGTGACCAGTTGGCGCCGTAGCCGATCGTGGTCAGGGTTCCGAAGTCCGACAGCCTGTCGGCGGCGAGATTCAGGTTCAGCGACAGGTTGCCCAGTCCCGGCAGCACGTCGTTGCGCACGCTGGTCAGGGGCAGGTCGAAGTTCAGCTTGGCGCTGCCGATGTCGCGTGACAGCTCGCCCGACCGGGCGACCCCGGCCCTTACAGAGTCGCTCTCCAGCTTGACGGTCTCGAACCCGCCCGTGACCGTCGAGGTGACGGCGCCGGCTGGAATGCGCAGCAGGGTTCCGCTGAGATCGCCCTGGACATCGGCCGAGGTCGAGATCGAGTTGGAAATGTCACGATAGGCCAGGCCGCTGATCACCCGCTCGGTGGTGCTGTCATTGCTGGCGCGCTCGGCGTTGCCGGTGACGCTCCAGCGCCAGCCCTTGACGGCGCCGATCACGCCGCCGCCCAGATGGCCGGTCAGGCTTTCGGCCTGACGGCGCAGCGGACCGCTGGCCAGGGTGTTGAGGCCCAGCCAGCTGGTGGCGTCGCTGCCCTCGAGGCTGGCGTTGATCGTGCCCGACACCCCGTCCTTGATCGGACGCGACAGCACGCTGTTGAGCGCCCAGGTCGTCTGTTTGGGGATCAGGCTGCGGAAGACCGCGTCCGAGCGCGGCTGGTCCAGGTCGCGCTCGGCCTCATACAGGGCGCTCTGGTCGCTGACCTTGGCGTCGACCATCACGCGGGTGTCACGCTGGATGCGCAGGTGGTTGAGGCGCGCATCGACCGTATCGCCGCCGCCCGACTGGGTGGGCAGCTTGGCGCCGGCTTCGACCGTGGTGGCGCGGAAGCGGCGGCGCAGGACCAGGTTGATGACCTTCTGGTCGGCGCGATAGCCGTATTTCAGCGCGACCTCCTCGGGCAGGATGTCGACCCGGGCGATGGCTTCGGTGGGAAGGTCGCGCACCTCGCCGAAATTGGAGATGCGGCCGCCATTGACCAGGATCACCGGACGCCCGCCCGCCGCGCCGCCGCGGGCAGACGAGGTCTGGGGCTCCAGGGCGGTGATCAGTTCGGAAACCGTCGAGACGCCATAGGCGCGGATGTCGCGCGGCGACAGCTGCAGTTCCGGCGCAATGTCGCCGATCACCGCGCCGGGCTGCTGGCGCGAGGCGGTGACGGTCAGGGCGTCGACTTCATAGGCGTAGTCGTCCGCCTCGGGGGACGCGACCCCGGCGGCCGGCGCCGTGGCCTGCCGAGCCATGGCCGGGGCGGCCATCAGGGCGGCGCAGGCGCCCAGCATCAGGGCGGTTCGCAAACGGCGCGCCGCGCTGTCGTCGGGCTGGGGTGTCACACAGTTATTCAAGTCAGATCTCCAGACGGTCCCATGGCGCGAAAGAGGGGCGTGCGCCAGACAATGCGCGCCGGGACCTGCGCCGGAACGGTCATGCCGGAGCTTCGTTGCGTCGCGATTACAGGACGGCTTCGATCTGTTTCAGCTTGGCCACGTTGGCGGGGGGGGATCGGGGGCCGGCCGCTGTCTTTAAACTGTCACTGAAACGTCGCATAAGCACAGCGCCGGGCGGGCATAGCTCCCGCCGGGCGGGACGACGCGTTGGGCGTCGTCATCGCAACCTCTCGCGCAAGACCCCGCCGCACGCATGCTGACCTGGCTCTCGCTCCTGTTTCTGGCGCTGTTTTCCGGCATCGCCTTCATGCTCGGCAAGCGCCGTGCCGTGGCCAATGCCGGCGGCGCCAAGCGCGTCCTGCATTCCCTCCCTGGCTACTATGGCAGCTACGCCGCCCTGTGGGCCGGCGCGCCGGCCGCCTTGCTCCTGCTGCTGGGCGCCATGTTCGGCGACCGGGTCGAGGACGCCATGCTGCAAGCTCAGCGCCCGGCGATCCTGCAGACCCAGGATGTCGATCGCCAGGCGGTGTTCTTCAGCGACGCCCAGGCCATCGCCCAGGGCATCTCGCCCAGCGAAATCGCCTATGAGGGCGAACTGAAGGTCGCCCTCGACGCCAAGGTCGCCGAGGCCCGCCGCATCGACGCCCTGATCCGCTACAGCGTGCTGGGCCTGGCCGGCGTCGTCGCCCTGGCCGGTTTCCTGCTGGCCTTCCCCCGTCTTTCCGCCGACTTCCGGGCTCGCAACAAGGTCGAGGGCTGGGTTGGCGGCCTGCTGATGACCTGCTCCATCCTGGCCGTCCTGACCACGCTGGGCATCGTGCTGTCGCTGGTCTGGGAAAGCTGGCGCTTCTTCCAGAGCGTCTCGCCGCTGTCGTTCCTGCTGGGCACCGAGTGGAGCCCGCAGATCGCCATGCGCGAAGACCAGGTGGCTTCGGAAGGCGCATTCGGCGCGGTTCCGCTGTTTGCCGGCACCTTCCTGATCATGATGATCGCCATGGCCGTGGCCGCTCCGGTGGGCCTCTACTCGGCGATCTATCTCTCCGAATATGCCAGCCGCCCGGTGCGCTCGACCATCAAGCCGCTGCTGGAGATCCTGGCCGGCGTGCCGACCGTGGTCTACGGCTTCTTCGCCGCCCTGACCGTGGGTCCGCTGTTCCGCGCCGGCTTCAACGCCCTGGGCGCCACGATGATCGGCGGCCCGCTGGACGGCGTCGGCCAGTACCTGATGGAAGTTCAGAACCAGATGGCCCTGGTGGCCGGGGTGGTGATGGGCATCATGCTGATCCCGTTCGTCTCCTCGCTGTCGGATGACATCATCAACGCCGTGCCCCAGGCGCTTCGCGACGGCAGCTATGCGATGGGCGCCACCAAGTCCGAGACCGTCAAGAAGGTGGTCCTGCCCGCCGCCCTGCCGGGCATCATGGCCGCCATGCTGCTGGCCGTGTCGCGCGCCGTCGGCGAGACCATGATCGTCACCATGGCCGCCGGCCTGCAGGCCAAGCTGACCGCCAATCCGCTGGACACCGTCACCACCGTGACCGTCCAGATCGTCACCCTGCTGACCGGCGACCAGGAGTTCGACAGCCCCAAGACCCTCGCGGCCTTCGGTCTGGGTCTGACCCTGTTCGTCGTCACCCTGGGTCTCAACATCATCGCCCTGCGCATCGTCCAGAAGTATCGGGAACAGTATGACTGACGCCGCCGCCCCCGCTGGTTCGGTTCGCGCCCCGCAGACCGACGCCCAGATCGCCATGGAAGCTCGCCTCAAGAAGCGCCACCGCGCCGAGACCTGGTTCAAGGCCCAGGGCCTGATGGCCATCACCATCGCCATGATCTTCCTGGTGGTGCTGGTCGGCCGCATCGTCGGCCAGGGCTACACCACCTTCCAGACCCACACGCTGAGCGTGCCGGTCTATCTGAACCCCGAGCGCATCGACGTCGCCGACCTCGAGGGCGTCAATTATGACTACATCGTCGCTGAAGCGATGATGAAGAAGCTGGGCGTGGTCGATGACGACCTGGGTCTGGTCTCGGGCAAGGTGATGGATCTCACCTCGCGCGACCTGGGCTTCCAACTGCTCAACCAGCTCAAGGCCGACAAGTCGCTGATCGGCAAGACCGTCACCGTCACCGGCCCGTTCAAGGCTGACGCCGACCTGTACTACAAGGGCGAGATCAAGCGCTCGACCGTGCAGGAAGACCGCAAGCTGGACGACCAGCAACTGGACTGGCTGGACCAGCTCGAGAAGGACGGTTCGGTCAAGTCGGGCTTCAACTTCGCCTTCTTCACCAATTCGGACTCCACCGAGCCGGAACAGGCCGGGGTGCTGGGCGCCGTGGTCGGCTCGGCCATGATGCTGCTGATCACCGCCCTGATCGCCGTGCCGATGGGCGTGATGGCCGCCGTCTATCTGGAAGAGTTCGCCCCGAAGAACCGCTGGACCGACGTGATCGAGGTCAACATCAACAACCTCGCCGCCGTGCCGTCGATCGTTTACGGCCTGCTGGGCCTGGCGCTATTCATCAACTGGCTGCATGTGCCGCGCTCATCGCCGCTGGTCGGCGGCCTGGTGCTGGCCCTGATGGCCCTGCCCACCGTGATCATCGCCACCCGTTCGGCGCTGAAAGCCGTGCCGCCCTCGATCCGCGAAGCCGCCCTGGGCGTCGGCGCGTCCAAGACCCAGACCGTCTTCCACCACGTGCTGCCGCTGGCCATGCCCGGCGTGATGACCGGCGCCATCCTGTCGCTGGCCCACGCCCTGGGTGAAACCGCGCCGCTGCTGATGATCGGCATGGTCTCGTTCGTGCCCGGCGTGCCCGAGGGCTTCACCGGCGCCGCCACCGTCCTGCCCGTGCAGGTGTTCATCTGGGAGAACGCTTCGGAGCGCGCCTTCCACGAGCGCACCGCCGGCGCCATCATCGTCCTCCTGGTCTTCATGATCGTCATGAACGCCGCGGCCGTTATCCTGCGCCGCCGCTTCGAGCGTCGCTGGTAGAATTCATGATCCTGAACCCCTCCGCCCTTCCCCTCGTCCAGGGACACGCCATGACCACCCGCAGCCCCGACGATTCGGTCTCAGCGCCCGTCATCAAGACGGCCTCGATGCAGACCTATCCCGCCGCCTCGACGCACGAGATCAAGATCCGCGCCAAGGACGTCAACGTGTTCTACGGCGACAAGCAGGCCTTGTTCGACGTCAACATCGACATCCCCGGCAAGTCGGTCACCGCCTTCATCGGCCCGTCGGGCTGCGGCAAGTCGACCTTCCTGCGCTGCATCAACCGCATGAACGACACCATCCCGACCGCCAAGGTGTCGGGCGTGATCGCCATCGACGGCAATGACGTCAATCTCAAGAGCGTCGACCCCGTGGTCCTGCGCTCGCGCGTCGGCATGGTGTTCCAGAAGCCCAACCCGTTCCCCAAGACGATCTTCGAGAACGTCGCCTACGGCCCGCGCATCCATGGCCTGGCCAGCGGCAAGGCCGAGCTGGAAGCCATCGTCGAGAGCAGCCTCAAGAAGGCCGGTCTCTGGAACGAGGTCGCCGACCGCCTGCACCAGCCCGGCACCGGCCTGTCCGGCGGCCAGCAGCAGCGCCTGGTCATCGCCCGCGCCATCGCCGTCGGTCCCGAAGTGATCCTGATGGACGAGCCCTGCTCGGCCCTGGACCCCATCGCCACCGCCCGCATCGAGGAACTGATCGACGAGCTGCGCAACCAGTTCTGCATCGTCATCGTCACCCACTCGATGGCCCAGGCCGCCCGCGTTTCGCAGAAGACCGCCTTCTTCCACCTGGGCAAGCTGGTCGAGAGCGGCACGACCGAGGAGATGTTCACCAATCCTCGCGACAGCCGCACGCAAGACTACATCACCGGCCGCTTCGGCTAGGGACGACCACGACATGACCGAGCATACCGTCAAATCCTACGGCGAAGAGCTGAACCACCTCACGGCCGAGGTCACCCGCATGGGTGGCATGGCCGAGGCCCAGATCGCCGACGCCGTCGAGTGCATCGCCCGCCGCGACGCCCCCCTGGCCCAGCAGGTCGTCGCGCGCGACGAGCGCCTGGACGCCCTGCAGGGCGAGATCGAGCGCAAGGCCTTCAAGCTGATCGCCCTGCGTCAGCCGATGGCCGTGGACCTGCGCCACGCCGTCGCCGCGCTGAAGATCTCGATGAGCCTGGAACGCTGCGGCGACATGGCCAAGAACATCGGCAAGCGCGCCCTGATCCTGACCGACGCCGAGCCCATGACCGCCCTGACCCGCTCGATCGAGCGCATGGGCAAGCTGGTCGAGGGCCGTCTGAAGGACGTGCTGGACGCCTACAGCGCCTCGGACCTGGAACGCGCCAACGGCGTGTGGAGCCGCGACGAAGAGGTCGACGAGCACTACAACGCCATCTTCCGCGAACTGCTGACCTACATGATGGGCGATCCGCGCACGATCAACGCCTGCGCCCATCTGCTGTTCGTGGCCAAGAACCTCGAACGTATCGGCGACCACGCCACCAACATCGCCGAGATCATCCACTTCGAAATCACGGGCGAGGAGATCATCTCCAAGCGTCCCAAGCTCGACACGCCGCGCTAAAGGAAACCCTGGCTTTGACTCCGTATGTTCTTGTGGTCGAGGACGAGGACGCCCTGGCCACCCTCCTGCACTACAATCTCGACAAGGAAGGCTATCAGGTCGGCCTGGCCGGTGACGGCGAAGAAGCCCTGACCATGGCCAGCGAGCGCGCCCCCGACCTGGTGATCCTTGACTGGATGCTGCCCAAGGTCTCGGGCATCGAGGTCTGTCGCCGCCTGCGCGGCCGGGCCGAGACGCGCAACGTGCCGATCATCATGCTCACCGCTCGCGGCGAAGAGAGCGACCGGATTCGGGGGCTCGACACCGGCGCCGACGACTATGTGGTCAAGCCGTTCTCGATGGTCGAACTGACCGCCCGCGTCCGCGCGGTGCTGCGCCGCATCCGTCCGGGCCTGGCCGACGACCGCATCACGGTCGGCGACATCATCATCGACCGCGTCGCCCACCGCGTGAAGCGCCAGGGCAAGGAGGTCCATCTGGGCCCCACCGAGTTCCGCCTGCTCGACTATCTGATGCAGCACCCCGGCCGGGTGTTCAGCCGCGAACAGCTGCTGGACGCGGTGTGGGGCTCGGACGTCTATGTCGAGGCGCGGACGGTGGACGTCCACATCGGCCGCCTGCGCAAGGCGCTGAACGGCTCGGCGGACGGCGACCCGATCCGGACGGTGCGTTCGGCGGGGTATTCGCTGGATGTTGAGGCGGCTTAGCCGCTTCCTTCTCCCCTTGCGGGAGAAGGTGGCCCCGGCGAACGCCGGGGTCGGATGAGGGGTTGAAAACCCTATCCGGAAAGTCCCGCGCGACCCCTCAACCGGCCCTTGCGGGCCACCCTCTCCCGCAAGGGGAGAGGGAAGGCGAGAGCTGGCTGCTTCAATAGTCCATCCGTAATTTCATCTCCGGATGGTCGAGAAGCCACTGCACACTGCAATGAAGCGGCTTGGGGTCTTTGGCCGAGAAAATCACGGATCGCCATTCGTCTTCCTCTGCTGGGCCGCGCGCCGCGCGAACCAGCCCACACCGTTTCGCAGCTTGCTCGAAGGCGGCTGCGCTTGCCGCCGGTCCCTTCACAGACAGGGTGCCTTCGTCAGGAGACGACGCTGAGCCTTGGCAAGCTGTAGCGCCGAGCAGCGACACGATTGCTAGGCAATGTAGCGGTTTCATCTGACGCTCCTGATTGGGGCCAACAATCAGACATTCGGAACGTCCGCGGGTGGGGCGCAGATGTTGGCTTTGGGTATGATCAGAGATCCGGATTTCTGTTGATAAAGTGCGTGATCGCGTCCGAGATCGTCTGCTTCCATTCGTCCGGCTGCGTTGGCAGTTCAGTGAGAAAATATTCCAGCATGCTCTGAGGGGCGATCAGCTCATCTGAGCCAAACTCCTCGTCGCCACCGACGCAGTTAACGAAGGCAATCCACACTGCATTGGATTCCAGATTTCGGAAACCGACGTAACGGAAGGCCACGTCTGCACCCGCCCGAGCCCAGACAGCGATCTCTTCAAACATGCTTCGCTCCTAACGCCGCGCCCTTGGATAGCTGAGATGACGAAAGTCAGCCATGGGTTTGCAACCCGACGCCCCCGCGTCGCGCCAAGCCTTACATCTCTTGGAGGCTGCAGCGTGCCGGTCTGTCCAGGTCAGTCAAGGCCCGGTCTGCGACCGGCCGCTCTGCGGCGGCCCGGAGGGCCGGCCTTGAGTGACCTGGACAGACCGGCGATCGTCTCGCCGTGAGATGTAAGGATGGCTCCCTCCGGCGCGGAGGCGGCTTCGCGCTCAGAACCCACAATCCTCCGTCATCCCGGGACTTGTTCCCGGGACCCATTCGTCCGCCTCACGGGCGGCGCAGGGGTGATCGACGGCGGGGCGGCTGAACCCTGTCATCCGGGGGACAACAAGCCCCGGGATGACGGGGTTTGGTGGAGGCGGCGACTTCACGGCCTGTAATACCAGGAGCACAACCCTTCCCCCTTTGATGGGGGAAGGGCAGGGATGGGGGTGACACCGCCGGACGGTTTCACGGAGGCGGAGCCCCATCCTGAAACTCTGTCACCCCCATCCCCAACCCTTCCCCCATCAAAGGGGGAAGGGGGCAGGTTCGCGCCCGGCCTCTATCCCCGTGCGAGCACGGGGATAACCGCCCCTCCACCCCAGCAAATTCAACGCCCTAACCCTACCACCCAGCGTCACGATCCAAAATCGACGCAGCCCCCTCCAGAACCCCCGCATACTACCTCTCGTCCCGCCACTGGGGAGGCCGTCCAGCTGGCGACCTGACGGGTGGCGGGGGCGGTTGTGCGGGTCGCGCCCGTCAGTCGTCGTCGAAGGCCCGGTGGGGTCTGGCGGAGCGGATCGGTCCTTGCGGGGCCCGAACGTGATGAAGCCGGATCCGGACCACCGGGAACACCCTTTGGCGACGCCTGCATGGGCGCTCCAGGCGCGGGCTGAAATCGCCCGCGCGGTCCGGAAGGGTCGCTTCCCTTCCGCCCGCCTGGGGCCTCTTTCGGGAGCGGGTTAAAACCCCGCGCCCCGAGGGCTCATCGGATAACAGCCGCGCGGAGCGCTCCGGCCACGGCCGAAACGGTACTCCTCTACAACTCCATCCGGGCCTGGCCCGGACGCTCCGCCGCCTCCCCACTTGCCGGTGAAAACCGGCGAGGATGCGAACCCGTGCGCGGGGCGCCTTGACCCCGCCGCCCTCTGGTTCCACACCCCGGCCTCATGGAAAAGCTGAACATCCTCCTCGTCGGGTCCGGCGGGCGCGAGCACGCCCTGGCCTGGAAGATCGCGCAATCGCCGCTGTGCGGACGCTTGGTGGCCGCGCCCGGCAATCCGGGCATGGCCGCGGTCGCCCAGCTGCGCGCCGTCAAGGTGCTGGACGTCGAGGGACTGGTCGCCCTGGCCCAGGAGATCGCCGCCGACCTCGTGGTCGTGGGCCCGGAATCGGCGCTGGAGGTCGGCCTGGCTGACCGCCTCGCCGAAGTCGGCATTCCCTGTTTCGGCGGCAGCCAGCGGGCCGCGCGGCTGGAGACCTCCAAGGCCTTCACCAAGGACTTCTGCGCCCGCCACGACCTGCCCACGGCGGCCTATGGCGTGTTCACCGACGCCGCCTCGGCCAGCGCCTTCCTGGATACGCTGGCCGCCCCCTTCGTGATCAAGGCCGACGGCCTGGCCGCCGGCAAGGGCGTGGTGATCGCCGCCGACCGGGCCCAGGCCGACGCCGCCGTGCTCGACATGCTGGGCGGGCGGTTCGGAACCGCCGGGGCCCGCGTGGTGATCGAGGAGTTCATGCACGGCGAGGAAGCCTCGCTGTTCGCCATCTGCGACGGCAAGACGGCCATGCTGTTCGGCGCCGCCCAGGATCACAAGCGCGCCTATGACGGCGACGAGGGTCCCAATACCGGCGGCATGGGCACCTATTCGCCGCCGCCGGTGCTGACCGACGCCCTGGTCCGTCAGGCCTGGATCGAGCTGATCGAGCCGACGGTCAAGGGCATGGCCGCCGAGGGCAATCCCTATGTGGGCGTGCTGTATGCCGGCCTGATGCTGACGCCGACCGGGCCCAAGCTGGTCGAATACAATGCCCGCTTCGGCGATCCCGAATGCCAGACCCTGATGCTGCGTCTGCAGAGCGACCTGGTGCCGCTGTTGCTGGCCGCCGCCAAGGGCGAGCTGGCCGGCGCGGCCAAGCCGGTGTGGCGCGACGAAGCGGCGATCTGCGTGGTGCTGGCGGCTGAAGGCTATCCCGACGCGCCGGTGACCGGCGGCCGGATCCAGGGCGCCGACGCTGATTTCGGCGCCGGGGTCGTGGTCTTCCACGCCGGCACGTCCCGCGAGTTCGAAGGACGGCTGGTGGCGGCCGGCGGCCGGGTGCTGAATGTCTGCGCCCTGGGCGCGACCCTGCTTGAGGCGCGTGAGGCGGCCTATGCGGCGCTGCAGACCATCAGCCTGCCGGGCGGGTTCTATCGCCGCGATATCGGCTGGCGGGCGCTGGGGCAGAGCTAGCTTGATCACTCGCCCCCACCTGACCGCTTCGCGGTCGTCCGCCCCCGGAGGGGGCGGATGAATTCATCTTCCCCCTTTGCTCCCCTTCGGGGGAGCTGTCGGCAAAGCCGACTGAGGGGGTGGGGGGGAAGACGGCTGCGCAGCAGCCCGTAGGGGGCAAGTGGCTTGCGTCGGCGGAGCCACCCTCTAAACTCCCGTTCAAACAAGCGTTGGGGAGAAATCGCATGGCTGAAGCCGAGTCCGCCCAGGATCTGAATTCGGGCACCAAGCCGGTCGATCCGCGCCATGCGATCGACGAGGGCAAGCTGGCGTCGTGGCTTGCGGCCCATGTCGAGGGCTTCACTGGTCCGCTGGAGGTTCGCCAGTTCAAGGGCGGCCAGTCCAACCCGACCTATCAGCTGGTCACCCCGACGAAGAAATACGTCCTGCGCCGCAAGCCGCCGGGCAAGCTGTTGCCCAGCGCCCACGCGGTGGACCGCGAATTCAAGGTGATCTCGGGCCTGAACAAGGCCCACTTCCCCGTCGCCAAGGCCTATGCCCTGTGCATGGACGAGGACGTGATCGGCACGATCTTCTACGTGATGGACAATGTGGAAGGCCGTATCCTGTGGGACGGCACTCTGCCCGACTATCAGCCGGCCGAGCGCCGGGCGATCTACGAGGCCGAGATCGACACCCTGGCCGCCCTGCACATGGTGGACTACGCCGCCGTGGGCCTGGCCGACTATGGCAAGCCGGGCAACTACTTCACGCGTCAGATCGACCGCTGGACCAAGCAGTACAAGGCCTCCGAGACGACCAATCTCGAGGACATGAACAGGCTGATGGCCTGGCTGCCGGGCTCGGCGCCCGAGGATGATCGCACCTCGATCGTCCATGGCGACTATCGCCTCGACAACATGATCCTGCACGCCACCGAGCCGCGCGTGGTGGCGGTGCTGGACTGGGAGCTGTCGACGCTGGGCAATCCGCTGGCCGATTTCAGCTATTTCCTGATGAACTGGGTGATGCCGTCCGACCAGCGCGGCGGCCTGTCGGATATCGACGACCTGGAAGCCTATGGCGTGCCGACCATCGAGCAGGCCGTGGCCCGCTACTGCAAGGCCACCGGCCGCGACGGCCTGCCCAATCTGGACTGGTACTTCAGCTACAACCTCTTCAGACTGGCCGGCATCTGCCAGGGCATCGTCGGCCGCGTCCGCGACGGCACCGCCGCCAGCGCCCATGCGCAGACGATGGAAGCGCGCGTGCCGGTGCTGGCCAGAGGGGCCTGGACCTTTGCGCAGAAGGCGGGGGCCTGAGACCTTGATGCGTAAACTGTTCGCGGGCGTCTGCGCCCTGGCTGTGACCGGGGCGCTGTCTGGCGCCGCCTGCGCCGAAACCCTGTTCGTCCAGGCCGGCAAGCTGCTGGCCGATCCGGCCACCGGCAAGGTCGAAACCGCCAAGACCCTGGTGCTTGACGGCGGCAAGGTCGTCCGCATCGTCGACGGCTATGTCTCCGAGCCGGGCGGTCGCGTGGTGGACCTCAAGGACAGCTTCGTCCTGCCGGGACTGATCGACAGCCACGTCCACCTGACCGGCGAGCAGAACCCCAATGCGCGGCTGGAAGAAGTCACCCAGTCGTCGGCCGACCAGGCGATGGTCGGGGCCGGCTATGCCCGCAAGACCCTGATGGCCGGCTTCACCACCGTGGCCGATCTGGGCGCTGACAACGCGGCGATCTTCGCGCTGCGGGCGGCGGTCAAGCGCGGCGACGTGATCGGGCCGCGCATCCTGGCCTCGGGCTCGGCTGTGTCGATCCATGGCGGCCACGGCGACGTCAACGGCTTCAGCGAAGAGGTCATGCACGCCCTGCGGCCGGGCTCGGTCTGCTCGGGCGCCGACGATTGCCGCCGGGCCGTGCGCGAGCAGGTCTGGCGCGGGGCCGACATCATCAAGATCACCGCCACCGGCGGGGTGCTCTCGAATACGGCGGCCGGCCTGGCCCAGCAGTTTTCGGGCGCCGAGCTGGAGGCCATCGTCGACGCCGCTCACCGCATGGGCCGCAAGGTCACCGCCCACGCCCACGGTGTCGACGGCATCAACGCCTTCCTGAAGGCTGGCGGCGACAGCATCGAGCACGGCACCTATCTCGACAACGAGAGCATCGCCCTGTTCAAGAAGAATGGCGGCTATCTGGTGCCGACCCTGATGGCCGGCGATTTCGTCTATCGGGTGGCCTCGGGTCCCAAGAACTTCCTGACCCCCGCCCAGACCGCCAAGGCGCTGGACGCCGGTCCCAAGATGCTGGCCATGGCCCGCCGGGCCCACGAGGGCGGCGTCAAGATCGCCTTCGGCACCGACACCGGGGTCTCGGCCCACGGCGACAATGCCGGCGAGTTCGCTCTGCTGGTCAAGGCGGGCCTGACCCCGCTGGAAGCCATCCAGACCGCCACCGTCAACGCCGCCGCACACTTCGACCTCTCGGCCGAGATCGGCTCGCTGGCCCCCGGCAAGGCCGCCGACCTGATCGCGGTCAAGGGCGACCCGCTCACGGACGTGACCGTGCTGCAGAGCGTGACGTCGGTGATCAAGGGCGGGGCTTTGGTGAAGTAGGGCATAGACGCTGCTCCCCCTCTGGGGGAGCTGTCGCGGAGCGACTGAGGGGGCTCATGCGGCTCAGGCCAAGCTGGCCCCCTCCGGCCCTTTGGGCCACCTCCCCCTGAAGGGGGAGGATCTTCGGCCTTCTACAAACCCGCCTTCGTCAGCACCGCCGCCAACGCCGCCTCGTCCTCGAACCGGGCCCGCACCGGCCATGGCGTGACCTTGGCGCGCCAGGCCGGCGACAGTCGCACCCAGTCCTTTTCGGTGGTGACCAGACCGGCGTCGAACAGGGCGGCGCGGTCGGCCAGCATCTTCAACGTGCCTTCGTCATAAACCCCATGATCGGGGAACGGCGCGAAGTCGACCAGCTTGCAGCCGGCGGCCAGCAGGGCGCGCTCGACCTTCCACGGCTTGCCGATACCGGCGAACCCCAGCTGGGGACCCTGCGGCGGACGGCCAACTGGCTCCAGCCGGGCAATCAGCACCGGCGTTTGGCCAAACAGGGCCAGCAGGGCGGGATCGGCGGCGGGCAGGTCGGCGGGCAGCAGCAGCACCACGGCGTCGGCCCGGGCCAGTCCGACCTTCAGCGGCTCGCGCATCGGCCCGGCCGGGAACACCTTGCCGTCACCGAACGGCCACTCGTCATTGCGGGTCTCGCCGTCGACCACGATCAGCGACAGCGCCTTGCGGACGTCCGGATTCTGATGGCCGTCGTCCATGACGATAGCCTGGGCCCCGGCCGCCGAAGCGGCGCGGGCTCCGGCCACCCGGTCGCGGGCGATCCACATCGGAAAGTCCTGGGCCAGCATCAGCGGCTCGTCACCGACATCCAGGGCGGTGTGGCGCGCGCTGTCGACCCGGGTCGGACCCTTGTCCTTGCCGCCATGACCCCGGGCCAGGCCGTGGGCCTGGAGGCCGCGCTGGCTCAGGGTCAGCAGCAGTTCGCGAACGATCGGCGTCTTGCCGGCTCCGCCGACCGTGACATTGCCGACGCAGATCACTCGCGCGCCGATCTCGCTGCCCGGACCCTTGGCGATCCGCCGGGCGGTCGCGGCGGCCCAGACCCACGACAGCGGGGTCAGCAGGGCGCGGGTGACCGGCGAGGGACCGCCCGACTTTACGTACCACCAGCGGGGCGTCGACAGCTTCATGGGACAAGCTCGATGATGCGGGCCAGGCCGGCGCGGGCCTCGGCGTCGCGGGTCTCGACAAAGGTCGCCGCGCGCTGGGCCCGGAGCTTGCCGGCGGCGGGATCGGCCAGGGCGGCGGCCAGGCGTTCGGCGAGCACGCTCTCGTCGGCCAGGGCCATGCCGTCGATGGCGGACAGCTCGGCATAGGCCGTCAGCCAGTTCTCGACATGCGGACCCGAAAGGATCGGACAGGACAGCCGCGCCGGCTCCAGCGGATTGTGGCCGCCGATGCCGGGAACCAGGCTGCCGGCGACCAGGGCCAGATCGGCCAGCCGGAACCACAGGCCCAGTTCGCCCAGGGTGTCGGCGACCATGACCTGAGCCGGCGCCGCATGGGGATCGGCGCTGCGCAGGTTGGCGGCCAGGCCGCGCGTCCTCGCCATCTCGACGATGGCTGGACCGCGCTCGACATGGCGGGGCGCGATGACCAGGCGCGGCTGGCCGGGCAGGGCGGCGAAGGCGTCCAGCACGATCTCGTCCTCGCCCGGATGGGTGCTGGCGGCCAGCACCAGGGGCTGGCTGGCGAAGCGGGCCTTCAGGCGGGCCAGCTCGGCGTCGTCGGCGGGCAGGGGCGCGGCGCCGAACTTCAGGTCGGCCTCGCCGGTCACGGTTCCGCCCAGGCTGGCGAAGCGGCCGGCGGCCCGGCCGTCCTGGGCCAGGATCAGGTCGAAGCCGGAAAACAGCCGGTGGGCCGCGAACGGCCGCATCCGCCAGCCGTCGAAGCTCTTGTCCGACAGCTTGGCCGAGACCAGGGCCAGCCGCGTCCCCGCCGCCTTGGCGGCCAGCAGCAGGTTGGGCCACAGCTCGCTCTCGACGAAGACGGCCAGGTCGGGCCGCCAGTGGCCGATGAAACGCTCGGCCCCGCCGGGCGTATCGACCGGCACGAACTGGTGGATCACACCCTTGGGCAGCCGCTGGGCCAGAAGTTGCGCCGAGGTCACGGTGCCAGACGTCACCAGCAGGGCTGCGTCCGGCCGCTCGGCCCGCAGGCGTTCCACCAGCGGCAGGATCGACAGGCTCTCGCCGACGCTGGCCCCGTGCAGCCAGACCAGTCGACCTTGCGGGCGCGGCAGGGCTGGCCGGGCCAGGCGCTCGTTCAGGCGGGCCGGATCTTCCTTGCCCTTGGCGGCCCGGCGCTTCAGCAGCAGGGGCGCGAAGGGCTCCAGCGCCGTCGTGGCGACGCGGTAGAGGGCGAGCGAAAGCGGAAGGCTCACACCACGTCCGCTGGCGCCAGGCGGCAGGCATGGGGGCCGGCGCTGTGCTCGATCTGCACCGTGGCGTGGCCGATCTTGAACTGGCTGTTCAGCGCCGCGCAGACCTCTTGCAGGAAGTCGTCGTGATCCTCGCCGACGGGGCGGACCACGTGGGCGGTCATGGCCGTCTCGGTCGTGCTCATCGCCCAGATGTGCAGGTCGTGCACCTCGACAACGCCCGGCCGGGAGGCCAGCCAGTCGCGGACCTTGGCGGGGTCGATGCCGCGCGGAGCGGCATCCAGGGCCATGTCCAGCGAGTCGCGCAGCAGGCCCCAGGTGCCCAGGACGATCACGGCGACGATCAGCAGGCTGGTCACCGAGTCGATCCATAGCCAGCCGGTCAGCATCATCAGCAGGGCGGCCAGCACAACCCCGGCCGACACAGCGGCGTCGGAGGCCATGTGCAGGAAGGCGCCGCGGGCGTTCAGGTCATCCTTGGAGCCGCGCATGAACATCAGGGCGGTGGCGGTGTTGATAACGATGCCGATGGCCGCGACGATCATCACCGGCCCGCTCTCGACCGGAGTCGGGGCGGCGAAACGACGGATGGCTTCCCAGGCGATGGCGCCGGTGGCGGCCAGCAGCAGGGCGGCATTGGCCAGCGAGGCCAGCACCGTGCCCTTGCGCAGGCCATAGGTGTGGCGACCACTCGGCGCGCGCTTGGCCAGCGTCGCCGCCCCCCAGGCCAGGATCAGGCCCAGAACGTCCGACAGATTGTGGCCGGCGTCGGCCAGCAGGGCCAGGGAGTGCGTAAAGAGGCCCGCCGCGAACTCGACCAGCACAAAGCCAAGGTTCAGCGCGGTGCCGATGGCGAAGGCGCGGCCGAAGTCCTTGGGGACGTGATGGTGATGGCCGTGCCCATGCCCATGGCCGTGCGAATGGCCATGCCCGTGGTCGTGAGCGTGGTCATGTCCATGAGCGTGATCATGGTGATCGTGCGAGTGGCCCGAATGGTCGTGCGGCATGGCCCTACATCCCACCATGGGCGGGTCGGATCAATGTTTCCCATCATCCGATCTTCCCGGCGAAGGCCGGGACCCAGATTCATCCGGGAAGTTTGGGGCTGATGCGCCTTCGGTCCGAACCACGGTCGCCGAGGTTTGCGTGCTCGATCTGGGCCCCGGCCTTCGCCGGGGAGAGCGGATTTAAGAGGAAGGAGGGGGAGCCCCGTCCATCTCCCCTACCAACGTTTCCGCCCGGCGCGACACGGCCGACAGGCGCTCGCCCCAGGCCTCGGCCAGGGCGTCAGGATCGTCGTCGCGGCCGGCGGTGGCCGGACCGTCCCAGACCATGGCGGCCCGGGCGAAGGGCAGGGGGATGATCGTGCGGTCCCAGGTGCCCAGACGCAGGCAGGGCTTCATGGCCACGCCGACGAACAGCACCGGCGCGCCGCTGACCCGGGCCAGGGCCACGGCCCCCTTCTGCAGCACCTCGACGGGACCGCGCGGGCCGTCGGGCGTGATGGCCATGGCCCCGCCGTCCTTCACCCACTTGACCATGTCGCGAAAGGCCTGCTCGCCGCCCTTGTTCTTGGCGGTGTCGGTCTTCTTCAGGGACGAGCCGCGAATGGACGGCAGACCCAGGCGGGCGATCACCCGGGCGATGAACTCGCCGTCGCGCGACTGACTGACCAGAACCCGGATCTCCGGCTTGTCGGCCCCTTGCGGCCAGGTCGCCGGGCCGACGGGAACGCGAGAGTGCCACAGGGCCAGGATCACACCCGAGCGCCCGGCCAGAGCCCTGGCCTGGACGTCGGTCGCGATCTGCTGACCCTCCCGCGTCCAGCGCAGGGTGAGATAGGTCAGGGCCAGATAGCCCGACATCAGATTGACCAGCAGGCTCATCACCCACGGCGAGCGCAGTGGCCTCACGCGGCGTCCTCCGGCGCATGGTCCAGGTCCTGGGCCTTGGCGAGGCGGGCATAGAGGCCCTTGGCGCGCACCAGTTCGGCGTGGGTTCCGGTCTCGATCACCTGCCCCTTGTCGATCACATAGATGCGGTCGGCGCCCTTCACGGTCGACAGGCGGTGGGCGATCAGGATGGTGGCGCGGCCGGCCATGAGCCGCTCGAGGGCGATCTGGACCTGGGCCTCGCTTTCGGTGTCGAGCGCGCTGGTCGCCTCGTCCAGCAGCAGGATCGGGGCGTCCTTCAGGAAGGCGCGGGCGATGGCGATGCGCTGGCGCTGGCCGCCCGACAGCCGCGCGCCGGCCTCGCCGACCCCCGTGTCATAGCCGTCCGGCAGGGCGCTGATGAAGTCGTGGGCCGCGGCCTGCTGGGCGGCGGCGATGATCTGCTCTTCCGTCGCCTCGGGCCGGGCATAGGCGATATTGGCGCGGATGGTGTCGTCGAACAGGAAGGGCTCCTGGGTGACCAGGGCGATGCGGTCGCGCAGGGAGGCCAGGGTCACCGAGCGCACGTCGTGGCCATCGATGGTCACCGCGCCGGCGGTCACATCGTAGAAGCGCGGGATCAGGTTGAGGATCGAGCTCTTGCCGCCGCCGGACGGACCGACAAGGGCGACCGTCTCGCCGCGCCGGGCCTGCAGCGAGACCTCCGTCAGGGCCGGGATGTCGCCGCCATAGGAGAAGCTCACGCCCTCCAGGGCGATGGCGCTGTCGCCGGGCGGCAGGGCGCGGGCGTCGGCGGGATCGATGATGGTCGGCGCGATATCGAGCGCCTCGAACAGCCGGCGGGCGGCGGTCAGGCCCTCGCTGAACACCGTCTGCAGGTTGGCGACCTGGCGCAGGGACTGGGCGGCCATCAGCAGGGCGCTGAGAAAGGCGAAGAAGGCGCCGGCCGTGATGTCGCCGCTCATGGCCCGCCAGCCGGCATAGACGAAGACGCCGGCGGTGATCAGGGTGGTGAAGGTCTCGGTGGCCGGGGCGGCCATGGCCCGGGCGTTGGAACCCTTGATCAGATGATGCTGGCGGCGGTCGACCACGGCGGCGACCCGGGCCTCCTCATAGGCTTCCCGGTTCTCCATCTTGACGATCTTGACCCCGTCCAGGCTCTCCATGATCGCGGTCGACAGGTTGGAGGTCTCGCCCATGGCGCCCTTGGCGGCCTTGGTCGTCTTCCTCGAAAATTGCCGCATGATCAGGCTGGCGACCGGGGCGATGACCAGCACGCCGGCGGCCAGGATCGGGTCCAGGCTGAACATCACCGCCAGGGCCCCGACCACGGTCAGGAACTCGCGGGTATAGTTGACCACCCCGCTGGTCGCCGCCTCGCGGATCAGACTGGCGTCGTAGAGCACCGACGAGACATAGGAGCCCGAATGGGCGGCGCGCAGCCGGGCCAGGTCCGAGCGCACCAGCTTGCCGAACAGCTGCACCTGAACATCGCCGACCACGCCATTGCCGATCCGGTTGATGAAGGTCGCCTGCAGCACCTGGAACAGGCCGCGCAGGATGGCGATCACGGCGATGGTGGCGGGAATGGTCAGGATCGCGCCGGGGCGCGGGTTGGTGATCAACTGGTCCACGGCGGGCTGGATCATCCGCGTCAGCTGGGCGCTGAGGCCCGCCACGATGGCGGCGCTGACCAGCGAGACGCTCAGGCCCTTCCAGCGCGGCTGCAGATAGTCGCGCCAGATCCGCATCGCGAGGGCGCGGTTGGTCGCTTGCGGCGGGGCGGCGTCAGTCATGGGCGAGGGGTCGGATGTCACGGCCGGGCTGTCAAGGACGCGGGCGCATCACCCGGCGTGGAAAATCCGCCTACGTTTTGCAATTGGCGGCGGTCCATCCTACCTAGGCGCGGACTTTCCAGAGGATCGCCCGTTTGGCCCAGTTCGACCTGACCACGCCTTGGGGGCGCCTGAAGACCTATCTCCACTATCTGTGGAACGACCACGCCTATCTGCGGGTCGGCTTCTCCAACGCCCACTGGGTCAGCCCGGAGCTGGTGCGCGCCAACCAGCCCTGGCCGTTCCAGCTGGCCTGGTGGAAGAAGCGGGGCATCAAGACCATCGTCAATCTGCGCGGCGGGTTCGACGGCAGCTTCTACGCCCTCGAAAAGGACGCCTGCCAGCGGCTGGGCCTGAACCTGGTCGATTTCACCATCACCTCGCGAGAGGTCCCGATCCGCGAGCGGGTGCGCGGGGCCAAACTCTTGTTCGAAACGCTCGAATATCCGGCCCTGATCCACTGCAAGTCGGGCGCTGACCGGGCCGGGATCATGAGTGTGCTCTATGCCCACTATCGCCTTGGCCTGCCGATCCGCGAGGCGATGAAGGAGCTGTCGCCGCGCTATCTGCACATCAGGGCCGGCAACACCGGGGTGCTCGACTATGTGTTCGAACAGTATCTGGAGCGCGGCGAGCCCAAGGGCTTGAGCTTCACCGACTGGGTCGAGAGCGACGACTACGATCCCGTGGCGATGAAAAAGACCTTCCGGGCCGGGATGCTGGGCAAGCTGCTGACCGACAAGCTGCTGCGTCGGGAGTAGGGCTGGCGCAAGTCCTCCCCCTGAAGGGGGAGGCGGTCCCCGACTTGATCGGGGGCCGGTGGGGGAAGACCGCACTGAGTCAGCGGTCACTTCCCCCTCCGTCGGCTTCGCCGACACCTCCCCCGCTAGGGGGAGGACGTTCTCAGCCGATCAACCCAGGCTCGGGTCCATCAGCTTGTGCGCGTGGATGATGAAGTAGCGCGCGTGGGCATTGTCGACCGTGGCCTGGGCCTTGGCCTTCCAGGCCTTGTGGGCGTCGCTATAGGTGGCATAGGCCCCGACAAACTCGACCTGGGAGAGATCGCGGAACTCGATGTCGGAGACATCCTTCAGTTCACCGCCGATGACGAGATGGAGAAGCTGCTTGTCGGGCATGAGGGGGCACGTTCCTGCGAGGAATTGTCGTTAGGGAAGGTCGATATGCCCGACACGGTTAAGGATCAATGGCGCAAGCGTCGCATTGGCGCAAACCAGGCTCGGAACCAGCGGAATAGGGCGATTATAGCTGAAGCCCTGACCTTTATGGTCCGTCAGCCACGCGCCGGTCTCGGCCCGGATCAGGTCGGCGGCGGCTACATCCCACTCGCTCTTGGGCGACAGGGCGATAGCGGCGTCGAAGGCTCCGGCGGCCACCAGGCAGATGCGATAGGCGATCGAATTGCGGGCCTCGATGCGCATCGGCGGCCAGGGCGTGCGCCAGCCCGGATAGGCGAACATCTTGGCGTCGCCCAGCATGGCCGCGCCGTCGAGGCTGGCCGTCAGGCTGGGGGTGATCGGCGCGCCGTTCAAGGTGGCCCCGCCGCCGGCCATGGCGGCATAGGTCTCGCTCAGGGCGGGGGCATGGACCACGCCCGCGACCGGCTTGCCGTTCTCGACCACGGCGATCGAGACGGCGAACCACGGCTTGTCCTTCATGAAGGCGGCGGTGCCGTCGATCGGATCGACCACAAACTGGCGCGTCGTGGTCAGGCGAGCCGGGTCGTCGATCGTTTCCTCCGACAGCCAGCCATAGTCAGGCCGGGCGGCGCGCAGGCGATCCTTCAGCAGGGTATCGACCGCCAGGTCGGCGTCGGTGACTGGCGAGCCGCCCTCCTTGGACCAGATCTTCAGACCACCGGCCCGGGCCTTGAGGGCCAGTTCGCCCGCTTCCCGTGCGGCGTCGAGGATCAGGTCCAGATCGGTCATTTGCCGGCGATCGCCAGCCCATCGACCAGGATGGACGGCGCGTTGTTGGCGCCGCGCATCTCCAGGTCCGAGCCGGGGATCAGACGGGCATAGATGTCGATCAGGTTGCCGGCCACGGTGATCTCGGTGACGGGACCGGTGATCTCGCCGTTCTCGAACCACAGGCCCGAACAGCCCACCGACCAGTCGCCGGTATTGCCGTTCAGGGATGGGCCAAACATCGAGGTGACCAGCAGGCCGGTTCCGGCGTCAGCCATCAGGCCTGCCTGATCGCGCGTGCCGGTCGACAGGGTCAGGTTGCTGGTCGAGACGCCCGAAGGACCCGCCAGGCCGCGCGAGGCGTGGCCGGTGGTTTCCAGGCCCAGCTGCCTGGCGCTGCTGGTATTGAGCAGCCAGGTGGTCAGCATGCCGTCGTCGATCAGGGCGCGGCGCACGGTGGGCACACCCTCGTCGTCAAAGGGCGAGGAGCCCAGGCCGCGCACCCGGTGCGGATCCTCGATCAGGCTGACGCCCCGGGCGAAGACCTGCTGGTTCAGCTTGTCCTTCAGGAACGAGGAGCCGCGGGCGATGGACGGACCCGAGATGGCGCCCAGCAACGGGCCGATCAGCGACATGGCCAGGCGATTCTCGAAGATCACCGGGGCGGTGGTTGAGGCGATCTTCCTGGCGTTGAGGCGGGCCACGGCAGAGCGTCCGGCCTCGTGGCCAATATCGCCCGCGCCGGGCAGGTCAGCGAAGTGACGGGCTGAACGGCCTTCGCCGCCCCGCTCCATGCCCGCGCCCTCGCCGGCGATGGCCGAGCAGGACAGCGAGTGGCCGGTGGCGGCGTGGTTGCCGGAGAAGCCGTCGCTGGTGACCAGCCGCCAGGAGGCCGAGCTCCAGCTGGCGGAGCCGCCGTCTGAATTGGTCACGCCCTCGACAGAGCGCGCGGCGTCCTCGGCCAGGCGGGCCTGGGCCTCCAGCGCCTCGGCGGCAGGCTCATAGGCGTCGATCAGGTCGAGATCGGGGAACGGCCCCTTGGCCAGGCGCTCACGCGGGGCCAGGCTGGCATAGGGGTCTTCGGGAGCCAGGCGGGCCATGGCCACGGCGCGTTCGATCAGCTTGGCGCGGGCGTCGCTGGAGATGTCCGAACCGGAAACCGTGGCGCTGCGATTGCCAACGAAGACGCGCAGACCCAGATCCCGGGCCTCCTCGCGCTCGACTTCTTCCAGCTCGCCAAGGCGAACGCTGACGGAAAGGGATTGCCGTTGGGCAAAGACAGCCTCGGCCGTATCGGCGCCGGCCTTGAGCGCGGCCGAGACCATGTCGCTAAGCAGATTATCGTCCATGGGGTCTTATGGACGAGGGCGGCGCCCCCGGGCAAGGCGGCTCTCGCCGCATCAGGCGATGGCGTAGAACAGCAGGGCCACGCCGACGAAGATATAGGCCAGCCAGGTCGCCACCATGCCAATGGCCCGGGGGATCGAGGCGCCGCCGCTGTTGGACAGGCCCACGGCGTGAACCAGACGGCCGGAAAACAGCACGAAGCCCGCCACGTGGATCGCCAGGGGCGGGGCCTCGACCACGGCCAGCACGACGATCGCCATCAGGGCGGTGGGGACGTATTCGCTGGCATTGCCAAAGGCGCGGATGGCGCGGGCCAGTTCCGGAATGCCCTCGTCGCCCAGGGCCACCTTGTGCTTCTGGCGCAGGCGCACGACCAGCAGCGAAAGGGTCAGCATAAGGAAGACGTGCAGCCCCACCCAGAGGGCGGCGGCGTGACCCGAAGTGATCGTATCCATCAGAGAACCTTACAATATCAGCCACGCCGGGCGCGCGAGGCGGCATAAAAGCCCTCTCGCGCGCCGGCATGCAAGCGATCTGCTCTAATGGGCGAGTTCGCGCGCGATCGGATAGAGCAGGTGGCGGTCGTCATAGAAGGGCGTGCGGCGATAGAACCAGCCAAGGCGCGCTTGCGGATCGGCGGCGAATTTCGGCTCGGCGACCAGCTTGGCCTCGAACTCGGCCTTCAGCGCGGGGTCGGCCGCCAGCATCTTTTCGGCGAGCGGGGCGATGGCATAGCCCTCGATGTACTCGACGCGGCTGAGCACTTCGGGGACCATGCCCCAGGCGAAAAAGCTCTCGCTGGACTGCGGCTCCAGCAGCAGCACGGCCAGGTCGCCCAGCGGCTGGTCGGTCGGCACGCGCACCGAACCGGCCGGGAAGGTCCAGTCGCGGGTTTCCGGCGTGGCTTTTGTGACGCTGATCTGGACGTGACCTTCATTGGCGCGGGTCGCCAGCTTGGGGTCGGTCAGACGCAACATTTCGACCGACAGGGTCCTGGACGCGCTCAAGGGCTCCACCATCAGCCCGTGCAGTTTCAGCCGTTCGATCAGGTCCTTGCGATAGCTGGGCACCCAATAGGCGACCGGCCGCTTCAGGGTCAGGGTCGGGCGTGAGCCGTAGAAGGGCAGGGACCAGACCTGCGGATCGGGCTGGCCCAGCCAGCGGATCTCGGTGCGGCCGGAAGCCGGGCTCTCATAGGTCTCGTACAGGATGCCCTTGAAGGCGCGTGTGGCGCTGGGCTTGTCCTCGGCGACAAAGTTGACCGGGATTTCGGCCGGGCGCAGGGCGCGGTCCTGATGGATGGCGGCGCGCAGGCTGTCGCCCTTCTGCGCCAGCAGCTTCATCGCCGTTTCCAGGAACACGTAGGTTCCCAGCACGCGCTGGGCGTGGGGCTTGAGGCTGTGGTTCTCGATCAGGATGGTCGGGATATGGGCCGCCGAGCCCCAGCCGTTCGAATACCGCTCGCCCAGACCGCCGTCCGACAGGCCGGCCTTGGGGCCGTGCTCGTCGATGCCGAACACCAGCTCGCCGGGAATATGGCCCTGGGCTTCCAGGCCGTCGTTGATCGCCGGCTTGAACGTCGCGTCCAGCCATTTGGCGATCGCCGGCGATCGTGACCAGACGCCGTCTTCGCCATTGTAGCCGTAGGTGACGTCGTACTGGTAATCCATGCCGTCGGTGACGTGGATGTCGACATAGAGGTCGGGCCAGTAGCGGGCCTGCAGGGTCTTGAGCGCCTGCATCTCCGGCTGATCCAGCTTCATGAAGTCGCGATTGAGGTTCTGGTTGGTCGCCGTGTTGCGCCAGCCCTGGATGCGCGGCCCGCGCTGGTTGGGGCGGCTATAGGCCGAAGCGCGTTCGTGGCCGTCGACGCTGAGGATCGGGATCAGGATCAGGTTGACCTTGTCGAGCAGGCCCTCCTTGCCGTTGAAGGCAATGTCGCGCAGCAGCATCATGCCCGCGTCCTTGCCGTCGATCTCGCCCGGATGGATACCGGCCTGGGCCAGCAGCAGCGGCTTTTTCGGATCGAGCTTCGCGCCATCCTTGGAAGCGATCACCGCATAGATCGGCCGGCCTTCCGGCGAGACGCCGAACTCTTCGATGCGGATCAGGCTTGAGGCCTTGTCCAGCCGGTCGAACCATTTGCGGGTGTCGACATAGTTGGGGCTGAAGTCATGCGCCGGATCGGCCTCGAACGCCGTCACCCACGGATCGGACGTGTCGCGCAGCAGCGCCTGGCTGGCGCCCTGCCACTGCGGCGCGGGCGGCAGGAAGGCTTCGTCCCAGGGGGCTTTGGCGGGTGGGGTCTGGGCCATGCTGGTGCTCGTCATCAGTGCTGCGGCGAGGGCCGCCAGGGTTAGGTTCCGCATTCTCAACGCCCCATGTCGTCAGATCAGGTCTTCCAGATGGGCTTGCCGTCACCCGGCAGGCCCAGCCGGCCCCACATGTCGCTGACCTTGTCGATCACCGCCTGATCCATGCGGATCTCCTGACCCCATTCGCGATGGGTTTCGGGCGGCAGCTTGTCGGTGGCGTCCAGGCCGATCTTGGAGCCGAGGCCGCTCTCGGGGCTGGCGAAGTCTAGATAGTCGATGGGGGTATGCTCGATCACCGTGATGTCCCGCGCAGGGTCCATCTTGGTGCTGATCGCCCACATGACGTCCTTCCAGTCGCGGGCATTGATATCGTGGTCCACGACGATCACCCACTTGGTGTACATGAACTGGCGCAGATAGCTCCAGACGCCCAGCATCACCCGCTTGGCGTGGCCGGGATAGGCCTTCTTCATCGAGACCACGGCGATGCGATAGCTGCAGCCCTCGGGCGGCAGCCAGAAGTCGACGATCTCGGGGAACTGCTGGCGCAGCAGGGGGATGAACACCTCGTTGAGCGCCTCGCCCAGCACCGAGGGTTCATCCGGCGGCCGGCCGGTGAAGGTGGTCAGGTAGATCGGGTCCTTGCGCATGGTGATCGCCGTCACCTGGAAGATCGGGAACTTCTCGACGCTGTTGTAATAGCCGGTGTGGTCGCCATAGGGGCCCTCGTCGGCATATTCGTCGAGCAGGACGTGGCCTTCCAGCACGATCTCGGCGTGGGCGGGCACCATCAGCGGCACGGTCTTGGCGGCGACCAGATCGACCTTGGCCCCGCGCAGCAGGCCGGCGAACTGGTATTCGCTCAGGGTGTCGGGCACCGGGGTCACGGCGGCCAGGATGGTGCCGGGGTCGGCGCCCAGCACGGCGCAGGCGGGCAGGGGCTCGCGCTTGCCGGCCTGCTTGTGGCGGGCATAGTGCTGGGCCCCGCCGCGATGGGCCAGCCAGCGCATGATGCAGCGGTCCTTGCCGATCACCTGCATGCGATAGATGCCCAGGTTGAAGTCGTCCTCGCGATCCTTGCCGGGGCCCTTGGTGACGATCAGCGGCCAGGTGATCAGCGGCGCGGGCTCGCCGGGCCAGCAGGTCTGGACGGGCAGTTTCGACAGGTCGATCTGGTCGCCGGTCAGGACGATCTCCTGCACCGGAGCCTTTTTCACCGTGCCCGGCCGCATGGCCATGACCGTCTTGGCCAGGGGCAGCATGTCGATGACGTCTTTCAGGCCCTTGGGGGGCTGAGGCTGGCGCAGGAAGGCCAGAAGCTCGCCCACTTCGCGCAGTTCGCCGGCGGTGGTGCGCGGCTCGCCGCCCAGGGTGACGCCCATGGCCACCCGCTTGACGGTGCCAAACAGGTTGGCCAGGGCCGGCATCGGCGAGCGCGTGCCGTCGGGCATCAGCACATGTTCGAACAGCACCGCCGGGCCGCCCGTGGCCAGCAGGCGGGTCTGGATCTCGGTCATCTCCAGCACGGTGGAGACCGGCTCGGTGACCCGAACCAGTTCGCCCTTGGCCTCGAGGACGTCGATGAATTCGCGCAGGGACCGATAGGCCATGAGGTGCTCCTTGGAGGCCGGAACCTAGTGGTTTTTTCGGCCTTGGCTACGCCTTGCCCAGGGCCTGCAGCAGGATTCCGCGGATGCGGGTCAGATGCTCGGGCGTCATCTCGCCCAGCGAGCCGCGCCGGTCCGGCGGCAGGTGGGCGACCGGGTCGCCGTCGGTCTTGAAGACGAAGTGATCAAAGACGTCGCGCCAGATCGCCCGCTCGCTGGCGGACATCTCGCGGATCGAGGCCATGGCGTGCAGCAGGGCCTCCAGGGGGCGGCCCAGAACCGCGCGGGGCTCGGCCCACCAGTAGTTGATCAGCACCGTGAAGGGGTCGAGCGACTCGACATTGTGGAACCAGAAATAGGGGATGTAGATCGCATCCCCGGGCTCCAGCTCGGCGACCTGGGCGGTGGTCCAGGCCTCGGCGAAGCGCGGATAGCGGCCAAGATCGGGGGCGGCGATGTCCACCATGCTGACCGGCGGGCCGGCCGGGGTGAACTCCAGCGGTCCCAGATAGAGGTTCTTCAACTGGTCGGGCGGGAACAGGCTGAAGCGCCGCCGGCCCGCCACCGCGCAGGCGATATTGTAGTTCATGTCGAAATGGGTCGCGGTGGTGATCGCATTGCCGATCCAGATCCGGGGACCGACCGTTTCCTCGAGCAGCGGCTGGGGATTGGCGGCGGTGAAGCCGGGCAGGGCGCTGGCGGTCGGGGTGGACTGCACGGCCAGGGCCGGGGGCTCGGCGGCGTCGCGGAACGACAGCAGGGCCCCCAGGGCCTCGCGCAGGGGCACGGTGCGGCGACGGAAGTTCAAGCCGTCCAGACTGTCGGTATAGAAGAACCGCCCGCCGATCTCGGGTCCGCCGTGCAGAATTGTGACCGGCCCGCCGGCGTCCAGACCCAGCAGGTATTCGGCCATGGCCTGATCGGAGACCTGACCTGCCGCCACGGCGGGCCAGTCGGCGATCAGACCTTTCAGAACGGCGGGCTGGCCGGCCGGCACGATCTGGTCGCGGAAGATCTCGCGGTTGACGCCACGCCATTCGGCCGTTCGGAACGGAGCGGGACCCAGGGTCATCGGCTAGTCCGCGACCGCCAGATCATCGGCATGGATCATCGGGCCTTCGGTGAAGCCCAGTTCGGCCTCGATGGCGTCCGAGCGCAGGCCGGCGATGCGGTGGGCGTCGGCGCTGTCATAGCGGATCAGGCCCCGGGCCACCTCGCGGCCGGTCTCGTCGCGCACCCGAACGGCGTCGCCCTTGTCGAAGGGCCCTTCGACGGCGCGGACGCCGGCCGCCAGAAGGCTCTTGCCCTTGGCCAGGGCGGCGGCCGCGCCCGCGTCGACCGAAACCCAGCCCTGCGGGGCGAGGCTGCCGGCGATCCAGGCCTTGTAGGCGGCGGCGGGGCTGGCGCCGGCCTCGATCAGGGTGGCCTTGCCGCCCTCTTCGATGGCCTTCAGCGGGTGAGGGCGCGAGCCCAGGGTGATCAGGGTGGCGCAGCCGGCGGCGCGGGCGATGCGGGCGGCGGCGATCTTGGTGGCCATGCCGCCGGTGCCGACGCCCGAGGCGGCGTTGGCGCCCCCGGCCATGGCCTCGATCTGCGGTGTGATCTCGGAAATCGTCGCCAGATGGGTCGCGCCGGGATCGCGGCGGGGATCGGCGGTGTAGAGCCCGTCGATATCGGACAGCAGAACCAGCAGGTCCGCTCCGGCCAGCTGGGCGACGCGGGCGGCCAGGCGGTCGTTGTCGCCGTAGCGGATTTCCTCGGTGACGACGGTGTCGTTCTCGTTGACCACCGGCACGACGCCCAGACCCAGCAGGGTCTCAACCGTGGCGCGGGCGTTCAGCCAACGGCGGCGGGTCTCGGTGTCGTCGCGGGTCATCAGGATCTGGGCGACGCCGATCTCGTGCGGCTCGAAGGCTTCTTCCCAGGCCCGCATCAGCAGCGACTGGCCGGCCGCCGCGGCGGCCTGCTTTTCAGGCAGGGTGAGCGACTTGCGACCGGTCAGGCCCAGGCGACGGCGGCCCAGAGCCACGGCGCCGGATGAGACCACGACCACCTGCTGACCCCGGGCGCGCAGGCGCGCGGCGTCGTCGCAGAAGGCCTTCAGCCAGGCATGGTTGGCCGCGCCGGTGTCGGCGTCGACCAGCAGGGCCGAGCCGACCTTGAAGACGATGCGCTTTGCCGACGCCAGTGGCCCGGCGGCAGCCTGGCTCACGGCTTCCAGCCCCCGGGGGTCTCCGGGATGTGGTCTTCTTCCTCGTCGATTTCCTCGACCTCGTCGCCGCGACGGACGCGGACCTCGCGATAGGCGGCGCGGAGCATTTCCTTGACGCCCTTGCCGGAGACGCCGGAGACGAGGCGCGGCGTGACGCCGGCCACGGCCTCCAGCTCGGCGAGTTTCTCGGCGATCGTGTCGTCGTCGAGGGCGTCAACCTTGTTCAGGGCCAGGATCTCGGACTTGTCGCCCAGCTCGTCGCCATAGGCTTCAAGCTCACCCCGGATGGTGGTCCAGGCGCCGGCGACGTCGTCCTGGGTGGCGTCGACCAGATGGATCAGCACCGCTGAACGCTCGACGTGGCCCAGGAAGCGGGTGCCCAGGCCCGCGCCTTCCGACGCGCCCTCGATCAGGCCGGGAATGTCGGCCAGCACGAACCGTTCGCTGGTCGACAGGTCGACCACGCCCAGGTTCGGCGTCAGGGTGGTGAAGGGATAGTCGGCGATTTTCGGCTTGGCGGCCGTAGCGGCAGCCAGGAAGGTCGACTTGCCGGCGTTGGGCAGGCCCACCAGACCGACGTCGGCGATCAGCTTGAGGCGCAGCCAGACCCAGCGCTCCTCGCCTTCCTGGCCGGGATTGGCGTATTTCGGGGCCTGATTGACCGGGCCCTTGAAGTGCAGGTTGCCCCATCCGCCGTTGCCGCCCTGGCACAGGCGCACCATCATGCCGGCCGTGTCGAGGTCGGCGATCAGGGTTTCCTTGTCCTCTTCCAGCACCTGCGTGCCGACGGGGACCTTCAGGGTGATGTCGCCGCCCGCCGCGCCATGGCGCCCGCGGCCCATGCCGTGGATCCCGGTCTCAGCCTTGAAGTGCTGCTGGTAGCGGTAGTCGATCAGGGTGTTAAGGCCGTCCACGGCCTCAATCCAGATGTCACCGCCCCGGCCGCCGTCCCCACCGTCGGGGCCGCCGTATTCAATGTACTTCTCGCGTCGGAACGAGACCGCGCCACCGCCGCCGTTGCCGGAGCGGATAAAGATCTTGCACTGGTCCAGAAATTTCATCTGCGTCTTTTGTCGCAAGGCGCCTGCCGCGTCGAGCCGAAATGGCGTCGCAGGCTCCGGGCCGCGCGATCAGAACACTGTTCGGTCCTGTGACGAAATGTTAAAACACGTTGTGCGACAAAGCCTCATGCAGCGAAACCACCGTTTTTGGCGCGGTGGACTGGGAGGCTGGCGTTGACGACGACACAGGGCTTTGGAGAGGAACTTGCGAAGGACCTGCGGGACCTGACGCTCCAGACGCTTTGCAAGAAGTACGCTGGTGAGGCCTCGATCCATCGCAACATTCTGATGAGCCGCGGCACCGGCGTGACCGGCACCTGGCGCGACTTCCGCGCCTTTCTCACCGATATCGGCGAGCGGCCCAGCCCTGATCATGGTCTGGTCCTGATCAACCGGCATGAGCGCACCTACGGCCCCGGCCGCGCGCGCTGGATGACCGCCGAGGAGCAGGCGGTCCATGAGGCCGAGTTCGACCGGGAGCGCGCTGAAAAGCAGCGCGAAGAGCAGCTCCTGATGCATCATGCCGCTGCGATGAAGCGCGCTAAGGATCCCAAGGCCGCCTCGTTTGGCCAGTGGACGCCCATGCAGGGCCAACAGGTGAGCTATGGCGACGTCGCCAAGAAGCTGAACATTCCGATTACGGCCCTGTCCAAGACCATGGCCGACGGCCGCTCGGCCGACGAACTGATCAAGCGCGCCTCGTCAGCCGGCGAACTGATCAATCAGGACGCCACCTGGCTGCCGCCGGACCCCAAGCGCAAGGCGGGCTTCTTCGAAGCCTTCCGGATCTGGCACATGCAGGTCCAGCCGCAGTTCAGCCGCGCCGCGACCCCGACCTTCCTGTTCCTGTATATCGCCCTGCCGGTGATGAAGCAGTGCCGGGACGAGCTGATGGAGCTGGATCTCTGGAACCCGCTGGGCCAAAGGGCGATGAGCGCGCGCGACGGCCACGCCGCATGGAAGAAGTACTGCGAGTTCATGCCCCGGGCGCAGGTGGCGCTGATGGAAATCCCCATCTACGCCACCTATTCGCTGCTCTCGGACCTGGACGCCCTGTGCGAGCGCATCGTCACGGCCGAAAAGCGGTTCCGCGAAGGCGCGCAGAAGGTTATCGCGACCCACCGCGCGGCTTAACCGCTCTCTAGGCCAGCCACACCATCATCCGCGTCGCCGCCGGTTCGCCGCGCGCGACCGACGGCTTCATCTCGACGACGCCCGTATAGAGAAAGCCGGCCTTGATCAGCACCTGGCCAGAGGCCGGATTGTCGGCGAAGTGGCCGGCGACCACCAGCCTCCTGCGCCAGTCCTGTTTGGCCCAGTGCAACGCGCCCTGACAGGCCTCGGTGGCCAGACCCCGACCCCAAAAGGGTTTTCCGATCCAGTAGCCGATCTCCAGTTGGCCGTTCGGCGGCGTGAACAGGCCCAGGACGCCAATGACGCCCTCGTCTTCCAGCTCGATGGCGAAGGTGTTGTCGCGGCGGCGATCCTGCGCCTGGCAGCGACCGACGAAATCCACGGCGTCCGCACGGCCATAGGGCCAGGGCATGCGCGTGGTCATGCGAGAAATCTCGCGGTCGCCGCCCAGGGCCGCCAGGCGCTGGACGTCGGACATCGCCGGCGCACGCAGCGTGATCCGCCGCGTTTCGATCTGGGGACTAATGTCGATGACGCACATCCGACGCCTCCCGGTTTCTCGGCCCCTCTTTGCTCGGGGACCGTGACGCCGCCATGGCGATTCGGTGCTTCATGGCGTCGCAGGCAAAACAAAAGCGGGGAGCCCGGCGTTTCCCGGACTCCCCGCTTAGGTTCGTCTGTCCGGGTCGTCTTCTCGGCTGAGAAGCACGACCCGAAAAAGTCGAGTGCGTACTACTCGGCGGGTTGCGCCTTGGGCGCTACCGTCACGTAGGTGCGGTCATGCTTCTTGGTCACGAACTTCACCGCGCCTTCGACGAGTGCGAAGAGGGTGTGGTCCTTGCCGATGCCGACACCGGCGCCGGGCCAGAACTTCGTGCCGCGCTGACGGATGATGATGTTGCCAGCGAGAACCTTCTCGCCGCCGAACTTCTTCACGCCAAGGCGACGGCCGTCGGAGTCGCGACCGTTGCTGGACGAGCCGCCTGATTTCTTGTGAGCCATCTTGCTCTCCTAATCTCTAGAGGCGCAGCCGCTTAGGCTTCGCCGTCTTCCGGGGCGGCTGCGGCCTTCTTCGGCGCGGCCTTCTTTTTCGGGGCGGCTTCAGCGACCGGAGCGGCCGACTTGGCGACCGGGATCGTGAAGGGGACAGCGGCGTCGCCGAGGCCACGAGCGCGGGCGTTCAGGATAACCTTGGGGGTCAGGTCGATGACGCCGTCCCACTTGGTTTCCGAACCAGCACCCGACACCGAGGTCACACGCACGACCGTTTCGGTCTGGCGGTGGCCGCGTGTGCGGCGATAGCCCTGACGGCGGATCTTCTTAAAGATCTTCACCTTCTCACCCTTGCGGGTTTCGATCAGGGTTCCGGAGACGACAGCGCCGTCCACCGTAGGGGCGCCGACCGTCACGGCCTCGCCTTCGCCAAGCATCAGGACTTCGCCGAAAGCGACTTCCGAGCCCGGTTCACCGTCGAGCTTTTCGACAACCAGCAGATCGCCGGCTTGGACCCGGTACTGCTTGCCGCCGGTTTTGATCACCGCGTACATAGGTTAGCGCCTTAAGAAACGTGCGTTCGCAAAATAGGGAACGCCCGCAAGGAAACCCGGCGGGCGAGGGGGCGGACTTATACAGCCGGCCGATCATGAGTCAACGGTCTGCGACAGATTCCCGACCATGAAACACTGACGGTCCACAGGACGGATTCGGGCTGGAACGTTACAATGTAACAGTATATAGCCGTCAGCGTGAATTCGACCTTCTTCGCCTCTATCGCCGCCACCGGTTTCGTCGTGGCTTTTCTGCATGCGGCCCTGCCAACCCATTGGCTGCCGTTCGTGCTGGTTGGCCGTGCTCAGAAGTGGTCCACGGGTCGTACGCTGGGTGTGACTCTGCTGGCCGGCCTTGGCCACGTAGGCCTGACCATCCTGCTGGGCCTGGCCCTGGTGGTCGCGGGCCTGGCCCTGCAGCCCAGCCTTGGCCACGTCTTTCACTGGATCGTCGGCGGGCTGATGGTGGCGGTCGGTATCTTCTATGTGGTGCGCGGGCGTCACAACCATGCCCTGCCCGAGGCCAGCAGGCGCACCTACGGCTCCGACAGGGCGGCTATCGCCGCTTTGGTCACCCTGCTGACCCTTTCGCCCTGCGAGGCCTTCCTGCCCTACTATCTGGCCGGCATGGAGCATGGTTGGCAGGCCTTTCTGCTGCTCAGCCTCGTGCTGATGGTGGCCACGGCCTCGGGCATGCTGATCTTTACCAGCCTCAGCCTGGCCGGCTTCAAGCGGCTGGGGCTGCAATGGGTCGAACGCTACGAGGAAACCATCCTCGGCGCGGCCCTGATTCTGGTCGGTCTGGCTGTGGCCTTCTTCAAGACCTGACAGCAGACTTCCGCCGGGGCGCGTGACCCCCTAAATAGCGGCCATGACCCAGACTCCCGCTCCTACCGGCAAGATCCCCGTCACCGTGCTGACCGGCTATCTCGGCGCCGGCAAGACCACCCTGCTCAACCGCATCCTCACCGAGGCGCATGGGAAGCGCTATGCCGTGATCGTCAACGAGTTTGGCGAGGTCGGCATCGACAACGATCTGGTGGTCGGAGCGGATGAAGAAATCTTCGAGATGAACAACGGCTGTGTCTGCTGCACGGTGCGCGGCGACCTGATCCGGGTTCTCTCAGGCCTGATGAAGCGGAAAGGCGGCTTCGACGCCATCATCGTCGAGACCACCGGCCTGGCCGATCCTGGCCCTGTGGCCCAGACCTTCTTCGTCGACGAGGACGTCAAGGCCCGCACCCAGCTGGATTCGGTCACCGCCGTTGTCGACGCCAAGCACATCATGCTGCGGCTGGGCGACAGCCGCGAAGCCGTCGAGCAGATCGCCTTCGCCGACCAGATCGTGCTGAACAAGACCGACCTAGTCTCGGAAGACGACCTGCGCCATGTCGAGGCCAGGATCCGCCGCATCAATCCGCTGGCTCCGATCCACCGCGCCCAGCGCTCGAACGTCCCGCTGGACGCCATCCTGGGCAAGCACAGCTTCGACCTGGAGCGGATCACCGATCTGGAGCCCCAGTTCCTCAATCCGGCCCACGGCGAAGCTGGCCATGTCCATGATGAGCACTGCAGCCATGACCATGGGCATGACCATGGGCACGTGCACGACGAGCATTGCGGGCATGATCACCACGGTCACGACCATCATCATGGCCATGACCAGGCCAGCGCCATCCACGATGACGGCGTCAAGGGGATCTCCCTGACCCTGGACAAGCCCGTGGACGGCCAGAAGATCACCGTCTGGCTCAACGACCTGCTGGCCCGTCGCGGCCCCGACATCCTGCGCGCCAAGGGCATCATCGACGTCCAGGGCGAGGAGCGCCGCCTGGTCTTCCAGGCCGTGCACATGATCCTGGAAGGCGACTTCCAACGCCCCTGGACCGACAAGGACAAGCGCTACAGCCGCATGGTCTTCATCGGCCGCGATCTGGACGAGGCCGAGCTGAAGGCCGGCTTCGAGGCCTGCGCGGCCTAACTGGCCCGAGCCTTGCCATCCTCACTCCAGAACACCGGCGTTCCGAACCAAATTGGAACGCCGGCCTCGAGGAGCGGGGAAGATGACGAAGATTCTCGACGCAACCGGTCGTATGGCCACGGGTCTGGGCCTGGCCGCCAGCGTGCTGGTGTGGCTGCTGATGCTACCGCTGTGTGCGGTGGCCTTCGTGCTGGCCTCGGCTTTCGGGCCCCCGACGGACCGTCAGGCTCGGGAAGCTAGCTGACCGCCTCGGCCGCGCGGTCCGGGGGGATCCGCGCGGCGTTCGACTCGGGCGCGCGTTTCGGCGTGACCCAGGGCTTGAGCTTCTGGGCGGGTGTGAAGACGAAGCGGTAGCTGAGCTCGGCGAAGATCCACGACAGGGTGACCACGAAGGGCAGGGCCTGCAGCTGGGTGATCCGGGGGGCGTTCTCGATGATTCCCGTGAAGCCCACGATCATGCCGCCCAGGGTCAAGGCCAGCATGTGCCAGAGATAGGCGGCATAGGACCGCCGACCCATCCAGCGCAGCGGCGCGATCTCCAGAAGCTTGACCAGACCGCCCAGTTGCGGGGCGACAACCAGCGGCAGGACGATGCCGACCAGGGCCAGGCCCTGGACTGAATAGCGCAGGGTCTCGCGGAAGACCGGGTCGCGATAGGCCAGGGACGCCAGCATCAGCGCGCAACCGGTCCCGAAGACCAGCCAGGCGCGCCGCTTCACGAAGTTCATGGCCGCGGGCCAGGCGCGGTCGATGACTGCGGCCAGGCAGCCCCAGGCAATCGAGTCGATCCGGCTCTCGGTGGACTTGTAGGTATAGACCTCGGGAACATGCAGCACGGTCAGGGCGTAGGTTCGCCAGACGGCCGCCCCGATGATCGCCACCAGAAACAGCACCGCCATGCGCCGTGGAACAAAGCCGCACAGCAGCAGGGCCAGCGGCATGACGAGATAGAAGTGCTCCTCGACCGCCAGCGACCACAGATGGCCGGTCACGGCGCAGTTGGCGCAGTCGCCCATCCCGCTGATGATGTAATAGTTGGTCCAGTAGGTCAGGCCGGCCAGGGCCTGCAGGGGCTGCATCGGCTGGTTCAGCAGTGGGCCGACGATGAAGGTCAGCACCAGCAGAAGCACCAGCATCTCGGGCAGCAGGCGCAGGGTCCGGCGGCCGTAGAAGCGCAGCAGGTCGACGCCGCCGTTGGCGTCGCGCTCGGCCCACAGCAGGCGGGTGATCAGAAAGCCGCTGATGAAGAAGAAGATGGTCACGCCCATCCCGCCGGGGATCAGATCGCCCAGGCCCACATGGCCCAGGATCACCATGCTGACCGAGGCCGCCCTCAGCCCGTCCAGGCCGGCGACATAGTCCTTGTGATGACCGCTCATGGGCGACCCCTCCGCGCAACGTGCGGTCGAAGCTAAGGCCCTAGTCTTAAAAAAACGGGATCAACGGCCCTGGAGGACGTCGACCAGGGTCCAGAAGGTTTCCTTCGGCTGGCCCATGTCGTCGAACAACAGCGGCTGGTCGGTCTTGTCCTTGACCCAGCTGGCGTTGCGCAGCCACGAGTCGGCGTCGCGGACGCCCCAGATGGTGAAGGCGAACTGCTGCTTTTCGGGCAGGGCGACGAAAGACTCCATCGCCTCGCGATACAGGCGCAGCTGGCTGGCCTGCTTCTCGGCCTTCGATTTCAGGCTGACGCCTTCGGTCTGGAACGAGACATCGATCTCCGACAGGTGGATCGGCAGGCCCAGGCTGGCCAGATCGCGCATGGCCTCGGTGATCTTGCCCGGCGGCAGGTCGACGTCGATGTGGGTCTGGTTGCCGATGCCGTCGATCTTCACGCCGCGCTTCAGCATGTCCTCGATCAGCTTCAGGAAGGTCCGCCGCTTATGCGGCTTGCTCTCCAGATGGTACTCGTTGACGAACAGCAGGGCGTCGGGATCGGCGGCGTGGGCCTCTTCGTGGGCCCGGATGAAGTGGCCTTCCTGCCCCAGATTCTCGGTCCAGAACGATTCGCGCAGGGAAACGCCGTCGTCAGCGACCGGCTCGTTGACCACGTCCCAGCTGCGCGCCAGGCCCTTGTAGCGACCCGCGACCGCCTGGATGTAGCTGGCATAGGCCCTGTCGAAGGCCCGCTTGTCGCCGACCAGTTTCTGGAAGGCGATCGGCTTGTCGATGTACCAGATCAGGGTGTGGCCATGCAGGGCCTGGTTGTTGGCCTTGCAGAAGTCGGCGATGCGATCACCGCCCTCGAAGCGCAGGGAGCCATCCTGTTGCAGGATGTACTCCATCTTCATTTCGAAGCCGGCGGTGATCTGCGAGAACTGGCTGCTGGCCGCAGCGTCGAAACCGGGGCGGCCAAACTCGTCCGAGACGATCTCCGTCCCGATCCGGAACGGCGCCAGGTCGCGCAACAATGGCACAGGTCCGTTGCGGACCGGCGAGGCGGGATCGGCCGAAGCGCCCTTGCCGCAGGCGGCCAGCGCCAGGGTCGAGGCCAGCAGCGACCGTCGTGACAGTCGTCCGGCCGCCGGGATCATCGCAGGACGCCGCGCGGTTCGGCGGCGGTGACGGGCGAGTTGACCTGGGCCGCCGCGACGCCCAGGGCGAGGACAGCGAACAGCATGGCGCATTCCGCATAGCGCACGGCCAGGCGGCGCGGGTCGTTGGCCAGGCGCCAGAACCATTCCAGCTTGCCGCGCTGCATCCACTGCGGGGCGCGGCGCGCCTGGCCGGAGATGAAGTCCAGGGCGGCGCCGACGCAGATGAAGCCCACGCCCGGGCAGCGGGCGGCCAGGGCGTCCGCCAGGATCTCCTGCTTGGGCGCGCCCAGCGAGACAAAGCAGATGCGGGCGTCGGAAGCGTTGATGCGCTGGGCCATCGCGTCGAGATCCATGGCGGCCAGCATGGCCGGGCCATTGCCCGCAGGCAACATCGGAGCTTCAGCGCCGGCGATCTTCAGACCCTGGAAGCGCTGGGTGAGCTTTTCGAGCGCGCCGACCTGGGCCTTGGGGCCAGGACCGACAAAATAGACGCCCAGATTGCGCTCAGCGGCGGCGCGGCACAGGGGCTCGACCAGATCGGCGCCCGTGGCGCGCTCCAGCTTGGCGTTCTTGCGGCCGGCCAGCCACACGACAGGCCAGCCGTCGGCGGTAACATAGGTGGCGCGGCGATAGACGGCCCGGAAGGCGTCATTGGAGGCCAGCTTGACCAGGTGGTCGAGATTGACGGTGAAGAGCGTAAAGCCTTCGCCGCGCTCGGCGCGACGGACGGCTTCATCGGCGGCGGTGGCCAGGGTCGGCAGGTTGATCCGCACGCCTTCGATCGAAACGCCTTGGGGGGCGGATTTCGCCTGGTTCCACTCGCTGAGCATTCGGCTCTCCCTGGTCTCCGCCGGGGGGCCGCTCCTGTCCGGAAACGGGACGCCCCAGGCCTCTTGGGAGGGACGGTTTCAAACGTCGTGCCGCACGCGACCGCCGGCTCGCCCGGCGCGCGTTTTCTGCTGAAGGGAAGAGTGCAAAGAAAAAACCCCGGAAGCGGTGCTTCCGGGGCTCTTCGAATTTCAGGCTGTCGCCGAAGATCCTTAGTGGATGTCTTCGTTGATCAGACCGACCTTGTACCAGCCGGCGGTCTGCAGCTGGTTCAGCACACCCATGAAATCGGCGTACAGCACGTCGGCGTCAGCGCGGATCATGACGCGCTGGTCGTCCTTCGGGCCAGCCTGATCAGTCGCGGTGAACTTGGCGTCCAGATCGAACTCGAGATTGTCGAGGCTGGTTTGCTTGTCCGCGATGAACAGCGCGCCCGACTTCTGGATCGAGATGAACACCGGCTCTTTCGGCTTCGGGGCGTTGGGCGGCGGGATCGTCGCCGGGGGGAGGTCGACCTTGATCGCGACGGTGGCCATCGGCACCGCGACCATGAAGATAATCAGCAGAACGAGGAGGATATCCACGAAAGGCGTGACGTTGATTTCGGAGTTCTGATTCAGGGAGTAGCGACCACCGCCACCACCAGAGAGTTTAGCCGCCATAGCCTGACTGTCTCCCAAGGGCCGCGTCACTCGCGGTCCCGCAATTGTTAGGTCGCCACGTCTGGCTCAGACGGACGAGGAAGTAAAGCCCGACGTGGCGGCGCTATGGCAACTCCTTTTTGAGTCTTTCTGGCCGAACAGCGTTCGCCCCCGTCGGGGCGCCGGGCGACGTCGGGCGCCATCCGGCTAGGCGCCAGGGCCCTGTCGGGGTATGGCGCGGGCATGATTTCTTCCTTCGACGCCTTTGTCACCGCTGCCCTTTTCGACCGCGACGGTCGCGCCGGCTTCGCCCTGGGCGACGGCACGGTTCGGCTGGAGACCGATGACGGCTATGTCACGGTGGAAGCCCATGGCGGGCCCATGGGTGGCGCGGTTCTGAGCGCCGTCGTGCACCCCTCAGGTCAGGGCCTGGTCACCGGCGGCGACGACGGCCGTGTGGTCTGGAGCCGAATCGAGGGGGGCGAGGTGGTCGCCACCGTCCTGGCCGAGGTGAAAGGCAATTGGATCGAGCATCTGGCCGCCAGTCCCGCCTCGGGGCTGATCGCCTTCACCGCCGGTCGCGAGGCCCATGTGCTGGACATCGCCGATCCCGCCTTTTCCCGGGTCTTCGCCCACGAAAAGACGGTCTCGGGTGTGGCCTTCGATCCCAAGGGCCGGCGCCTGGCCACGGCGGCCTATGGCGGCGCCCAGCTGTGGTGGGCGAAGATCGCCGAGCAGAAGCCGCAGGTCCTGAAATGGGCCGGCAGCCACATCGCCGTCGCCTTCAGTCCGGACGGCAAGTTCCTGGTCTCGTCGATGCAGGAGAACCAGCTGCACGGCTGGCGTCTGTCTGACGGCAAGGACATGCGGATGGGCGGCTATCCGGCCAAGATCAAGAGCGTGGCCTTCTTCGACAAGGGCGCCCTCCTGGTCACGGCCGGCGCCAATGGCGCGGTGGTCTGGCCGTTCGCCGGGGCCAGCGGCCCGATGGGCAAGGAAGCCGCCGAGATCGGCTTCTCGCGTGATTCGATGGTGGTCCGGGTGGCGGGTCTCGAAGCCCTGCCGGTCGCGTTCGCCGGCCAGGACAACGGCAAGATCTGGGCGGCGCACATGCGCAACGGCCGGATCGAGACCCTGAAGGCCGAGAAGGGCGCCGCGATCAGCGCCCTCTCGGTATCTCCAGATGGTCAACGCCTTGCCTGGGGCGACGAGGACGGCGAGGCGGGCGTGATCACGATCCCGGACATCACCGGTCCGCGCCAGTTCGCGGGCTAGGGGACGCTCAGAACCCCTTCAGCTCGCCCCACGCCTCGAACGGGTCGCGGCGCGAGCGCCAGTTGTTCACCGGCGCGGTTTCGTCGCGATAGCCCAGGGCCATGCCGGAAAACAGCATGTGGCCCTCGGGCAGGCCGACATGTTGGTCGACCACCTGGTGATAGTGCGACCAGAACTCCTGGGCGCAGGTGTCTAGACCCCGCTCGACGGCCAGCAGCATCAGGGTCTGCATGAACATGCCCAGGTCGCTCCACTGCGGCGGGCCGCAGCGGCGGTCGACCGAGAAGAACAGCAGCACCGGGGCGCCAAAGCCCTGGCCGTTGCTGGCGAACCACTGGAGACGAGCAAGCTTGTCTTCGCGCGGGATGTTCAGCGCGCCATAGAGGTCCTCGCCCACCTGGAAGCGCCGGCTGCGCAGGGGCTCCCACAGGTTGGCGGGATAGACGTCGTATTCGGGGGTGTCGGGCGAGGCCACGCGCTGCTGCATGGTTTCCAGCAGGGCGGCGCGCGGGGCGCCGGTGATGGCCTGAACCCGCCAGGGCTGGAGGTTGCCGCCGGACGGCGCGCGGGCGGCGGCTTCCAGGAGCTCGCGCAGCACGGCGGCGTCCACCGGATCCGATTTGAAGGCGCGCACCGACATGCGGCGGTTGACGGCGTCTAGGACATCCATGCCAAAGCTCCCTGGGCAGGTCGATCATGCCCCCGCGACAGGGACGTTGTCAGTCGCTAGCATCCGGCCGCAGCGTCAAGACAAGTCGGTTTGGTGATATTCGGGGGCGATCCGTGAAGCTGGTGCGGAATATCTTTCTGGCGCTGTTCATCGTGCTGGTGGCCGGGCCGGTGCTGGCGGTGATCGTGTTCCGCTTTGTGCCGCCGCCGGTAACGCCGCTGATGGTCATCCGCGCCGTCGAGGGCAAGGGCCTGGACCATCGCTGGCGGTCGATCGACAAGGTCTCGCCGGCCCTGCCCCGCGCCCTGATCGCCGCCGAGGACGCCAAGTTCTGCGACCATCATGGCTTCGACTTCGAGGCCCTGCAGAAGGCCTACGCCAATAACGAGAAGGGCCGGAAGATCCGCGGCGGCTCCACCATCAGCCAGCAGACCGCCAAGAACGTCTTCCTGTGGCCGGGGCGCTCCTATGTCCGCAAGGGGCTGGAGGCCTGGTTCACGGTGCTGATCGAGACCTTCTGGGGCAAGAAGCGGATCATGGAGGTCTATCTGAACTCCATCGAATACGGCCCTGGCATCTATGGGGCCGAGGCCGCCTCGCGGCGCTATTTCGGGATCGGGGCCGACAAGCTGTCCTCCGCCCAGGCCGCGCGCCTCGCCGCCATCCTGCCCAGCCCGCTGAAGTGGAAGGTGGTCAAGCCGGGCAAATATGTCGCCAAACGCTCGCGCAAGATCACCGCGGCGTCTGGAACCGTAAGACGCGAGGGCCTGGCGGCCTGCGTCGTCTGAAGACGAGACGTCAGGGAAGGACACATCATGCGCGTCGCACCGGGTCCCACGCTTGAAACCCAGCGGCTCATCCTGCGTCCCACCGCCGAGGGGGATCTGGAGGGCTGGGCCGGGATGATGGGCGACGCCGAGGCGGCGCGGTTCATCGGTGGCCTGCAGCCCCGTTCCAGCGCCTGGCGCGGCATGGCCTCGATGGCCGGGTCCTGGAGCCTGAAGGGCTTTGGCATGTTTTCGGTGATCGAGAAGTCGAGCGGCCAGTGGCTGGGCCGGATCGGCCCTTGGCAGCCCGAGGACTGGCCCGGAACCGAGGTCGGCTGGGGCCTGACCCGCGCCGCCTGGGGCCAGGGCTATGCCGTCGAGGCCGCGACCGCGACCATCGACTGGGCGTTCGACCAGCTGGGCTGGGATGAGGTCATTCATTGTATCGACCCGGAGAACACGCCCTCCCAGAAGGTCGCCGAGCGGCTGGGCTCGTACAACAAGGGACGGGGCCAGCTGCCCGCGCCGTTCGCCGACCATGTCATCGACATCTGGGGCCAGACCCGGGATGAGTGGCGGGCGCGGCGGAGGTAGAGAGAGAATCGTTTCCAGCTGAATCATCCTTCGAATCCGCTCTCCCCGGCGAAAGCCGGGGCCCAGATTCAGCCAGAGCGTTTGGGGATGACGCGCCTTCCGACCCTGCCAGAACGCTCTCGGCCCAGGGTTCGATCTGGGCCCCGGCTTTCGCCGGGGAGAGCGGAGTTTGAGACGTTGGTTATGTCCGAAATCATCCTGCCCTAGAACCACCCCGCCTCCCGCAACGCCTTGGCATAGGCCCGGCTGACCGGCGCCTCGACCCCGCCCTGCAGGGTCAGGGTCGCCCGGCCGTCGCCGCGCCGGGCGTCTTCCACCGCATCCCTCGCCACCCACCAGGAGCGGTGGGTCTGGGCGCCTTCGATGCCTTCCAGCTCGGCGATGGCGTCGGACAGGCGCATCAGGATCAGGTCGTCACCCTTTGAGGTGTGCAGGCGCAGATAGTGATCCTGCGCCTCGACGGCGCGGACCTGCGCGCCGCGCAGTCGGGGCGGCAGGCGCTCCAGGAAGCGCGGGGCCGGCGCGCCGAGGGCGGCGGCGTGGGTCTCGGGCGGCCTGCGTTGGACCAGGAAGTTCAGCCCGGTCATGCCCGCCGTCACGATGAACACTGGGGCCAGATAGACGGGCAGGGCCTGCAGGCGTGGCGGGCCGTGGAACATCAGCTCGGTCACCAGCCAGACGACGACGGTGAACGGCAGGGTGATGCCGATGGCGACCAGACTGCCATACAGCCAGGGCCGGGCGTCGGCCCGGCCGTCGCGGCCGATCAGCTGGCTGACGCCCGTGCCGACCACCGCCCCAGCCAGGCACAGGCCGACCCAGTAGACCAGCCTCAAGGGCAGCGGCGCCTGGTCGGATCCGAACGCCCCGATCAGGGCCAGGAACAGGCCGGCGAAGGCCGAGACCAGGAAACCGCGCCGGGCGTCCGGGCTGGTCAGCGCCAGTCGCGAAGCGTGAACGGCGTCGGCCAGCCGTTCACGAAGCAAGGGCGGCGACTGACGCAACGACGATTGAGGCACGGGTCGGAGAGCTCCAGGGATGAGGTGTCGACGGCCCCCGTCGATGGAGGGCGTCGCGATGGAGATGAAGATGGCCGATCAAAACATGTCAATGCGCCGGGCCACCCTGGGCGGCCGTTTGGGCGTTCTGGCCCTGGGTCTGGTCACCCTGGCCATCCTGGCGGCCAATCCCGCCGTACTGGCTGCGCCGCTTCGCGTTCTGGAGCGCGCCGGCTTTCAGCCCCATGCGCCGGACCTGTCGCTGCTGGCCGCCGCGCCGCTGGTCATCCAGCTGCACATCGCCGGCGCCGTGACCGCCTTCCTGATCGGCGCGGTGCTGCTGACCGGGGTCAAGGGCACGGGCCTGCACAAGGGGCTGGGCTGGACCTGGGTGGCCGCCATGACCCTGACGGCGATCAGCTCGCTGTTCATCCAGACCATCCGCCCGGGCCATTTCAGCTTCATCCACCTGATCAGCGGCTGGACCCTGATCGCCCTGCCCATGGCCATCTTCGCCATCAAGCGCGGCAAGGTTCGCCAGCATGCGCGCAACATGACCGGGATGTTCGTCGGCGGCCTGCTGATCGCCGGCCTGTTCACCTTCATGCCGGGCCGGCTGATGTGGCGCGTGTTCCTGGGCTGAGGGCGCGGCTTTCCGGCTTCACGCGGCTTGCCGCTGAAGGGATGGGAAGGGCTGCGGAGCGTCCGGGCCTCGCCCGGAGGATTGGGATAGTGATTACCGTTTCGACGAAGACAGACGCTCCGCGCAGTCGTTATCCGGTGAGCCCTCGGGGCGCGGGGTTTTAACCCGCTTCCGACGTTAGGCCCCCGACGGGTGGAGGGGATAGCGACCCCGTCCAGACCGCATGGGCGATTTCAGCCCATGCCTGTTGCGACATCGCCGCTCGCATCCTCGGGTCGATGTCGGCGGCGAACGGTCAGGGTGGGCCAGGCCACCTTGGCGACGAGGGTCACCCCTTAAGACCGTTGGCCAGCCAACACCCGCTGACACTGGCGGCGAGTGCTTCCCGCTCGACCACCCCTGACAGCCGCAACGGTCGCCGTACGTGCGCCCTTCCTGTGCTGTCAGGTGAGATTGATTATGCAGGCGGTTTCGGCGCGTCTGATGGGCGCGATCAACTATTTCACAAGTGGTTGATCTGGCTTGAGTTTGTTCTGGAAAGAACGGGGATTGAGCGCGGTGTATCCCCGTAAGTCCTCCCCCTGAAGGGGGAGGCGGCCGGAGGCCGGTGGGGGAAGACCGCAAGGACTCAGCAGCACTACCCCCTCCGATCACTTCGTGATCGCCTCCCCCTTCAGGGAGAGGACTTGGGAGCGCGCCCCGCCCCCCTTCGCGCCGAAGGGAGCCATCCTTGAATCTCACGGCGAGACGATCGCCGGTCTGTCCAGGTCACTCAAGGCCGGCCCTTCGGGCCGCCGCGTCGTGGCTGGCCGCAGGCCAGTGTCGGCGGACCCGCCTGGACAGACCCGCACGGCTGCAGCCTCCAGGAGATTTAAGGGTGAGCGGGACGTGGGGGCGTCCGCTTGTGTGAGGAAACGCAAGGTGTGCTTTCGACCCATTGGGGCCATTCGGCATTTCACGAAGGTCGGCAACGGTGGAGATAGATTTGAGATCGAGCGCGTCGCGCTGGAAAACCTCAAGGTCGCTTCAGGCCCATCCTTAAGAGCCGCAATTCACACCCTAAACCGTTCCTGTCGGGCCAATGCGGCGCTGATCGTAAGGTCACGCTTGATCTGACCTAGTCTTGCGCGCCCATACCCTTAATACTTGGTCCCTAATGTGGAAGAGTTCGCGCTATCCGAAATCCAAGGTTATCACTTCTGTCACCAACGTCCATGCTACGACTTGCAGAGCGGGCTTCACTATTCCCACTGTGATAAGCTCCGCCGCGGGTGACGTGAAAGAGGCACTCGCCGTTGATAAAGGCTGAGCCGTCGGTGGGGTGAGCGGGTGACCGCGTCGCATAACAGTCTTCGACCCACTCTTCTACATTGCCTATCATATCGTAGAGACCAAAGGCATTGGGCGCAAAACTACCGACAGGCGACATCGATTTGTCATCCCATTCGCTGCCACAATAGGCGCAGTTGGCGTTATTGACGCCTATCTTATCGCCCCACGGGTAGATCGTCTTGGAGCCGGCACGCGCCGCATATTCCCATTCCGCCTCTGTCAGCAGGCGATAGCTCTGCCCTGTCTTGCGGCTCAGCCAGGCGGCATAGGCCTTGGCGTCTTCCCAGCTTATGCCGACCACGGGGCTGGCGGCGGCGTCAAAATATAGCCCCGGACGCTCATAGGGATTGTTCGGAGCCAAGGGGTCAGCCTTGGCATTGGGATCGAGCAGGGGGCCAACCTCAGGCTTGGCTTCCTTCCATTCCGGGAGCCTGCAACCCCCGGCGGCAACGCAGCCAAGATAGTCATGCACCGTGACCGGATACTGGCCAACGGCGAACGGGTATCCAATGCGAACGGGATGCCGGATTTCATCAGGTCCCGCATTCCGATCCGTCGTGGGCGACCCCATGATGAACTTGCCGGCGGGGAGCGCGACCATCTCCGGACCGTAACCACCCCCGATCAAGGTATCCCGAAAGCGCCTAGAGGAGACTCGCGCGCCCGATGCGGCGGCAGACATCGCGACCTCGGGGCCGTTAGGCGTCTTAATCTTTGGAAAGGGCAGATTCTCTGGCGCCGCCACTTTGTCAGACAGACTCCAGTTACCGCACCCCGCTACGAAATTCTTGAGAACATTTTCCGGGGGAAGATTGGGCGTGATGAGCGATTCACCGACCTCGACCGTTAGCTTTTTGGACGATTCCAGATCTTTGAGGAACGCCGCGGTGAAGGGAATAGATAAGTAAAAGCTGTTGTCCCCTTTGAATAGATCGACTTTCTCGGAATAGACTTTAGCCTGTATTTCATTGCTGCCGTCACCCAAATAAAGCCGACCCTTTTTTGGCATACCGGTTACCGTATTTGAAGAACGGCCGACAACAGTGAAGTCACCATCAGAGCAAGCGAACAGGAGGTATTGGCCAAGTCCGTCATCCCAAGACATTGTTTGGTCATCATTGTTCGGGCCAGAGTCCCAGTCGCCCTCCCTCACAATTTCTCCGGGATTTGGGGTTTGCGCCACAGGGGCCGCGCCCTTCGCATTTTTCCCGGGACTTGGCGCTTGCGCCTTTGCACCCGCTGGGTTGCAACCGCTCAACGCTACGCACGCTGCGATGACCAAGGTTAGCCCAAGGCGCGACACTGTCGAAACCTTGGCTTCAGGAATACGAGGCGCGTGGCCAGCAAACTTTATCATGTATACTCACCAAAAACCCTCATCGCGAGGGATCCGAAGACCCACGTCATCTGAGGTTTGACGTCCAGATAAACACCGGACGCCCCCTTACATTTCTAAGGTCGCAATGCTGGAAGGTAAGGCTTCAAATCGCCTAGAGATTGCCCGGGTCATTGAAGTAATTGAGCGAGAGGGCCAGCAGGGCGCAGGCCGTCCGGTTGGGGTCACCCGCCTTTGGCAGGTAAATCGTCTTTTTCCAGCCGACAAGACTGATCGCGCACACGTCCACGCCCCCTCGGCTGAACACATAGCCAAGGACGCCCGGGCTCGCGATCAACTTGGTGTCGACCTGACGCGTTTCCGCCTTCAAGACGATGTCACCAAAGGTGAACTCACCGGCGCGCTGCGGCTGCTCCAGGGATTTCATGAGGCCGGGTTCGGACAGAGCCAGGTCGAAAGCTGTTCCCGCCGGTACGCCGCCGCCGACATAGTCGCAGTGATAGCCGAGTTTTGATCGCTTGAACGCAATCCACGTCAGACCTGCGCGCGCCTGTCCACCCGTGCATGTCACATCGACGCGCTCCGTCTGCCCGGGCAGCATGACGGTGAACTTGTTATCATATTTCTTTTTGACACTGCTGTAGGCGCCGTTGAGGACACTAAACCCCGAGGTTCGCTCAACTGTCAGCCCTCCTGTGCCCGTAAATTCGCCCAGGGCGTAGTTGGCTTTCCCCAGCTTGCCGCCGCCGGTCTTCTCGACGTGGAGTTTTTCGGTGTTGTCCAGCCAGGAGGCAGCGGCCGGCGCCGCCATTGCCGCCGATGCAGCACTCACCGCCAATATCGTTGCGGCCACCGCAGCCAGCTTAGCCTTGATTGATGTCATGTTCCCCTCGGGAAATGTAAACAATTGAACACAAGGCAATCATCCTTGGCATCTAACAGCCTAGTATGGTTAATATCCATCGAATGCAAAGATCATTTCGATCAGAGGCGAGAATATCTGGTTCACTACACCTTTGCGCAGGCTCGCCTTCTCCTGTGCTTCCTGTGAAGTCTTCGTCAGGCGTCACGCTCGATGCGGATCGCCTTCAAGACGGACTCACCGAACGCCTCGCGGCGAACGTCTCCTAACCACCCATAACCGCCGTTCAGCACGTCCGCTGTCACCGCCTATCAGCGCTCGACCGTGCTCCGCGCAGGGCCTTCCGCCTTGCCACGCTCCCCTGGATGCGCCATCCGGGGGCAGCGCAATCAAGGCAGGCACGAGAGTCGAATGACCGCAGCCAAGCCCCGCGCCCGTCCCGGCGGGCGGGGTCGACCGTCCAAGGCCAAGGGCCTGGACCTGAAGGAAACCATCCTCGACGCGGCCGAGGGCCTGTTCGCGCGTCACGGCTTTTATGGCGTGACCACCCGGCAGGTGGCGGCCGAGGCCGGGGTCGATACGGCGCTGATCCACTATTATTTCGGGGCCAAGCGCGAGCTGTTCGACGCGGTGTTCCTGCGCCGGGCCGAGATCCTCAACCAGGCGCGCCTGGCCTCGATGGACCTCTATGTGAAGACCCATGCCGGGGCCATGACGGTGGAGGGCGTGATCGAGGCCTTCATCGAGCCGCTGCTGCGGATCTCCCAGGACGGCGGGCGGGGCTGGAAGAACTATTTCGTGCTGGTCGCCCAGGTGAACAACACCCCGGTCTGGGGCGGCGAGACCATGACCCGGTTCTTTGATCCGGTGGTCCATCGGCTGGTCGAGACCTTGAAGGCGGCGCGGCCGGACGCCGACTATGGCGATCTGTACTGGTGCTACCAGTTCCTGACCGGCTCGATGATGCTGGCCCTGTCGGAGACGGGTCGGATCGACTCGCTGTCGGACGGCGAGTGTCATTCCACCGATCTGGAGGCGGTGCGCCGCCGCCTGTTTGCCTATTGCGCCGCCGGTTTCGAGAGCGTGATCGCCCGCGCCGCCAAGGGGTAGGTGATCGGCAACGCTAGCCCTGCCGCGCCATCGCCCGACACGCGTCATGCCGGTAACAGGTCGTCAGGTGATCGTTGACTAGCCCCGTCGCCTGCATGAACGCATAGACGATCACCGGCCCGCAGAACTTGAAGCCCCTGGCCTTCAGCGCCTTGGCCACCTCATCGCCCAGCGGCGTGCGGGCCGGCGTGCCGGTCTGGCTGGTCCAGGCGCTTTGCACCGGGGCGCCGCCGACCATGCCCCAGAGCAATTGGCTGAGATCCTCGCCGCGCTCGCGCATGTCCAGGTAGATCCGCGCCCCGCTGATCGCCGCGTCGATCTTGGCGTTGGAGCGGACGATGCCGGCGTCGGCCATCAGCCGCGCCCGGTCGGCCTCGCCAAAGCGGGCGACGATCTCGGGGTCGAAATCGGCGAAAGCGGCCCGGAAGGCGTCGCGCTTGCGCAGGATGGTGATCCACGACAGGCCGGCCTGGAAGCCGTCGAGGACGAGCTTTTCCCAAAGGGCGCGGGAGTCGTACTCGGGCACGCCCCATTCGTCGTCGTGATAGGCCTCATAGACGGGGTCACCCGCCATGCCCTTCCAGGTGGTGCAGCGTTGCAGCTCGGTCATGCGGTCAAGCTTGGCGCAACCGCGCGGCGATTTCCAGAACTTTTCGTGAACAGGCTCAGGCGGCGGGCATCCAGCCGGGCCAGTCGACGCTGACCGGTCGCCCGTCCACGGTGAGGCCGCCGGCTTCGATGCGGTCCAGCCGCAGGCTCGTCATGGCGCGGCCGTCTCGACCCGACAGCACCTCGCCGGCCCGGAGTTCGCCCGCCAGGATCTCGGCGCCGAAGGCGGGCGGGGGACCGTCGAAGGTGATCGGCAGCATGCGGGTCTTGATCGTGCCGCGTCGCTTCATGCGGCTGGTGGTTTCCTGGCCGACAAAACAGCCCTTCTTGAAGTCGATGCCGTTCAGCAGGTCGAAATTGGCCTCAATCGGATAGGTCTTGTCGCTGAGCCAGTCGGCCGGACCCGGGACGCCCAGGGCCAGACGGTGAGCGTCATAGGCGTCCTCGTCCGCCGTCGGGTCTGCGGCCAGGCCGTAGGCGCGGGCGCCCAGCTGCGGCGCGCGCGGGTCGCGATAGACGCCTTCATCGGCCTTCAGGGTCTCGTCGGCCGGCCACAGGGCGGTGACGGTCAGGTCGCTGGCGGCGATCTCGACCTTGGCCCGCAGGCGATACATCGTCAGGCGCAGGATGATGGCCTGGCGATGCTGGGTCGCCACGTCCAGAAGGGCGCCGCCTTCCGTTCCGGCGATGAACAGGTCGTACAGCAGCCGGCCCTGCGGGGTGAGGATGGCGCCCAGGCGCAGCTCGCCGACCGCCAGGGTCTCGACATCCTGGGTGATCAGGCCCTGCAGGAAGGATCGCCAGTCGGGGCCGCTGACGGCGATCACGGCGCGGGACGTCAGGCGGGCGAGGGCGGGGCTGGTCATGCCTCAGATGTGGCGCCGCAGGGTCGCGGGCGCCACCCCCCTCGGCGGGCCTTGCCGGACGGCGCGACCCATTTGGAAAGCTGAGCCGTTATAGCGGGATGCGCCATCGGGCCGTTGGCCCTATACATGCGCCGATGACACAGCGGGCCTTCCCGATTCTTTTCATCACCGCCACGCGGATCGGCGACGCTGTGCTGTCGTCCGGCCTGATCCGCATGCTGGCCGACGAAATTCCCAATGCCCGCTTCACCATCGTCGCCGGCCCCCTGGCCGCGCCGCTGTTCGCCCATGTGCCCGGCCTGGACCGGGTGATCGTCATGGAGAAGAGCAAGGGCAAGGGCCACTGGTTCAAGCTGTGGAACCAGGTGCGCCACAAGAAGTGGAGCCTGATCGTCGATCTGCGCGGTTCGGGCACGGCCCTGTTCCTGCGCCGCGACAAGCGGGCGATCTGGAAGAAGGTCCCCGGCGAGGTCGTTCACAAGGTGATCGACGCTGCCCGGGTGCTGAAGCTGGAAGGCGCGCCGCCGGCTCCGCATCTCTACATCACCCCCGAGGTCCAGGCCCTGGCCGACCAGATGCTGGCGACCAAGCCGGGCGAGGTCGCCGGACCCCTGCTGGCCATGGGTCCCGCCGCCAACTGGGTGGGCAAGGTCTGGCCGATCGAGCGCTTCGCCCAGACGGCCGGCCAGCTGCTGGGTCCCGACGGCCCGATGGCCGGCGGCCGCCTGCTGATCCTGGGCGGCCCCGAAGACACCCGCATGGTCGAGGAGCTGCGCATGGCCTCTGCGCGCGGCCGCTGCGTGGACCTGACGGGCAAGGTTGATCTGCTGACCGCCTATGCCTGCCTGAAACGCGCCGACCTGTTCATCGGCAATGATAGCGGCCTGATGCACATCGCCGCCGCCGCCGGCACGCCGACCATTGGCCTGTTTGGCCCCTCCGACGAGCGCCGCTACGCCCCCTGGGGGCCGCTGACCCGCGCCGTGCGGGGGCCTCGCGCGTTCGAGCAGTTCCTGGCCGTGGATCCCGACCTGTCGCAAGCCATCCGCCACATGAGCGACCTGCCGGTGGCGACCGTGGTCAAGGCGGCCAAGGCGCTGCTGGCCGAGGCGAAGACGGCGGGGGAGGCTCCGGCGGTGGTCGAGGCAGAACCGGAAGCGGTCGCGCCGGACGTCGCCGCCGAGGCCTTCGAGCCGGAGATCATCCTGCCCGCCGCTCGCCCGTCGGAGACCGAGGTCGAGGCGGCCGAGCCGGAAGCCGTCGATCCGCAGGCCGAGAGCGGCCCCAACCCCTAGCCGCGATCCCCGCGTCTTGCGGCGCCCCTCGACATTTCTCCCGGTCCCCTGTCGAATCCCGCCGACCTCGCGCGTCTGGGCCCTGAAGGCGGCGCGTGTTGCGCTAGCCCGCTGGGAGACCCGCCATGAAGTACATGCTGCTGATCTATGAGAACGAGGCCAACTACGCCGGCGAGGCGGGTGAAAAGCTGCTCGCGGATATCATCGCCGGACACCACGCCTTCACAGCGGAACTTGTCGCCTCGGGCATCGACTGGAGCGGCTCGGAACTGGCCCCGACCTTCAGCGCCGCCACGGTGGGCAAGGACGGCGTGGTCCATGACGGCCCGTTCGCCGAGACCCATGAGCAGCTGGGCGGCTACTACATGGTCGATGTGGCCGACCGCGAGGCGGCGGTCGGCTGGGCGCGCAAGATCCCGCTGTCGCCCGGCGGCAAGGTCGAGGTCCGGCCGACCGGACCGAACTGCTAGGCGCTGATGCCCGATCCAGGTCTCCTCGACCGGGTGGCGCGCGAGAGCGGCGGGCGGATCATCGCCTATCTGGCCGCCGGTTTCCGCGATCTGGACCTGGCCGAGGAGGCCTTTGCCGAGGCCTGCGCCCGGGCCGTCCCGGCGTGGGCCCAGGCCGAGCCGCGCGATCCGGCCGCCTGGCTCTACGCCACCGCTCGGCGCTACGCCCTGGACATGATCCGTAGGCGAACGGTTCGCGAAAGACTGGCGCCTGACCCGCCCGCGCCGGAGCGCTCGGCCGAAGACAGGCTGGTGTCCGACGACGCCCTGATCCCCGACGAGCGGCTGAAGCTGATCTTTGTCTGCTGCCATCCGGTCGTGCCGCCCGAGGCCCGCGCCGCCCTGACCCTGCGGCTGGTCTGCGGCTTGAGCGTGCAGGAGATCGCCCGGGCCTTTCTGGTGTCGGAGCCGGCCCTGTTCCAGCGCCTGACCCGCGCCAAGAAGAAGATCGCCCAGGCCGGCGTCGCCTTCGAGGCGCCCGGTCCGGAAGCCTGGCCCGAGCGGCTTTCCGCCGTGCTCTCGACCCTTGAGGTCGCCTACGCCAGGGCCCACGGCGACGCGGCCGGGGCGGGGCCCCACGCCGGCTATGCCCGCGAGATGCTGGACCTGACGGCGGTGCTGGTCGAGCTGTTGCCGGACGAGCCCGAAGGCCTGGGGCTGGCGGCCATGGTGCGCTACGCCGAGGCGCGGCGTCCGGCCCGGCTGGACGAGACCGGCGCCATGGTTCCCCTGTCGGAGCAGGACCCGGCCCTGTGGCGCAGGCCCCTGATCGCCGAGGCCGAGCGCCTGCTGCGCCGCGCCGCCGACCTGGAGCGCCCGGGGCCCCGCCAGTTGCAGGCGGCGATCCATGCGGTCTGGTGCGGCCGCAGGAGCCTGGCCGAGCCGCCGCGCTGGGCCGCCGTGCTGCGCCTCTATGACGCCCTGCTGGTCTGGCGCGACGATGCGGTGGTGCGGCTGAACCGCGCCGTCGCCCTGGCCGAGGTGGCCGGTCCGGAGGCGGCCCTGGCCCAGGTCGAGGGGCTGGATCCGGCCGGGCTGACGGCGTTTGCGCCCTTCCATGCCGTCCGCGCCGACCTGCTGGCCCGGCTGGGCCGGCCCGGCGCGGCGCGCGAGGCCTATGACAGCGCCTTGGCCCTGGATCCGGGTCCCGCCGAGCGGCTTTGGCTGCAGCGTCGCCGCGCCGCGCTCGCAACGGATTGAACAACCGTATGAGGCGCGGGATAACAGCGCCCATGGACGGATCATCTGCCGCTACGGCCCCCTTTCGCGACGCCCGCTATGCGCCGCGCGCCCTTGAGTTCGAACAGCGCGGCGTCGCGCTGATCCTGCGCAATCCCATGCCCTATTCCGACGCGGTCCAGACCGTGACCGCGCCCCTGGCCCGCTGGTCCGTCGAAGCGCCTGACCGGGTCTGGCTGGCGGAGCGGGCCAATGGGGGCGAGGGCGAGGGTTGGCGGACCGTGACCTTTGCCGAGGCCAGGATGAAGATCGAAGCCCTGGCCGGCGGGCTGAAGGCCCTGGGCCTGGGTCCGGGCAAGCCGCTGCTGATCCTGGCCCGCAACACCATCGACCACGCTCTGATCGGCTATGCCGCCATGAGCCTGGGCGCGCCGATCTCACCGGTGTCGCCGCAGTACGGTCTGGCGGGCGCCGACCTCTCGCGGCTGGCTTTCGCGGTCGAGCGGCTGAAGCCGGCGGCGGTCTATGCCGATGACGCGACCGCCTTCGCGGGGGCGCTGGAGGCGCCGTTCCTGGCGGGGTTGCCGGTGATCGCCAGTCTCAATCCGGCCGGCCACCACATCCCGTTCACCGATCTGCTGGACGCCCCGCCCGTGGCGCCGCTCTGCCGGCCCGCTGACGTCGCCAAGCTGCTGCTGACCTCGGGCTCGACCGGCAAGCCGAAAGCGGTGATCTGCACCCACGCCAATATCGCGCTGAACGCCGCCCAGATCGAGGCCTGCTACGCCGACCCCGAGCCGCCGGTGCTGGTCAATTCCGCGCCGTGGAGCCACAGCCTGGGCGCCAACGCCATCCTGCACATGGTGCTGCACCGGGGCGGGACGCTGTATATCGACGCCGGCCAGCCCACGCCCGCGCGCTTTGCCGAGACCCTGCGCAATCTGCGCGAGGTGGCGACCACCTATCACAACATGGTCCCGGCCGGCTGGGGCCTGCTGGTCGGCGAGCTGGAGCGTGACGCGGCCCTGGCGGCGAAGTTCTTCGAGAAGGTCCGGGTGCTGCAATATGGCGGCGCCTCGATGGCCCAGTCGATTCTCGACCGCATCCAGGCCGTGGCGGTGCGCACCATCGGCGAGCGGGTCAGTTTCGCGGCCGGCTATGGCGCTACCGAGACGGGGCCGACCGCCTGCAACATCCATTGGCACAACGCCCGCTCGGGCATGGTCGGCCTGCCGACGCCGGGCACGGCGGTGAAACTGGTGCCAGCGGGCGACAAGTTCGAGATCCGGGTCAAGGGACCGCAGGTGTCGCCCGGCTATCTGGATCAGCCCGAAGCCACCCGCGACGCCTTTGATGACGAGGGCTTCTACTGCCTGGGCGACGCCGCGCGGCTGGCCGATCCCGAAGACCCGGCGGCGGGTCTGGTGTTCGACGGGCGCCTGGTCGAGAACTTCAAGCTGGCCAGCGGCACCTTCGTGGCGGCCGGGGCCCTGCGGGTGGCGGCGGTGTCGGCGATCGGCGGCGTGGTGTCTGACGCCCTGGTCTGTGGCGAGGGGCGCGATGGGGTCGGGCTGATGCTGTTCATCGATCCCACCGCCGCCGGGCGACTGGGTGATGCGGCCGCCGTGCGTGCGGCGGTGCGCGAGGGGCTGGAGCGGCTGAACGCTGCAGCCAAGGGCGGCGGCAAGGTGGCCCGCGCCCTGATCCTCGACGGCGCCCCGGACGCCGCCTCGGGCGAGCTGACCGACAAGGGCTATATCAATCAGGCCCTGGCCCGCGACCGGCGCCCTGTCGAGCTGGAGCGATTGTTCGCCGAGGCGCCGGATGACGGGGTGATGGTGTTTCGTTGAACATCCGCTCTCCCCGGCGAAGGCCGGGGCCCAGATCGAACCCAGAGCGCCTCGCGTTTTGACGAGGCCGTTGAGCGCGTTATCCCCAAAGGCTCAGGCTGGATCTGGGCCCCGGCCTTCGCCGGGGAGAGCGGGAGATTTTGCCAGCCCCTCCACCACCCCCACGCAGATCAGCAACTGCCCGAAATAGTACAGCCCCCACACGCCCAGCCCGGTCAGGAAATTGTCCGGCAGCGGCCCCGACCGCGCGAAGATCAGCAGGTCGGAGACCACGAACATCACCGCCCCGATCCCGACGCGAAAGCGGTGAAAGCGGCTGGTCCAGGCGGTGGCGGCCATCAGCGACAGGCCCAGGGCGTAGAAGGCCACGCCCGGCGCGCCGGCCCGGTCGGCAGGCAGCAGCCAGGCGATGGTGACGGTGGCGGGAACCAGCACGATGGCCAGGGCCAGCTGGCTGCGCGACAGGCTCGGCCGGCGATTGCGCAGATAGAGGCCGATGGCGATCAGGTGTCCGGCCAGGAAGGCGATCGCGCCCACCGTCAGTCCGGCTGCGCCCAGCAGCACGTCGCCCAGCGCGCCGAACGCCATCACCGCGACCACCAGCCAGCCGTCCAGATCGCGCGCCTTGAGGGCCGCATAGACGGCCAGCAGGCTGACGCCCAGGCCCTTCCAGGTGAGTTCGGCGGCCTGCGGCAGGCCCAGGCCCCAGGCGGCGACATAGCTGACCCCCGCCAGGATCGAGGCGATCAGCACCCAGCGGGCCAGATTAGTGGATTGCGTCATGGTCGTCCCCTCGCCGGCTCGTTCTGTGGCGAGGCTTCGGCGCCTTCAGACTGCTTCAGCTTGCAGGTGATGCGCAACCACCGTTGGCGCGCCGCCCGAAATGTTGGAAGGAAAGGAACACGGTACGGAGAAGACCATGAACGGCGCGGACGCCCTGATCACCACCTTGGCCGACAACGGCGTCACCGCCTGTTTCGCCAATCCCGGCACCAGCGAGATGCAGTTCGTCGCGGCCCTGGACCGCGAGCCGCGCATGCGCTCGATCCTGTGCCTGTTCGAGGGCGTCGCCACCGGCGCGGCCGACGGCTATGGCCGCATGGTCGGCAAGCCCGCCTGCACCCTGCTGCACCTGGGTCCCGGCTACGCCAATGGCGCGGCCAATCTGCACAATGCGCGGCGAGCCTATACGCCGATCGTCAATGTGATCGGCGACCACGCCACCGATCACCGCCAGTACGACGCGCCGCTCAATTCCGACATCGCCGCCCTGGCCGCGCCCAACTCGATCTGGGTCAAGTCGGCCGAGAGCGCCGATCAGGTCGGCGCCCTCGCCGCCGAGGCCGTGGCCGCCAGCTTCGGCGCGCCGGGCGGCAATGCCTGTCTGATCCTGCCCGCCGACAGCGCCTGGAACGAGACCAATGCCTCAGGACCGGTGATCGAGACGCCGCGTCCCGCCGCGCCTGACGCCTCGGCCGTGGCCGGCGTCGCCGCCGCGATCCGGGCGGCCGAAAAGCCCACGATCCTGCTGGGCTCCAGCGCCTGCGGCGAGGCCGGGATCGCCGCCGCCGGACGCCTGGCCGCTGCGGGCGTCCGTGTGCTGACCGACACCTTCACCGCCCGCCAGTCACGGGGCGAGGGCCGGTTCCGGCCCGACAAGATGATGTATTTCGGCGAGCAGGCCCTGAAGGACCTGACCGGCGTTGATCTGATCGTGCTGGCCGGGACCAGCCAGCCGGTGGCCTTCTTCGCCTATCCCGACCGGCCCAGCGTGCTGGTTCCGGACGGCTGCGCGCTGGAGACCCTGTGCGGTCGCGAGGTCGATGCGCCGGCCGCGCTGAACGCCCTGGCTGACGCCCTGGGCGCGCCGGCCCACGGCGCGGTCGAGGCCTATATCGAGCCGGCCGCGCCGGGGCCCAAGTTCGACGCCTGGGCCATGGGGGCCTCGATCGCCCGGCACATGCCGACCGGCGGGATCATTTCCGACGACGCGGTGACCGCCGGCCTGCCGATCTTCACCCAGACCCGCAACGCCCGCGCCCATGACTGGCTGAGCCTGACCGGCGGGGCCATCGGCCAGGGCATTCCGGTTGCGCTCGGCGCCGCGGTGGCCTGCCCGGACCGCAAGGTGCTGAGCCTCAATGGCGACGGCGCGGGCATGTACACGGTGCAGGGCCTGTGGACGATCGCGCGCGAGAAGCTGGACGTCACCGTGGTGATCTTCGCCAACGGGGCCTATCGCATCCTGGGCATCGAGATGGGCCGCACCGGCGGCGGCGAGCCCGGCCCCAAGGCTTCGCGGCTGCTGGACCTGGGCGATCCCCGGATCGACTGGGTGGCTCTGGCCAGCGGCCTGGGCATGCCCGCCGAGCGGGTCGAGACGGCTGAAGCTTTCGATGCGGCCATGGCGCGGGCGATGACGACGCCGGGACCGCATTTCATCGAAGCGGCGATGAAATAGGCGAGCCATGACCACCCAGCCCGACCATCTGCCCCTGCCGGATCGCTGGGAGCTGACCGACGAGCAGATGCTGGAGCGGGCGGAGGCGGCCCTGGCCCGGCTTCGCCGCCGTCACACCATCCGCGCCTTCAGTGACCGTCCCGTGCCGCGGGCGGTGGTCGAGCGCTGTATCGCGGCGGCGGCGACCGCGCCCAGCGGCGCCAACCAGCAGCCCTGGCGATTTGTCCTGATTGGGCCGGGGCCTTTGCGGACGGAACTTCGGGCTGCGGCCGAGGCCGAAGAGCGGGAATTCTACGCCGGCCGGGCCGGGGAGGCCTGGCTCGACGCCCTCACGCCCCTGGGCACCGACGCCGACAAGCCGTTCCTTGAAACTGCGCCCTGGCTGATCGCGATCTTCGGCCAGCGGCATGGCGTCGACGCGACCGGCGGCAAGATCAAGCACTATTACGTGCCCGAATCGGTGGGCATTGCGACGGGCTTCCTGATCGCGGCGCTCAACGAGGCGGGTCTGGCGACCCTGACCCATACGCCCAGCCCAATGGGCTTTCTCAACACGGCGCTCGGGCGGCCGGACCATGAAAAGCCCTACATCCTGTTGGTGGTTGGCCACCCGGCGCAGGATGCCACCGTCCCGGCCCACGCCAAGACCAAGCTGGCCCTCGACGAGGTGATGAGCCTGCGCTGAGGGGCTTTGCCGGACTTCGGACAACAAAAAAGCCCGCCGGGATCGCTCCCGGCGGGCTTGCTGTTTCAGGCTTGCGACCCGATCAGCTCTTCTTGACGTTGGTCGGCAGCTTGCAGCCGCCGCCGATGCCCTTGGCCTGCGAGCAGGCGAGGATTTCCTTCGACTTCGGATTGGGCATGTTGACCGGATAGCTCATCACCCAGCCGGGCAGACCGTCCGAGCAGGCGACTTCGAAATAGCCTTCGGTCTCGTTGCGACCGACCAGGCGGACGCCGGAGACCTCGCACGAGCCCTTGCCAAAGGCCTTGAGGTCGGCCGACAGGCGCGGGAACATCGCGTCCTGCTTGGAGAAGCTGCAGCGATAGCCGTTCATTTCGGCGAACAGGCAGTCATAGATCAGCGCCGGTCCGGTCGAGAAGATGGCGATCGCGCCGTCTGGACGGTTCTTGCACTTCAGCTCGACGATTTCCTTTTTGGGATCGGCGCTGGGCAGCATGCCGTACTTTTCGACATCGCAGTTGAAGCCGCCCTTGGTCGACAGCTTGCTGTAGAGGGCGGCCTGCTCGGTCAGCGCCGCGACCGAATCGGTCAGGGTGCAGCCGCCGCCGACGAAGGCGGCCTGGGCGCAGTCGATGGTGCGGGCCAGAGCCCCGCCGGCCGCCGTCTGCTGCAGCATGTAGCCCTTGCCGTCGGCGCAGGCGACTTCGAAGTAGTTGTCGGTCTTGGTGCTCAGGACGTAGCGCTTGTCCTTGACCTGGCAGGCCTTGCCCGACGCGGCGGTCAGGGTGTCGACGATGGCCAGTTGGGCGGCCTTGTCAGTCAGCTTGCAGCTGACATTGGCGCCGTCTTCGTACAGCAGGCAGCTGCTGGCGACCACTTCGTCGGCCGCATTGGCCGGGGCGCTGGTCTGCAGGATGTAGCCCGTGCCGCCCTTGCAGGCGATTTCGAAGTACGACTTCTTGGCGCCCGAGCCGATGGCGCGAGCGTTTTCGATGTCGCAGGCCACGCCGCCCTTGCTGACGAACGGCTTCAGGCCGGCCTTGGGGTCGGCGTTGCCGGGCAGAAGGCAGGCCAGGGCGCTGGGATTGCCGTCGGCGGCTGGCGCGTTGGCTTCCAGGCAGGTGAACACCTGCGGCGGGGTGTCCTTCTTGGCGATCAGCGCAAAGCCGATGCTGTCCTGGCAGGCGACCTCGTAATAGGTGCTCGCGGTTTTCTTGTCCGCGCCGATCAGGCGGGCGTCGGTGACGGTGCAGCCGGTATTGACGGCCTGCATGAGCGCGGGGGCGTCTTTCATGCCCGCTTCACGCGCCTTGGCGTCAATCTTTGGCTTGTCCTTGCTCTCTTTCGGCGCCGAAATGACGGCGGCCGGCACGAGCGCACCGAGCGCGAGGGCGGCAACCAAGCCGATCGCGAATGGCCTCATGGGAAACATCTCCTGGGTGGATTCCTCGCGCGGACATAAGCGCGCCCTTGCGTTGGGGGTCAAGATGTCCTCCCACGTGAGCGAAAACATGGCGGGAAGGGACGACAGATGCGCGACGGACTGGAAGAGGATGAGACGCAGCCCCGTAGGCCCCGGCTGGTCTACCCGTTCGAGACCGTGCCTGAGCAGGGAACCGGCCAGGCCGTCGAGGTGGCGCCGGGCGTTTTGTGGCTGAGGCAGCCGCTGGGCGGCTCGCTGCAATTCATCAATGTCTGGGCCCTGGCCGACGGCGAGGGCTGGGCCATCGTCGATACGGGCCTGCAGACCAAGGAGACCAGCCAGGCCTGGCGGGCCGCCTTCGCCGGCGTGCTGGGCGGCAAGCCGATCACCCGGGTGATCTGCACCCACCTGCATCCCGACCATGTGGGCCTGGCTGGCTGGATCGTGCGCAAGTTCGACTGCCGCCTGTGGATGACCCGCCTGGAATATTTCCAGTGCCGGATGCTGGTGGCCGACACTGGCCGCGAGGCGCCCGAGGATGGCGTGCGGTTCTTCAAGGCCGCCGGCTGGGACGAGGACGCCATCGAGAACTACAAGGCCCGCTTCGGCGGCTTTGGAAAGGCGATCTACGCCCTGCCCGACAGCTATCGCCGCCTCAGCGACGGCGAGGATTTCGACATCGGTGGCCGCACCTGGCGCGTCGTGACCGGGCAGGGCCATTCGCCCGATCATGCCTGCCTGTGGTGTCCGGAGCTGGACGTGCTGATCAGCGGCGACCAGGTGCTGCCGCGCATCTCGTCCAATGTCTCGGTGTTTCCCACCGAACCCGAAGCCGATCCCCTGAGCGACTGGCTGACCTCGCTGGCCAAGGTCAAGGCGGTGGTGCCTGACAGCGTGCTGGTGCTGCCGGCCCACAATGATCCGTTCCACGGCCTGCATGCGCGGATCGACCATCTGATCAGCGGCCATGAGCGAGGCCTGGGCCGGCTGGCGTCCAAGGTCGTTGAGCCCAAAAGGGCGGTGGACGTGTTCGGGGCGTTGTTCGCCCGCCCGATCGGTCCCGATCTGCTGGGTATGGCGACGGGGGAGGCCCTGGCCCACCTGAACTGCCTGATGCATCGGGGTGTGGTCCGCCGCGACACCGACGCGGAGGGCGTGGCCTGGTACGGCGCCGTGGAGGTCGTCGAAACAACTGTTTGATGTTTCGCGCGCGAAGTATTAGCGTCGCGCCATGACCGTGCCGCCCGACCGCCGTCTCGTCTTCCTGCTCAACGCCGGCAACCGGCGCGTTCAGCGCTGGATCGAGGCGGCGATGGCGGCCAAGGGCGGGCTGACGGCGGCCCATTCGGGCGTGCTGTTCTTTCTGGGCCAGCGCGACGGCGCCCTGATCGGCGAGGCGGCCGAGGCCCTGGACCTGGCCCCCTCGGCCATGACCGGCCTGATCGACCGGATGACCAAGGTGGATCTGGTCGAGCGTCGCCCCGACCCGGCCGACGGCCGCGCCATGCGGCTGTACCTGACCGAAAAGGGCCGCGCGGCGCGTCAGTACGCCAAGGGCGGCCTCGACAGCATCAACGCCAACCTGACCGAGGGCTTCTCGGACGACGAGATCGCCGTGATCGCCCGCTGGCTGATGAGCCTGCAAACCAAGTTCCCCAAAGGAGACGCCGCATGACCGAGCATGTGAAAGTTCAGATCGACGCCGGCGTGATGACCATCACCCTGTCGCGTCCGGAAAAGAAGAACGCCCTCAGCAACGCCATGTACGGGGTGCTGGCCGACAGCCTGGAGCAGGCCGAGACCGATCCCGCCGTGCGGGTGGTGGTGTTCCAGGCCGATGGCGACGCCTTCACGGCCGGCAATGACCTGGCTGACTTCACCGCCCAGGCCACGGGCGGCTTCAGCGGCGAGCGGCATGTGGGGCGGTTCCTCAAGGCCCTGGCCAACGCCACCCGCCCGCTGGTCGCCGCCGTGCATGGCCAGGCCGTCGGCGTGGGCACGACCATGCTGCTGCACTGCGACCTGGTGTTCACCAGCCCCGACGCCCGCCTGACCACGCCCTTCGTCAACCTGGCCCTGGTGCCGGAAGCCGCCTCCAGCTGGCTGCTGCCGGCCCGCATCGGCCATGCCCGCGCCTATGCCATGTTCGCCCTGGGCGAAGCCGTGGACGGGACGACCGCCGCGGCCTGGGGGCTGTCGAACGCGGTGGTGCCGCTGGACGAGCTGCGCGCCCGGGCCCGCGCTTCGGCCGACCAGCTGGCCAAACGACCGCTGGGGGCCCTGACCACCACCAAGCGCCTGATGCGTGACGCCGAGAAGATCGCCGCCCTGATGGACACCGAAGGCGCCCTTTTCGCCGAACGCCTGCAGACCGCCGAAGCCCGCGAGGCCTTCATGGCCTTCGCCGAGCGGCGGCCGGCTGACTTCAGCAAGGTGGCCTGACGCCGTGCTGCTGGCGGTGATCCTGGCGGCGACGCTTTTCGCCCTGGCCGGGGTCCACCTCTACTGGGGGTTCGGCGGTCGCTGGCCGGGACATGACGAGGCTTCGCTGGTCGAGCATGTGGTCGGCCGCACGGCCGGCATGCGCGCTCCGGGACCTCTGGCCTGCGCCGCCGTCGCGGTGGCCCTGGCGGGAGGTGGCCTGCTCGCCCTCGCCACGCTGGCTCCGGCCTCGCCGCTGAGTTTCTGGCTGTGGATGGCGCGCTGGCCGTTGTTCGCCGTCTTCGCCCTGCGGGGGCTGGCGACTTATGCGCCGCCGGTCTTTCGCTATGCCGAGGGCACGCCCTTCGCTCGCCTCAACCGGCGGGCCTATGGCCCACTGTGCCTGGCCATCGCCCTAGGGCTGCTGGCCCTGCAATTGTAGCGTTCCGAATACCAAAAAAATCACGGGAGAGAACGACATGGCCGACCGCATCACCTCGGGCTTCAGCCCCTATACCCCGGCCCGCGACGTGGTCGCCGGCCATGACCTGACCGGCAAGGTCGCCATCGTCACCGGCGCCGCCACCGGCATCGGCGTCGAGACCGCCCGCGCCCTGGCCGAAGCCGGCGCAGAAGTGATCATCGCCGTCCGCAAGCCGGATCTGGCCGAAGCCGCCGTCGCCGAGGTCAACAAGACGGCCAAGGGTGCGAAAGCCTCCTGGTCGATGCTGGATCTTTCCAGCTTCAAGTCGATCCGCGCCTTCGCCGAGCGCTGGGGCGACAAGCCGCTGAACATCCTGATCAACAACGCCGGCGTGATGGCCAGCCCCCTGACCTATACCGAGGACGGGCTGGAGATGCAGGTCGGCACCAACCATTTCGGCCACTTCCTGCTGTCGGTGCTGCTGGCCCCGAACCTGATCGCGGGCGCCAAGGCGTCGGGCAAGAGCTCGCGGCTGGTCTCGCTGTCATCGATCGGCCACCGCCGGGCGGGCTTCAACTTCGAGGACCCGCACTACAAGACCCGCGCCTACGACAAGTGGGAAAGCTACGGCCATGCCAAGACCGCCAACGCCCTGTTCGCGGTCGGCTTCAACAAGCGCTTCAAGGATCAGGGTGTGTTCGCCAACGCCGTGATGCCGGGCGGGATCATGACCCCGCTGCAGCGCCACCTGCCGATCGAGGAGCAGATCGCCCTGGGCTGGATCGACGAGAACGGCAAGGTTCGCGACGGCTTCAAGACGACGGAAGAGGGCGCCTCGACCAGCGTCTGGGCCGCCGTCGGCGATGAACTGGAAGGTGTCGGCGGGCTCTATCTGGAAGACCTGGCCCAGGCGCAGCCATGGACCAAGGAAAAGCCCTGGGCCGGAGTCCTACCGCACGCCCTCGACCCCGAGGCGGCCGAGCGTCTGTGGGCGCTGTCCGTCGAAACGACGGGGGCCGGGGCCTGATGGAGCGCCGCTCCGTCCTGCGGCTGGCCGCTGTCGCCACCCTTGTCGGGGCGGCCATCGATATCTTTGCGCCGTTCGTGATCTATCCGCGCCTCGCGGAGCCCTGGCCGCATCTGGTCTATGTGGCCATCGATCTGCTGCTGCTGTTCGGGATGCTGGCCGTTCGCTCCGTGAGCGGACGGTCGGCCGGGCCACTGGCCCTGGCGGGCTTCGTGCTGGCCCTGCTGGGTCTGATGCTGGTGCGGACCTCGTCAGCCAGCATCTTTGGCGAGGCGTCCTACATGATCGCGTCCAGCGTCTGGTCGATCGGCATGGCCGTCTGGAGCGTGGATCTGCTGCGGGCCGGGGGAGCGTTCCGCATCGCCGCCGGCCTGTGGATCACCGCCCTTGTCATCGGCCTTGCGGGCCTGATCCTGAAGGATCAGGGTCCGATCGCGCACGTGGCCAAGATGGCCTTCATTCTCGGCTTCGTGGCCGCCGCCGTCGATCTGCTCAAACCCCGTGGAGACCCCGCATGAGCTTGAAGAACAAGACCCTGTTCGTGACCGGGGCCTCTCGCGGCATCGGCCTGGCCATCGCCCTGCGGGCGGCGCGTGACGGAGCCAATATCGTCATCGCCGCCAAGACCGCCGAGGCCCATCCCAAGCTGCCGGGCACCATCTATTCGGCCGCCGCCGAGATTGAGGCAGCCGGGGGCCAGGCCCTGCCGCTGATCGTCGACGTGCGCGAAGAAGCCAGCGTCTATGAGGCGGTCGAGAAGGCCGTGGCCCGGTTCGGCGGCATCGATATCTGCGTCAACAACGCCTCGGCCATCTCTATCACCGGAACCCTGTCGACCGAGATGAAGCGCTACGACCTGATGCATCAGGTCAACGGGCGCGGCACGTTCCTGGTCTCCAAGGCCTGTATCCCGCACCTGAAGAAGGCCGAAAACCCGCACGTGCTGATGCTGTCGCCGCCGCTGGACATGAAGCCCCGCTGGTTTGCGCCGCACGTCGCCTATTCGATGGCCAAGTACAATATGAGCCTGTGCGTTCTGGGCATGGCCGAGGAATTCCGCGGCGACGGCATCGCCTTCAACGCCCTTTGGCCGCGCACCGGCATCGCCACCGCCGCCATCCAGTTCGCCCTGACCGGCGAAGAAGGCCTGCGCCACTGCCGCAAGGTCGAGATCATGGCTGATGCCGCTCATGCGATCTTTGGCAAGCCATCGCGGGAGTTCTCGGGCAATTTCCTGATCGACGACAGCTTCCTGTACGAGCAGGGCGTCACCGATTTCACGCCCTATGCCGTCGACCCGACCGCGACCCTGATGCCGGACTTCTTCGTGCCGGAGGACAGCGTTCCGCCGCCGGGGGTGAAGATCGGCTGAGGGTCAATCAAGCCTCTCCCAGAGGGAGAGGAGGGACCCGCCGCGCAGCGGTGGGTGGTGAGGGGTTACGCCGGCAACCGGCGCGCCGGCACGCCGTCCACCGTCCAAACCCCTCACCCTCCCACGCTTTCAGCGCGGGCCCCGCCCTCTCCCTCTGGGAGAGGGATCACGTGCAGAGACCGCCATGCCTTCACCCTCCGGGAACGTCACCATCCGCCCTGCCGTCGCCGCTGACAGCGCCCTGATCCTGCAGTTCATCCGCGATCTGGCCGAGTATGAAAAGCTGCTGGACTCGGTGGAGGCGACGGAAGGCCACGTGACGGCGGCGCTGTTTGGCGAAAACCCTCGGGCGTTCTGCGACATCGCGCAGATCGACGGTGAACCGGTGGGGTTTGCCCTGTGGTTCTACAATTTCTCGACCTTTGTCGGGCGGCACGGGATCTATCTCGAAGACCTGTTCGTGCGGCCCGAGGCGCGCGGTTCCGGCGCGGGCAAGGCCTTGCTGGCCAATCTGGCCCGGCGCTGCCTGGACGAGAATCTGGGCCGACTGGAATGGTCGGTGCTGGACTGGAACGCGCCGTCCATCGCCTTCTATGACAGCCTGGGCGCTGCGGCGCTGGACGAATGGATCATCCGGCGGATGACCGGCGACGCTCTGCGCAGGCTGGCGGGGATCTAGTCCAGCCGGTCGGCCTTGCGCAGCTCCGGGAACAGCCAGGCCCACAGGCCCGTGACGCCCAGCGCGCCGATCCCGCCGAACACCGCCGCCCCGACCGGGCCCATGAACCAGGCCGCGACGCCGCTCTCGGCCTCGCCCAGTTCGTTGGAGGCGCTGATGAACACGCCGGAGACGGCGGCGACACGGCCGCGCATCGCGTCGGGGGTGACGATCTGCACCAGGGTCTGGCGGACATAGACGCTGAGCATGTCGGCCCCGCCCAGCAGGGCCAGGGCCCCGACCGAAAGCCACATCACCTGCGAGAGGCCAAAGACCACCGTGGCGGCGCCAAACACCGCCACGCCCGCGAACATGATCGGGCCGGCCTTGCTGCGGATCGGGTTGCTGGCCAGATAGATCGCCACGATCGTCGCACCGATGGCCGGCGCGGCGCGCAGGATGCCAAAGCCCGCCGGCCCCACATGCAGCACGTCCTTGGCGAACACCGGCAGCAGGGCCGTGGCCCCGCCCAGGATCACCGCGAACAGGTCCAGCGAGATCGAGCCGAACACGATCTTGTTGTTCCACACATAGGAGAGCCCCTCCTTGATCAGGGCCAGCCGCGAGCCGGGCTGGGTTTCGGGCCTGGTGTTCTTGCGGATCATCAGGGCCATGATCGCGGCGGCCAGATAGAGGGCCAGAGAGGCGCCGAAGGCCAGGGCCGGCGAGTGGATCAGCAGCAGACCGCCGATGGCCGGGCCGATGATCGAGGCGCTCTGCCAGGCCAGGGAATTCCAGGCGATGGCGCGGGGCAGCAGGGCGCGCGGCACCAGCATGGGTCCCAGGGCGCTGCTGGCCGGCGACAGGAAGGCGCGGCTGGCCCCGAACATCACCGAGACGGCGAACACCGGCCACAGGGCATGCGAGCCGCTCAGAGCCAGGAGCAGCAGCACGCTGGCGCTGACGGCGTCGACGGCCAGGCTGATGGCGACGATGAATTTGCGGGTGCGGCGGTCGGCGGTCTCGCCGGCGATCAGGGTCAGGGCCAGCAGCGGCAGGAACTGGGCCAGGCCGATCATGCTGACCAGGAAGGCCGACTCGCCGACCGACCGCGTCTCGCGGGCTATGGCGTAGACCTGCCAGCCCAGGGCCACCGACTGGATCTGCACACCCAGGGTCGAGATGAACCGCATGGCCCAGAACAGCATGAAGTCACGCTCCCGCAACAGGGCGCGGGTAGAGGTGTCGGGAGACGGGTCTTCGGCCGGGGAGGAGATGTCAGACATTGCGCCGCACCATACTGGCGCTTGGCCCCGCCGCAACGTTATTGACCTGACTGAGGCTTGGCCCTAAAGCGCCCGCAAGTTCATGCCCTTGAGGCTTGGGAGGTCCGGCCATGCGCCTGCGACGAATGACGCGCGATAGCGCCACGATCTGAAGCCCTCCCGCGCCTGGCGTCGGGAGCCCCCGACGACCTTTCGCATTCCGAAGGCTGATGACCTCCATTTCTCTTGTTCCCAGTTCCGCCGTTTCCGCCCCCGCGCTCGTCCTTGAGACGCCCGCCATGGAAATCCCCGTGACCGCCCTGATCGACCGGGTGTTTGGCCCCGGCCGCTTCGCCAAGGTTTCCGAGCGCCTGCGCGAGGGCAACCGTCTGCTGGCCGCCTGCTCGTTTGTCGCGATGCGCGAGGGCCGCCCGGTGGGTTGCGTGCGGATGTGGCCCGTGACCATCGGCGGCGCGGCGGTCGCTTTCCTGGGCCCCCTGGCCGTCGATCCCGACGAGCGCAGCGTGGGCCTGGGCCAGACCCTGGTGGAGCATGCCTGCGAGGCTGCCCGGGCCGCCGGCTGGAAAGCCGTGCTGCTGGTCGGCGACGCGCCCTATTTCACCCGCGCCGGCTTCTCGGCCGCGCACACGGCGGGGATCATCATGCCGGGGCCTGTCGATCAGCGCCGCGTGCTGCTCAAGGCCCTGGTCGAGGGCGGCGACGAAGGCCTTTCGGGTAAAGTCGCGGTCGCCTGAGACGTTGCGTCGCTTGAGCAGGGCGGCGGCATGGCCTACCTGAAGGCCATGACCGTCGATGCTCCAACGACAGACGCAGGCAAACCCGGACTGGAAGGCGTCGCCGCCGCCGCCAAGGCCGCCGGCGAGCGCGGCCTGCCGCCGGTCCATCTGTGGCATCCGGCCCATTGCGGCGAGATCGACATTCGCATCCGCAAGGACGGGGTGTGGTTCCACGAGGGCACGCCGATCGGCCGCGAGGCCCTGGTGCGTCTGTTCTCGACCGTGCTGCGGCTGGATCCCGACGGCTATCACCTGGTCACGCCCGCCGAGAAGATGAAGATCACGGTCGAGGACGCGCCGTTCATCGCCGTCCGCGTGGACCGGGTGGGCGACACCCTGCGCTTTGAGACCAATGTCGGCGACGTGGTCGAGGCAGGGCCAGACAACATCATCCGGGTCGAGATCGATCCGGCCACCGGCGAGCCACGACCCTATCTGCATGTGCGGCGGGGGCTGGAGGCGCTGATCGCCCGGCCGGTGTTCTATGAGCTGGCCGAGATGGCGACCCCGCGCGAGACGGCGGACGGCGCGGTGTTCGGGATCACCTCGAACGGCGCCTGGTTCCCGATCGCGCCGGCCGGGACGGTCGGCGCATGACGCCGCAGCAGCGCCGCGACTGGATCACCAGCCGGCTGGACCCCATCGAACACTATAATCCCAGCCTGGCCGATCCGGTTCGCTCGGACTTCGACCTCAATCCCGGCCTGACCTTTGACAATCCCCACGCCCTGCGCCCCGCCGCCGTGCTGGTGGGACTGGTCGAGCGCGAGGACGGGCTGACCGTGCTGCTGACCCGCCGGTCGGACACCATGCGCAGCCACACCGGCCAGATCGCCTTTCCCGGCGGGCGCTGCGATCCGGGCGAGACACCGTGGGTCACGGCCCTGCGCGAGGCCCAGGAAGAGGTGGGGCTGGATCCCAGGTTCGTCACCCTGTCGGGCCTGCTGCACGGCTATCAGACGGTGACCGGCTTTCACGTCACGCCCGTGATCGGCTTTATCGATCCGGCCGCCGAATTCGTCGCCAGCCCCGCAGAGGTGGCCGACGTGTTCGAGACGCCGTTCGACTTCCTGATGGATCCGACCAATCACGAGCGCCAGCACCGGGTGACGCCCAGCGGCGAGCGGCGCAACTTCTACGCCATGCCGTGGAACGACCGCTTCATCTGGGGCGCGACGGCCGGGATGCTGCGGGCCCTGTATGAGCGCCTGCATGATGAATGCACAGATCAAATCCCGGGTTAGGGCGCATCGGCCATAGCGGCCGCCGCGCTTCCTGCCTAACAATGCCGCCCTTGCTCTTTGGGGGGGCGTTGATTGCGTAGGAGTGTGTTGCTTGAACACTGAATCGATCGGCATAGCGCCGTGGATGGCCTTGCCCGAGACCAAAGCCGTGATCGCGGCCCTGGAGGAGCGCGGCTTTGCCGGCTGCGCGCGATTCGTCGGCGGTTGTGTGCGCAACACCCTGATGGGCAAGCCCATCGACGATATCGACATCGCCACCACCCTGACCCCCGACCAGGTGATCGACGCCCTGGCCCATGCCGGCCTGCGGGCGATCCCGACCGGCGTGGATCACGGCACCGTCACGGCCATCTCGGGCGGCAAGCCCTATGAGATCACCACCCTGCGCCGCGATGTCTCCACCGACGGTCGCCGCGCCACGGTGGCGTTCAGCCAGGACTGGGGCCAGGACGCCGAGCGTCGCGATTTCCGCTTCAACGCCCTGTATGTCGATCCCGAGGGCCGGCTTTACGATCCGACCGGCGAGGGCGTGAACGACGCGCGCGAGGGGCGGGTGGTGTTCGTGGGCGATCCCATGACCCGCATCCGCGAGGACTATCTGCGCATCCTGCGCTTCTTCCGGTTCCAGGCCTGGTACGGCCGGGGCGAGCCCGACCAGAGAGCCCTGGCGGCCTGCAAGGCGCTCAAGGGCATGGTCTCGGGCCGCGCCGCCGAGCGCACGCAAAAAGAGATCATGAAGCTGCTGACGTCCGAGGACCCGCGCCCGGCCCTGCGGCTGATGGCGGCCACCGGCGTGCTGGGCTCGATCCTGCCGTTCGTCAAATCCCTGGCCCGCTTCGACAGCCTGGTGGCCATCGAGACCGAGCAGTTGTTCGAGAACAATCCCGATCTGCGTCTGGCCTCGCTGATCCCCGATGATCCCCAGGTGGCCGAGCAGATGTCCGAGCGCCTGCGCCTGCCCAACAATGTCAGGGACCGCCTGGTCGACGCCGTGGGCAAGAACCCGCGCATCGTCAGCTGGATGAGCCCGCGTGAGGCCCGCCGCTCGATCTACGCCCTGGGCGTGCGCACCTTCTGCGACCGCATCAAGCTGGCCTGGGCGGGGTCGGGCCGTCCGGTCACCGCGCCGCAGTGGCGGGGCCTGCTGGCCATGGCCGAGACCTGGACGCCGCCGCCCTTCCCGCTGTCGGGCGAAGAGGTGATGCAGGCCGGCGTGCCCAAGGGGCCGATGGTGGGCGAGGTGATGCGCGAGATCGAGATCTGGTGGATTGACCAGGACTTCATCGAGGACAAGTTCAGCGCCATCGAGCGCCTGAAGGCTGTGGCCCAGGGCATGGTCTACTGATGCGGATCGGCCTGCTGGAGACCGGCGAGCCGCCAGAGTCGCTTCAGCCGGCCTTTGGCCGCTATGGCGGCATGTTCCAGACCCTGCTGGGCCCCGATCACGCCTACACGACCTATGACGTCCAGGCCGGCCAGCTGCCCGGCGCGCCGGAGCAGCACGACGCCTATCTCATCACGGGTTCGTCGGCGGGGGTCTATGACGACCTGCCGTGGATCGCGCCGCTGTCGGACTTTCTGCGCGCCGCCAGGGGGCAGGCGGCGCTGGTCGGGGTGTGTTTTGGCCATCAGATCATGGCTCAAGCCTTCGGCGGTCAGGTGGTCAAGTCCGACAAGGGCTGGGGCGTGGGCCTGCACCGCTACGCCGTCTCGCGGCCACAGGGCTGGACCGACGCCGACAGCGTCGCCATTCCCGCCTCGCACCAGGACCAGGTGGTGACCCTTCCGCCCTCCGCGACTGTGATCGGCGGCAGCGCTTTTACGCCCTATGGCCTGCTGTCCTATGACGACGCGCCCGGACGGAAAAAGGGGGCGATATCGATGCAGTTCCACCCGGAGTTCGACCCGGCCTATGCGGCGGCCCTGATCGAGGCCCGGCGCGGGACCCGCTATACCGACGCGCAAGCTGACGCTGCGATCGCCACCCTGGCCGCGCCCAACGACCGCTTGCGCGTGGGCGGCTGGATCGGGGCTTTCCTGGATCAGGAAACTCTGCGCCTGGGCGCCCGTTGAGCGGACTCCAGAGCGTTATTCGGCGAAGTGGATACCGGTTCGCCGCCGAAATAACGCGTCAAAACAAGAATCTAGAGCAAACGACATGATTCAGTCATGGCGACCTTTGCTCTAGGGCCACTTCACCATCGGCGGCATCGAGCTGAGGATCGATTCCACATTGCCGCCGGTCTTCAGGCCAAACATCGTGCCCCGGTCGTAGAGCAGGTTGAACTCCACATAGCGCCCGCGCTGCACCAGCTGCTGCTCGCGCTCGTCCGCCGTCCAGGCCTCGCCCATGCGTCGACGCACCAGCTCGGGATAGACCTCTAGGAAAGCCTTGCCGACGTCCTGGGTGAAGGCGAAGTCCCGCGACCAATCGCCGCTGTCGTGGTGGTCGTAGAAGATTCCGCCGATGCCGCGCGGCTCGTTGCGGTGGGGCAGGAAGAAGTACTCGTCGCACCAGGCCTTGTACTTGGCGTGCCAGTCGGGGTGGTGCGCGTCGCAGGCCCGCTGATAGGCGGCGTGGAAGTCGATGGCGTCTGGGAAGTCCTGCTGGCGCTGATAGCCGAGCAGGGGCGTCAGGTCGCCGCCGCCGCCAAACCAGCTTTTGGTCGTGGAAATGAAGCGGGTGTTCATGTGCACGGCCGGTACGCGCGGATTGGTCATGTGGGCGATCAGGCTGATGCCGGTGGCGAAGAACCGGGGGTCGTCGCCCGCGCCCGGCATCGACTTGGCCATTTCCGGTGTGAAGGTTCCAAACACCGTGGAGCAGTGGACGCCGACCTTCTCGAACAGGCGACCGTGCATCATCGACATGACGCCGCCGCCGCCGGCCGCGCGATCCCACGGCTTGCGCTCGAAGCGGCCCGGCTGGCCCGGATAGAGGTCGGTCGGGGCCTCGTCTTCCAGGCGCTCGAATTCCGTGCAGATCTGGTCGCGCAAGGTTTCAAACCAGGCGCGGGCGCGGGCTTTCTTGTCGTCGAGATCGGAAGCGTCGGTCATGACAGCCGATTAAGCGCTTGGCGCGCGCGGTGCAAATCCGGGGTTCTGCGTAGGGCGCTCAGGCCTCGAAGAAGCCGTCCGTCTGCCGCAGCGCCTCGCCCAGCGCCATGGCGGCGGTCGTCGCGAGATTCATCGACCGGGCCTCGGGCCGCAGCGGGATCACCAGACGGCCCTGAGCGGCGGCGTGGACCTCTTCGGGGGCGCCCCGGCTTTCATTGCCGAATAAAAGCGTATCGCCCGGCTGAAACCCAAATCGGTGAAACGGGGTCGCGCCCCGGGTGGTGAACAGCAGCAGCCGCCCCTGGGCCCTTTCCGGCGCGGCGAGGAAGGTTTCCCAGGAATCGTGGCGTTTCATATGGGCCAAGGGGCCGTAATCCAGCGCCGCCCGCTTGAGACTCTTGTCATCCAGGGGAAAGCTGCAAGGCTCGATCACGTCCAGGCCGGCGCCAAAACAGGCCGCGAGGCGGATTGCGGCGCCGACGTTTTGAGGAATGCCTGGTTGAAAAAGCGCGAGACGCATTCTAAGCGAACCACCACAAGGCTAGCAGGGACATTGCCTGCGAATCGAAAGGGCTTGCGGACTCAGTCCGCGCGTCCGATAGGACGATCCAACCGTCGTCTTGTGGCGGAGATCCGTTCGCGGGTCGAGAAAGATACGGCGCCGAAAGGTGCTTCTCCTGGCCGGCCGGCTTCCCGGCGCGGCGGAATCGAAGGGTGACTTAGGTGGCCGACACCGCGTTGGGCGCAACGACCGAGCCGGAGCATGGGGCTGACCCCAGCCGGCGCGACTTCATTTACATCGCGACGATGGCGGCCGCCGCAGGCGGCGCCGTGTCGCTTGTTTGGCCGTTCGTCGATCAGATGAACCCGTCAGCCGATACGCTGGCGCTGGCCTCGACCGAATTCGACCTGACCAAGGTCGCCGACGGTCAGCAGGTCACGCTCAAGTGGCGCGGCAAGCCGCTGTTCGTGCGCAACCGCACGCCGGCCGAGATCCAGAAGGCCGTGGCCGATGACGGCGCAGCGCTTAAGGATCCGCAGACCGACGCCGAGCGGGTCAAGCCGGGCAAGGCCCAGTGGCTGGTCCTGATCGGCTCCTGCACCCACCTGGGTTGCGTGCCCACCTTCGGCGGCGGCGACTACGGCGGCTGGTTCTGCCCCTGCCATGGCTCGCACTACGACACCTCGGGCCGGATCCGTAAGGGTCCCGCGCCCCTGAACCTCGCGGTTCCGGAGTACGAGTTCCTCACCGACACCAAGGTCAAGATCGGTTAAGCGAGATGAGCGGACATTCGACCTATGAACCCAAGACCGGTTTCGAGCGCTGGCTCGACGCCCGTCTCCCGATCGTGCGCCTGGGCTATGACAGCTTCGTCGACTACCCCACGCCGCGTAACCTGAACTACTGGTACACCTTCGGCGGCATTCTCTCGCTGTGCCTGGCGTCTCAGTTGATCACCGGCATCATCCTGGCGATGCACTATAACGTCGGCGACGCGTTCAACAGCGTTGAGCGCATCATGCGTGACGTCAATCACGGCTGGCTGATCCGCTACATGCACTCCAATGGCGCGTCGATGTTCTTCATCGCCGTCTATATCCACATGTTCCGAGGCCTCTATTACGGGTCCTACAAGGCCCCGCGCGAAGTGCTGTGGATCCTGGGCTGCGTGATCTACCTGCTGATGATGGCCACCGCCTTCATGGGCTACGTCCTGCCCTGGGGTCAGATGTCCTTCCACGGCGCCGTCGTGATCACCAACCTGTTTGGCGCCCTGCCGATCGTCGGTCAGAGCATCACGACCTGGCTGTGGGGCGGTTTCGCGGTCGACAGCGCTACGCTGAACCGCTTCTTCTCGCTGCACTATCTTCTGCCCTTCATGATCGCCGGCGTCGTGATCCTGCACATCTGGGCGCTGCACGTGGTCGGCCAGAACAACCCGACGGGCGTGGATCCGAAGTCGAAAGCCGATACCCTTCCCTTCACCCCCTACGCGACGGTGAAGGACGGGTTCGCGATGAGCGTCTTCCTGATCCTCTTCGCCTTCTTCGTCTTCTACATGCCCAACGCCCTGGGCCATGCCGACAACTACATCCCGGCCAACCCGCTGGTGACGCCTGCCCACATCGTTCCGGAATGGTACTTCCTGCCGTTCTACGCGATCCTGCGCGCCGTTCCCGACAAGCTGATGGGCGTGCTGGCCATGTTTGGCGCCATCGCCTGCCTGTTCGCTCTGCCGTGGCTGGACACCTCCAAGGTGCGCTCGATGCGCTACCGCCCGACCGCGAAGATGTACTTCTTCATCTTCGTCGTGGCGTGCTGCATCCTGGGCCTGTGCGGCGCCAAGCTGCCGGATGATCCGGTCATCCCGCACCTGAAGACCTTCCTGCTGATCGACGCCGATCTGAACAGCTTTGTCTGGCTCAGCCGCTTTGCAACGCTGTACTATTTCGGCTTCTTCCTGGTGATCCTCCCGGTCCTGGGTCTGAAGGAAACGCCGCTTCCGGTTCCGGACTCGATTGCTTCGCCGGCTCTGTCGCACCCCGCCGGCGTTCCGGCCCACGCGACCACCGCGCCTGAGATGAAGGGCTGATCATGATGCTGCGCAAACTTTCCATCCTCGCAGCCGTGGCCGGCCTGATGGCGGCCGGTCCGGTTCTGGCCGCTGGGCACCCCCTGCCGCCCAAGGACGTCCAATGGTCGTTCGAAGGCCCGTTCGGCAAGTTCGATCAGGCCCAGCTGCAACGCGGCTACAAGGTCTATCGGGAGGTCTGTTCGGCCTGCCACTCGATGAGCCTGATCAGCTTCCGCAACCTCGGCGACAAGGGCGGCCCGTTCTACAGCAACGAGCACAAGAACCCGAACGACAACCCGTGGGTCAAGGCGATCGCCAAGGACTACGAGGTCGCCGATATCGACTCCGAGACTGGCGACGCGATCAAGCGTCCGGCGACCAGTGCTGATCGGTTTCCCTCGCCCTATGCCAACGAGGCTGCGGCGCGGGCCGGCAATGGCGGCGCCCTGCCGCCGGACATGTCGCTGCTGGCCAAGGCTCGCTCGGGCGGTCCGGAATATATCTACTCGCTGCTGACCGGCTATCACACGCCGCCCACCGGCCTGAAGGTCGGCGCAGGCCAGCACTACAACCCTTACATGGCCGGTGATCTGACCGCGTCGTGGTCGGGCCCACACGACAAGGTTCCGCCCGGTGGCTTCATCGCCATGGCTGCGCCGCTCAAGGCCGATCTGGTGACCTTCGACGACGGCACCAAGTCGACGCTTGATCAGCAGGCCAAGGATGTCTCGGCCTTCCTGATGTGGGCGGCCGAGCCCAAGATGGAAGAGCGCAAGCAGACCGGCTTCGTGGTCATCCTCTATCTGCTGCTGTTCTCGGGCCTGCTCTATGCCAGCTACCGCAAGGTCTGGAAGAACGAGTCGCACTGACCGTTCGCAGCGACCGAAAAGATCAGGGCCTGGCGGTAACGCCGGGCCCTTTTTCTTTGGACTCAAGCCGGGCGGGCGTCAGCCACAGCCGTCCCGCCTGGGCGTCGAGGCGCAGGCGATAGTCCGACAGGATCGCAACGCCCACCGCCCCGGCCACGCCCGGGGGCAGGTCGCCGGCTCTGACGGCCGCAACGCGCTGCCGCAGGCGGCCATCCAGCGACAGGCCGGCCAGCACGCCGGCGGGCTTCTGGCGCGGCCCATCGGCGTCGCCGCGCGCCCGCACCCCGCCGTTCGAGGCCGTGTCGAGGGCGAAGGCCCCGGTCAGGCTGGAAAAGCCGTCCGAGGCCGTGGCCTGCACGGTCGGCACGCCGCCCACCACGGTGACGGGCAGGCCGCGCCCGCGGGACCGTTCGGCCCAGCCCTGGGGCTCCAGCCGCAGGCGGCAGGGGGCAAAGTCGATGATCACCACATAGCGGCCCAGGATATCGGCCCCGATCACGCCGGCGATGGGGGCGATGAAGCCGACGCCGCGATAGTCGAGATCGCTGACCAGGATCGGCGCCGCCTCGACCCTCTGTCCGGCCAGCCGCACCGGCAGGGTGAGGTCGAGCTCGGCATAGCCGCTCATCTGGGCCTTGGTGTTGTGCAGCAGGGTGCGCGGGGCCGACAGGTCGATCACGAAGTCGCCGGTCATGTCGGCGATGGCGGCCGGGGCGACGATCGCCCCGTTCTCGAACCAGCAGGCCGTCTCGCCGGCCACGGCGGGGCCAGCCGCCGCCAGCGGCAGGATCAACAGCAGGGCGGTGGCTGAGCGACGCATGCGACGATCCTAGCCAAGCCTTTCGCGCTCGGCGACAGGCGTGAGCATGCGCCAACCGCGATGGCGCCGAAATGCCCGATGGCGGTCGTTCCCGTGAGGCGGGCGGGAACAAAAACACTGAAGATCAAAGTTCGGGAATACCGGCCCGGAGACCACCGATGTCCCGTTCCTTCGCCACCGGCCTCGCCGCCGTGATCCTGACGGCCGCCACGCCGGTTCTGGCCCAGATGCCGCTCGACCCCGCGCCGCGCGGATGACGCCGGGCCGCCCCTCCGGCCACGTTCTTCGAGATGAGCCTCAAGCGGGTCGGCGACAGCGCCTGGCCAGCTGCGGGGGCGATACTGCCCAGATCAAGTGAGCCTGGGGGCCGGTAGTCGACGGCCGGCAATCGCTGTGCCGTGAGCGTCCCTGGGTCCTGGACGAAATATCGCCGCAAATTATCACGGAAAACATGCTTAGCGGCTCAATTTGAGCGAATAACACCTTAAATACTGCAGAATTAAATCAAAGTTATCTCAATATTTTGGTCGGCTAAGTTGCAATATAACTGCCTTCCTATACGTGACCAATCGGCATGCGGTAGCTGAAAACAATCATAGAAGGGACGCTATAGCTGCGACCTCGTGTCCTGATTATTGGAAATTAGGAGGTCGTTAGGGGGTCGGCGAGCAGTGGTCGCGCCAGATTTCCCAGTAGAGAAAAAGAGCCGCCATGCTGCCGAACTTGAAGATAGGCCAGCGCCTCGTTGTCGGCTTCGGCATGATCCTCTTGATGATGGCCGGCATTGGCCTGGTGGCGCAGAGCCGCGTCAGTGCGATCGACCGCAGCCTCACGACGATCAACGACGTCAACAGCGCCAAACAGCGGTTCGCCATCAATTTCCGCGGCAGCGTGCATGACCGCGCCATCAGCCTTCGCGACGTCATCCTGGTGAGCGATGCGGGCGAGCTTGACGCGGCGATCGCCACCATAGAGCGCCTTGAGGCCGCCTATGACAAATCGGCCGGTCCGCTCGATGCGCTGATGGCCAAGGGCGCCGGCGTGACCCCCGATGAGACCGCCATCCTGGACAGCATCAAGGCCACGCAGGCCGAGGGCCTGCCGCTGATCTCGGAAGTGATCCGACTCCAGAAGGCCGGCGAGGTTGATGCCGCCCAGGCGCTTCTGATGCAGAGCGCCAGGCCCATGTTCATGGTCTGGCTGAAACAGATCAATCAGTTCATCGACCTGCAAGAGGCGAAGAACAAGGAGATCGGTTCGCAAGTCCACGACCTGTCGGCCGGCTTCGTTTGGCTGAACATCGCGATGTGTGGCGGGGCGTTGGTCCTGGGTGTCGCCGTCGCGGCGTGGTCCGCCCGCGCCGTCAAGCCGCTCGGCGCCCTGACAACGGCGATGGGCAAGCTCGCCTCGGGCGACCTGTCCGTCCCGGTGCCGTCCCTGGGACGCACCGACGAGGTCGGCGAGATGGCCAAGGCCGTGCAGGTCTTCAAGGAGGCCGGCGCCAGGACCCTTCGCCTGGAGCAGGAGAACGCCGATGCGCGTCAGCTGACCGACAGTGAACGCGCGGCCCGCCAAAAGACCGATGCTGAAATGGCCCGGACCCAGGCCCTGGTCGTCGAGGCTGTCGCGTCGGGCCTGGAGCAACTCTCCGCCGGCAACCTTGTCTATCGCCTGACCGCCAGCTTCGCGCCTGAGTACGAGAAGCTGCGCGCCGATTTCAACGCCGCGATGACGACCCTGCAGGACACCATGAAGCTGGTGTCCGGCAATACCGCCACCATCCAGGCCGGCGCCGCCGAGATCTCCGTGGCGTCGCAAGACCTGTCGCGCCGGACCGAGCAGCAGGCGGCCAGTCTGGAAGAGACCGCTGCGGCGCTCGATCAGATCACCGCCACGGTGCGAAAGACGGCCGAAGGTTCGGAACACGCCCGCACCGTGGTCGGCCTGGCCAAGTCCGCCGCAGAGCAGTCCGGCGACGTGGTCCAGAACGCGGTCGCCGCCATGGGCGGGATCGAAAAATCGTCCCAGGAAATCAGCCAGATCGTCGGCGTGATCGACGAGATCGCCTTCCAGACCAACCTCCTGGCCCTGAACGCCGGGGTCGAGGCGGCGAGAGCCGGCGAGGCCGGTCGCGGCTTCGCCGTTGTCGCCCAGGAAGTCCGGGCCCTGGCCCAGCGGTCGGCCGGCGCGGCCAAGGAGATCAAGGCCCTGATCACCAACTCCGACCAGCAGGTGAGGGCCGGCGTGGAACTCGTCGGCGAGACCGGCAAGGTCTTGAGCCGGATCGTGGTTCAGGTGGGCGAGATCAACGACATCGTCGTCGTTATCGCTGCGTCCGCCCAGGAGCAGGCCACAGCCCTGAACGAGGTCAATTCGTCCATCAACCACATGGATCAGGTGACCCAGCAGAACGCGGCCATGGTTGAAGAGGCCACCGCCGCCAGCCACAGCATGTCGCAGGAAGCCGAAGGACTGGCGCGCGTCGTTGGCCGCTTCGAGGTCGGCCAGGACGCCCCGGCCCAGAGAGGCGCCGCCCGGAAGCCCTCTCGTCCATCAGCCGCCATATCGGTCATGAAGACCACGGGCTTTGGGGGCGCCGCGCGCAAGCCCGCGCTGATGGCAGACGCCAGCGCCGATAGCTGGAAAGAATTCTAGGGCGCCGGCCGATCTGACGGCGTCGATCGGGCCGGCCCTGATTGGGCCGGTCGCGGGGCTCAGGCCTCGCCCCGGTTGCCGCCGCCGCGCTGGAACAGTTGCAGGGTGCGCAGCATGGCCAGCCGCGCGCTGTCGGCGTGGTAGCCGTTAGGCGCCACGAAGGCGTGGCCGGCGTCGTACAGCCAGACGGGCAGGTCGGGATGGGCGGCCTGGATGGCTTCGACATCGGCCGGGGGAATCAGCGGGTCGGTCTTGCCGAAATGCAGGGCGGTGGGGACGGTCGGAACCTCCCCGATAAACTGTACGACGTCGCCACCGTAAAAACTGGATACACCCGATAAACCCGCACAGCGGGCGGCGGCCAGCCAGGCGGTTGTGCCGCCAAAGCAGAAGCCCATGGCGAACACCGGACCGTCCAGGGCGTCGATACAGGCCTGGACGCGGGGCAGGGTGCTCAGGCCCCAGCCTGTGGCCTCGCCCATGGCCATGCGCTGGTCCAGGATCGCCGGCTCGGTATTGGCCTGCGGGAACGGCGCGTCGGCGGCGTCCAGCAGGGCCGGGGCGATCACTTCATAGCCCTGCTGGGCCAGGGTGTCGGACAGCTCGCGGATATGCGGCGTCACGCCCCAGATGGCGTGCAGGATGACCAGGCCGCCGCGCCGGGCGTCCTGATGCGGCGCATGCCAGGCGCTGAACGGCGCGCCGTCGCGGGTGGCCAGGGCGATGCGCTCGCCCATCAGGCCGCGCCGTGGGCCAGGAACAGGTGCAGGGTCCGCTGACGCGCCGCTAGCGCATCGGCGAGGTCGGAGTCGGGCCGGCCGTCATTGTTGAAGCCGTGGCCGCTGGCCTCGTAGATGTGCACCGCCACTTCGGGGTGGGCGGCGGCGATCGCGGCCTTGACCTCGTCGGCGGGGATATGCGGATCCTTGCGGCCCAGATGGACGATGACCGGGCAGGAAAGGGCGAACTTCGCCATTCCCGCCACCTGGCCGCCATAGTAGCTGGCGGCGGCCGACAGGCCCTTGCAGCGCGACGCCGCCAGCCAGGCCATGGTCCCGCCGTAGCAGTAGCCGACGACGAACACCGGGCCGCGCGGGGCCAGGAAGTCGATACAGGCCTGGATGTCGCCCATGGCGTTGTCGGGGCCGTTGGCCATGGCGTATTTCACGCCGGCCTCGAACCCGGCCGGATCGTGCTCGGCGACGAAGCCCAGTTCCTGCCGGTCGAACATCGCGGGCGCGACCACCTCGAAGCCCAGCTCGGCCCAGCGCGCCACGTCGGCCTGGACATATTGGTCGAGGCCGAAGATCTCCTGGATCACGATCACCCCGCCCTTTCGCACGCCCTGCGGGTGCTCGTGGGCGGCGGTGAAGACGAAGCCGTCATGGACGGCGGTCAGGGTCAGCCGGTCGGTGGTCATCCGCGTGCGTTCCTCGCCGATATGAAAACGGCCGGGACGTTTCCGCACCGGCCGCTTGATCTGATGGTCTAGACGTTGAACCGGAAGTGCATCACATCGCCGTCCTTGACGATGTATTCCTTGCCTTCGGCCTTCATCTTGCCGGCCTCCTTGGCGCCGTTCTCACCGCCCAAGGCGATGAAGTCCTCGAAGGCGATGGTTTCGGCGCGGATATAGCCCTTCTCGAAGTCGGTGTGGATGACGCCGGCTGCCTGCGGGCCGGTGTCGCCCACATGGATGGTCCAGGCGCGGGCTTCCTTGGGGCCGACCGTGAAATAGGTCTGCAGGTCCAGCAGCTTGTAGGCCTCGCGGATCAGGCGGTTCAGGCCCGGCTCTTCAAGGCCCAGGGTTTCCAGGAACTCGCTGCGCTCTGCGGCGTCGAGCAGGGCGATCTCGCTCTCGATCTGGGCCGAGATGACCACGCTCTTGGCGTTGTCCTTGGCGGCGCGTTCGGCCACCAGGTCGCTGTAGTTGTTGCCCTTGTCGGCGCTGCCTTCGTCGACATTGCAGACATACAGGGCCGGCAGCGAGGTCAGCAGCTGCAGCATGTGCCAGGCTTTTTCGTCGTCGGCGTCGATCTTGGCCGTGCGGGCCGGGCGGCCTTCGCGCAGCAGGGCCAGGGCGATATTGGCCAGGCGCAGGGTGTTGGCGCTTTCCTTGTCGGCGCCGACCTTGGCGCGTTTCTCAAGGGCGGGAACGCGCTTTTCCAGGCTTTCCAGGTCGGCCAGCATCAACTCCATCTCGACGATCTCGAGATCGCTGGTCGGGTCGATGCGGCCTTCGACGTGGACGATGTCGCCGTCCTCGAAGCAGCGGGCCACGAAGGCCACGGCGTCGCAGTCGCGGATATTGGCCAGGAACTGGTTGCCCAGGCCCTCGCCCTTGGACGCGCCGCGCACCAGGCCGGCGATGTCGACAAAGGTGATCCGGGCCGGGATGATTTCCTTGGAGCCGGCGATCTTGGCCAGGGCGTCCAGGCGCGGCTCGGGCACGGCCACTTCGCCGGTATTGGGCTCGATCGTGCAGAACGGATAGTTGGCGGCCTGGGCCGACGCCGTCTGGGTCAGGGCATTGAACAGGGTGGACTTGCCGACATTGGGCAGGCCGACGATGGCGACTTTAAGGGCCATGGATCTCTCGTGAATTTCGTTGGGGGCGACCTAGCACGGATCGGCGGCGAACGCGAAGGGCCGGGGACTTGAACCCACTGTAACCGCATCCGATATCGATGGCGCAAAAGGAGCCGTCAGATGAGCCTTCGACCCGTCGTGAAGATCGTGAAGGGTGTCCCCGCCTCGGACGGCGACGGCGTGCGCCTGACCCGGATGCTGGGCACGGCGGAGGCCCAGATGTTCGATCCGTTCCTGATGCTGGACTGTTTCGACAACGACCAGGCGTCGGACTATATGGGCGGCTTCCCCGACCACCCGCATCGCGGCTTCGAGACCGTGACCTACATGCTGGAAGGCCGGATGCGGCACCGCGACAATACCGGCCGCGAGGGCGTGATCGGTCCCGGCGGCATCCAGTGGATGCGGGCCGGCCGCGGCATCGTCCATTCCGAAATGCCAGAGCAGAGCCAAGGCCGGATGCGCGGCTTTCAGCTGTGGGTGAACCTGCCCGCCAGGCTGAAGATGAGCGCGCCCGGCTATAGCGAGTTCGAGAGCGACGCCATCCCGGTCGAGGCCCGCGACGGCGGCGTGTCGGTCAAGGTGATCTCGGGCGTCACGGAGGCCGGCACAGCCGGTCCGATCGGCGGCGGCGCAGTCGATGCGCTCTATTTCGACGTCGTCCTGCCGGCTGGAAGCCGCTTCGAGGAGCCTGTGGGCGCCGACCGCAATGCCATGCTGGCGGTCTATGAGGGTCAGGTTCGCGTGGCGGGTGGCAAGATCGATGCCCTGTCCGGCGTGTTTCTGGGCAAGGGCGACACGGTGCTGGTCGAGGCGATCACCGACGCCCGCGTGCTGCTGCTGGCGGGGCGTCCGATCGGCGAGCCGGTGTTCTGGCACGGACCGTTCGTGATGAACTCGCGCGACGAAATCGTGCAGGCCTTTGAGGATTTCCAGAGCGGCAAATTCTAACCGCAGATCGGTCCGGCCCGGCATGAGCCGTGGCCCCCGGATCACGATGGCGGGACGGAGTCTGCGTCAGATCCGGACAAGGTAGAGAACTGTCGCAGCTTCTGCTTAGGGTGATTAGCGGACTCGTTGTCCTCGTGATATGACCCCGGCCCCCTCTTTCAGGCGTTAGACTGCCAGAGGCTACAGGCGTTAGGAGAAGCCCAAATGAGCAGGGTGCTGGTTATCGGTGCTGGCGGTGTTGGTTCGGTCGCTGTCCACAAGATGGCGATGAATGCGGACGTGTTTTCGCACATCACGCTGGCGAGTCGGACGAAGTCGAAATGCGACGCCATCGCCGAATCGGTGAAGTCGCGCACCGGCGTGACCATCGACACGGCCGCGCTGGACGCTGACGACGTCGCCGCCACGACGGCGATGATCAAGGCGGTCAAGCCGGCGCTCGTGGTCAATCTGGCCCTGCCCTATCAGGACCTCAACATCATGGACGCCTGCCTGGCGGCCGGGGTGAACTATCTCGACACGGCCAATTACGAGCCGCGCGACGAGGCCAAGTTCGAATACAGCTGGCAGTGGGCCTATCAGGACCGCTTCAAGGACGCCGGTCTGATGGCGCTGCTGGGCAGCGGCTTTGACCCGGGCGTGACCTCGGTGTTCACCACCTACACCAAGAAGCACCTGCTGGACCGGATCGACACGCTCGACATCCTGGACTGCAATGGCGGCGACACGGGCCTGCCCTTCGCCACCAACTTCAATCCCGAGATCAATCTGCGCGAAGTGACCGCCCCGTCGCGGCACTGGGAAAACGGCGCCTGGGTCGAAGGCCCCGCGCTGAGCCACAAGCAGGTGTTCGACTTCGACCAGGTCGGCGAGAAGAACATGTACCTGATGTATCATGAGGAACTTGAGTCCCTCGTGAAGTTCTATCCCGAGATCAAGCGCATCCGCTTCTGGATGACCTTCGGCGACAGCTATCTCAAGCACCTGGAAGTGCTGGGCAATATCGGCATGATCAGCATCGAGCCGATGATGTTCCAGGGCCGCGAGATCATCCCGATCGAGTTCCTGAAAGCCCTGCTGCCCGAGCCCTCGTCGCTGGGCCCGATCACCAAGGGCAAGACCAATATCGGCACGATCGCCACGGGGATGAAGGACGGCAAGGCGCGCACCGTCTACGTCAACAACATCTGCGATCACGAAGAAGCCTATGCCGAGACCAACAACCAGGCGGTCAGCTACACCACGGGCGTTCCGGCCATGATCGGGGCGGCCCTGATGCTGACCGGCCAGTGGAAGGGCGCGGGCGTGTTCAACATGGAACAGCTGGATCCCGATCCGTTCATGGACATGCTGAACAAGCACGGCCTGCCCTGGAAGGTCCAGGACCTGGCGGCCCCGCTGGCGTTCTAGGCATGGAAACCAAGGCCGCCGGCCCCGGCGCTTTCGCTCGCTTTGATCTGAACCGCGTCCCGTCGCCCTGTTTCGTGGTCGACGAGGTCGCGGTGCGCCGCAACCTGGCCATGCTCAAGGCCGTGGGCGACGGGTCCGGCGCAAAGGTGCTGCTGGCGCTGAAGGCGTTCTCGATGTGGTCGCTGGCCGGCGTGGTCGGCGAATATCTCGACGGCGTCTGCGCCTCGGGCCTGTGGGAAGCGCGGCTGGCCCGCGAGTTCTATAGCGGCCACCTGACCACCTACTCGCCGGCCTACAAGCGCCAGGACCTGCCGGCGATCCTTAGGATCTCCGACTCGGTGATCTTCAACACGCCCGACCAGATCGCGCGGTTTGCCGATCTGATCGCCGCGGCGCGGGCGGCGGGCGAGGTGTTCGACATCGGGCTGCGCCTGAACCCCGAGCACAGCGAGGCCGAGGTCGCCAAGTACGATCCCTGTCAGCGCGGCTCGCGCCTGGGCTTCCCCGTCTCGCAGCTGCGCCCGGAGCATCTTGAGGGCGTCGATGGTTTGCACATCCATGCCCTGTGCGAGCAGGACTTCGAGCCCCTGCGCCGGATCTGGGCGTCGGTGGAGCCGAGGCTGGAAGGGATGCTGGGACAGCTGAAATGGCTGAACCTGGGCGGCGGCCACCACGTCACTCGCGCCGACTACCAGACCGCCGACCTGATCGCCTTCCTGGCCGGCATCGGCCAGCGCCACGGGCTGCAGGTCTATATCGAGCCCGGCGAGGCCATCGCCCTCGACGCCGGCATCCTGGTCGGCGAGATCCTCGACACCTTCGACAACAGCGTGCCCGTCGCCATCACCGACATCTCGGCCACCTGCCACATGCCCGACGTCATCGAGGCGCCCTATCGGCCGGCGATGCTGGGCGAGGTTGAGGGCGGCGTGACCATGCGGATCGGCGGCCCCTCGTGCCTGGCCGGCGACATCATCGGCGACTACGGCTTTGCGACGCGACCGGTTCCGGGTCAGCGCATCGCCTTCCTGGATCAGGCCCACTATTCGATGGTCAAGACCAACACCTTCAACGGCGTGCCTCTGCCGGCCATCGCCCTGTGGAACAGCGACAGCGACGCCCTGAAGCTGGTGCGCGAGTTCGACTATGCCGAGTTCCGCGACCGGCTGTCCTGAGGGCTGGAGCGGATCGACATTCAGGATCGCGACGACGGCCGATCTTTTAAACTCTGTCATTCCCGCCCTTGTGGCGGGAACCCCTCTGTCCGCCGCAGGTGCGGGAGGGGCGGACCGCTGGCGGTCCGCTTGCGTCTCACCTGCCAGCTGAACCAGGGGTTCCCGCCACAAGGGCTGGAATGACGGTGATTGAGGGACAATGGCCGGCTGAATGTCGATAAGGCCTGGTCTTCCGACCCGATCTAGCTTTCGGGGGCCGGCTTCTTGGGGTCGGACTTGGGTGAGGGCGCCAGGCGCATGACTTCGGCCTGATAGCGCTCGTCGTCGCCGGCCGCCGCGAAGGGCAGGGCGTCGCAGACGGCGTCCAGCAGCGGGTCCAGCCACTGGTGCTCGACCTTGTGGAAGTCGCCCAGCACATAGTGCATGACCATGGCCTTGTCGCCCGGATGGCCCACGCCGATGCGGCCGCGCCGGAAGGCGTCGCCGACCTGGCTGGTGATCGAGCGGATGCCGTTATTGCCCGCCGCCCCGCCGCCGGCCTTCATCCGGAAGCGGCCCGGGGCCATGTCGATCTCGTCGTGGAACACGATCACGTCGGCCGGCGTCAGCTTGAAGAACTTCATCGCCTCGCCTACGGCGCGGCCGCTCTCATTGTAATAGGTCTTGGGCTTGAGCAGCAGCAGCTTGACCGGACCGGCCGGTGTCGAGACCGAGCCTTCGCAAGCCAGGCCTTGAAAGCGCGCGCGCCACGGCCCCGTGCCCCAGCGCCGGGCCAGGGCGTCGAGCGCCATGAAGCCGACATTGTGCCGGTTCTTCTCGTACTTGGCCTCGGGATTGCCGAGGCCGGCCAGGATCAGCATTGCTTCAATCCACGCGGGAAGCTCAAACGAAAAACGGGCGGGCTCGAAAGCCCGCCCGTCTCGATAGTCGATCGGAGAACCGATCCGAAGCCTTAGGCGGCGGTGGTGTCGCCTTCGCCCGATTGCGACGCGGCCGAGGCCTTGACGTTGGCAATCACGAAGTCGCGGTCCATGGCGGTCTTGACACCTTCCGGCAGCTTGACTTCCGAGATGCGGATGACGTCGCCGATGTCGTGGCCGGCCAGGTCGATGACCAGTTCTTCGGGGATCTGGTCGGCCGGGCAGGCCAGCTCGACGGTGTGACGGATGATTTCCAGCGTGCCGCCCTTCTTCAGGCCGACCGAGGTTTCGTGGTTCTTGAAGTGAACCGGAACTTCGATCTTGATCAGCTGGTGCTCGCTGACGCGGAACAGGTCGAAGTGGACCGGCTCGTCGGTGACGGCGTGGAACTGCACGGCCTTGGCGATGACCGACTGCTTCTCTTCGCCGTACTGCAGCGTGACCAGGTGGCCGAGCAGCTTGCCGGTGAAGAGCGCCTTGCGGAATTCGTTGCCCTTGACCGCGATGTTCACGGGAGCCTTGCCGCCGCCGTACAGGACGCCGGGGACCTTGCCGCTGCGGCGGGTTTCGCGAGCGCCGCCGGTGCCGGCGCGGTCGCGGAGTTCAACGTTCAGAATGATTTCGGCCATGGTGTTCTCTCTGGAGAGCCGGTGCTCTCGAAATGCAAAATCGCCGCACAGGACTGGATTGTCCCGCTCGGTCGACGTTTTTAGGGTGGGGCTACATACACAGAAGGGCCGGGCGATGCAACGCCCGGCCCTTCCAGGTCCGTTGAGGCGCAGCCTATTTCCGGGGCGCGGGCTTCTTGGCGGCGGCCTTGGCGTTCTTGGAGTTGCGGCCGGCCCCGCCGGCTTGGGCGATCGAGGCCTTTACCGGCACGGCGCGCGGCGGCGGCGGCGGTTCGATCGGCATCGGCGTGCCCGAAGCCTTGATCACGCACTGGCCGGTATCCATCAGGATGTGCTGACCCAGGCAGAACACGTCTTCGTAGTGCGGCTTGGAGACGGCCAGGCACTGATAGAGGTTCAGCTTGCCCATGTTCAGGCACATGGCCGAGTTGGGTTCGGCCATCACCGCCTCGATGGTGGCCAGGTTCTCGTCACCGGCCGCGCCCAGGGCCGCCAGGGCGGCCACGGCCAGGCCGCGAATGACCACCGGTGAATAGGGTCCCGAGGCCGCGCGCGGCGTCAGGGTCAGGGGCTGGGCGCCGACCGAGGCCTGCTGCAGGGCGGCTACGTCGCTGGTGTCGCCCAGGGCCGGGATCGCCGACATGGTCTTGGCATAGGCCAGGCGTACGTCGCGGTCGGGCACCGAGGCCTTGGACCACGACGAGTGCTGCACGTCATAGGCGGCCTGCTTGACGGCCTTGCCGGCGATGAAGACCTTCAGGCCTTCGGCGCCGAGGGTGTCGATGACCAGGCCGGCGGCGGTGTCGCTGCCCTTGAAGCCGACGGCATAGGCCGGATCGGCGACCAGCTGGGCGATCACCTGCTGGCGCTGCACCGGATCGGCCGCGAAGCTGCGCACGGCGCCGACATAGGCCGGATCCTGCAGGGCGATGACGGCGGCATAGGCAATGACGCCCGACAGCAGCTGCTTGGGCTCATAGGCCACGGCGACCTTCAACGAGGACTGGATCTGTTCGCCGTTCTGGAACTTGGGGTCGATGGCCCCGGCCCGGGCCATGTAGCCGCGGTAGGCGCTGGCGCGCTCCACCAGGACATTGGACAGGGTGATCGGCGGCGGCGCGGGCGGTGCGACGACCACGGGCGGCGGCGGCGGGGGAGGCGGGGTCTCGCAGCCGGCCACCACGGTGGTCAGTGCGACGGCGGCCGTCAGCAATACGGCGCGCGCACGCGAAAAGATGGGCATTCCGGGCAACTTCCCCATGGGTCTGGTTTCCGCGAATAGCATCCGCGGCAGGCGGTATTGTGACATTCAGCCCCTTAACCAGCCTTTGACAAGCGTGGCCGCAAGCGGCTTCGCCCAAAGGGTGAGAAGTCGGGGATCAGTCGAACAGCTTGGAGACCGACTCTTCGTTGGCGATCCGGCGGATCGCTTCGCCGATCAGCGGGGCGCAGGAGACATAGCGGATCTTCGGGCAGGCCTTGACCGGGTCGGAGGCCTCGATCGAGTCGGTGACCACCAGTTCGGTCAGCACCGAATTGGTGACCCGTTCGGCGGCTGCGCCCGACAGCACTCCGTGGGTGACATAGGCGCTGACCGAGACCGCGCCCTGGGCGACCAGGGCGGCGGCGGCGTTGCACAGGGTGCCGGCCGAGTCGGCGATGTCGTCGAACAGGATGCAGCGGCGGCCCGAGACGTCGCCGATGATGTTCATCACCTCAGACTGGCCGGGGCCCGAGCGGCGCTTGTCGACAATGGCCAGGTCGGCGTCGTTCAGACGCTTGGCCAGGGCCCGGGCGCGCACCACGCCGCCGACGTCGGGCGAGACGACCATCAGGTCATCGCCGATCGAATAGTTGCGGATGATGTCGTCGGCCAGCAGGCGCGAGGGCAGCAGGTTGTCGGTCGGGATGTCGAAGAAGCCCTGGATCTGGCCGGCGTGCAGATCCATGGTCAGCACGCGGTCGGCGCCCGAACGGGTGATCAGATTGGCGACCAGCTTGGCCGAGATCGGCGTGCGGCCGCCGGTTTTGCGGTCCTGGCGGGCATAGCCGAAATAGGGGAGGACGGCGGTGATCCGCTTGCCCGACGCGCGCTTGAGGGCGTCGATGCAGATCAGCAGCTCCATCAGGTTGTCATTGGCCGGATAGCTGGTCGACTGCAGGACGAACACATCCTCGCCGCGCACGTTCTCGTCGATGGTGACGAACACCTCGAGGTCGGCGAACCGGCGCACCTGGGCGCGGGTCAGCGGCATGTCGAGATACTCGGCGATGGCCTGGGAAAGCGGGCGGTTCGAGTTGCCGGACAGCAGCTTCATGGGGTCGCTCGGGGCAGGGGGTGCGCGTTGCGGGGCTTCTAGCAGTGATCGGCCCGCGAGCAAGACCTTAACGGCCGGCATGACGGATCGGTGACGTTTTGTGGCTTTCGGGTTGGGTTTGGGGTCTGTCGGCATGCACGACTTCAACAGCGCATGACCCCAACCCCTCATAGCTCTGTCATTCCCGCCCTTTTGGCGGGAACCCCTTATCCTCCGCAGGTGCGGGAGGGGCGGCGTGCTCAGCACGCCGGTTTCGCTGCAGGTGGCCGCTGAACGAGGGGTTCCCGCCACAAGGGCGGGAATGACGAGGAATGAGAGGGGCGGTTGGATGTCCATCCGTCCTCACCCCTCCAGCGCGATCGCCGACAGCAGCCGCCCATAGTCGCCCTCGCCGTTGAGGAAGGCGCGGCGGTTGGAGAAGAACAGGGCTTCCTCGGCGCGGGTGTCGTGGCCCACCCATTCGCGCTGCTCGATCCCGGCGGTGCGCAGGCGGTCCAGCACGAAGGCGGGCAGGTCGAACATCCGCTTGTCGTCGCTGACGCCGGGCCGGAAGAAGTGGCCCGAACCCGGACTATCCGCCTCGAAGCGGTGCAGGAAGTCGACGCTCACCTCATAGGAGTCCGGCCCGATACAGGGACCGACGGCCGCGACCATCCGCGCCGGATCGCCGCCGAGCACCACCATCTTGTCGACAGCGCCCTGGACGACGCCGTCCAGGGCGCCGCGCCAGCCGGCATGGGCGGCGGCGACGATGCGCGCCACGGGATCGACGATCAGCACCGGCGCGCAGTCGGCCGACAGCGCGCCGCAGATCACGCCGGGCGTCCGCGTGACGACGGCGTCACCCTCGGGCCGGACGTCGCCCCAGGACCCGTCGGCGACGATCGCGATGGTCGAATGGATCTGGTAGCAGGTGTTGAGATCTTCGGGCGCGACCCCGAACCAGCGGGCGGTGCGGGCCCGGTTCTCGATCACGTCGGCCGGCTCGTCCTTGCTGCCCCGCCCGACGTTCAGGCTGTCATAGATCCCGGTCGAGACCCCGCCCTGGCGGGTGAAGAAGGCGTGGCGGACGCCGGGCACGGCGGCCAGCAGCGGCGACTGGATGGTGGGCAGTTGGCTGTGCGGCATGTCATTATGCATCCTGTCCGGCGACCTCGAAACCAGGCGGCGTGAAACCGGGCGCATGAAGGCACACGGCCTTGAACAACGCGCCCATCTGCGCCTGACCGGTCAGACGATCAAGCTGTCTTGCGATCTGGTCGGCGCGATCAGGGCGGGCGGCGGCCAGGGCCTGGGCCCGCGCCTCGATGCCCAGGATCGCCAGAAAGACCGCCTGCTGCAGGATCGGCCCGGCCTTCGCGCCGGCCTCGACGCCCGCCGCCAGCACGGCGGGGAAGTCGGCCCAGACGGTCAGGTCGGCCTGGCCGGGGCTCTTCAGCGGGTCGACCTTGCGGTGGTCCTGCAGGGCCTGCAGCGTGTCGCCGGGACCGGCTGCGTCGCGGCCATAGTCGATCAGCAGGGCCGCGCCGCCCTCGGTGGCGACCCGGTGGCCGATCTCGGCGCCGAGGGCCTCCTGGGCGGGCGAGGATTCCAGGATGGCGCCGGGTGGCAGGTCCTCCCCCTGATGGGGGAGGCTTTCGCCTGTCGCCGAAAAACGGTTGTCATCCCGGACGAGCGCGAAGCGCGAAGATCCGGGACCGACGCCCGAACTCAGTGTTTCCGGCGGTCCCGAATCTGCGCTTCGCTTGTCCGGGATGACAGCTGTTTTCGCTGCGCGGTTCCCTCCCCCTCTGGGGGGAGGACTTAGGGCCTTCAACCCAAACGCCAGATCCCCCGCCTCATCCAGCCCGATCACCCGCTCGGCCCAGCCGGTCTCGGTCCGGACGAACTGTCGGGCGGGCAGGCAATCGAGCACCTCATTGGCGACCAGGATCATCGGCGCGCCGCCCGGCACCGCCTCCAGCCGATCGGCCCACTGCGGCGCGGCGCCGGCCAGTCGCTGCGCCTGCAGCGCCCGCAGCGGCGGCGACACCTCGACCAGCCACAGGTCGGCGGCGGCGAGAAAGTCCGGCGCCAGCTTCGCCGCCCGCAACAGGTCGCTGGTCAGGGTCCCGTCGCCGGGGCCCATCTCGACCAGCCGGAACGGCGAGGGGCGGCCCATGCGGATCCAGGTTTCCACCGCCCACAGGCCGATCAGCTCGCCGAACATTTGGCTGACCAGCGGGGCGGTGATGAAGTCGCCGCCGGCCCCCAGGTCTGGCCGCGTGGCGTAGTAGCCATCCTGCGGATCGTGCAGGCAGCGGGTGAAATATTCGGCGACGCCGATCGGTCCGTCCTGGGCGATCTGCGCCTTCAGGCGATCAAGCAGGCTCATGGGTCTGGTCGGCCGGTTCGCGCAGGGCCTTCCACAGCAGCCAGATCCCGACCAGCAGCATCGGGATCGACAGGATCATCCCCATGGTCAGGCCTAAGGGGAAGTCGGGCATGCCTTCATCGGGATTGCGCACGTTCTCCAGCAGGGCGCGGAACAGGCCATAGCCGATCAGGAAGGTCCCGATCAGCGCGCCGCGGCGCTGCAGCCACTTCAGGTGATGGGTCGCCACCCAGAGCATCGCGAACAAAACCACGCCCTCGAGCGCGGCTTCATACAGCTGGCTGGGATGGCGGGGGTCGGGACCGGCAGGGCATGTGCCGCGATTGGCGTTCTGGATCGTCTGGTTGCAGAAGATCACCCCGAACGGATGGTCGGTGACACGGCCCCACAGCTCGCCATTGATGTAGTTGGCCACCCGGCCAAAGAACAGACCGATCGGCGCGACCGGCGCGATCAGGTCGCCCAGCTTCAGGACGTCGATCTTCTGCTGGCGGGCGAACAGGGCGATGGCCGCGCAGACGCCCAGGAAGCCGCCATGGAAGGACATGCCGCCCTCCCAGATCTTGAAGGCCGCCAGCGGGTTGTCCATCAGGCCGCCGCGCTGGCCCTCGTTCATCAGCATGTAGAAGAGGATATAGCCCAGCCGGCCGCCCAGGATGATGCCCAGGGTGATCCACAGGATCAGGTCGTCGATCTGCAGCGGCGTCGCCGTCGGCGTCCGCCCGTTCCAGACGGACGGGCTGCCCACCAGCCGGATGATGTAGCGCCAGCCCAGCAGGATGCCGGCCACATAGGCCAGGGCGTACCAGCGGATGGCCAGCGGGCCCCATTGCAGGGCCAGCGGGCCGATGTGCACGACCGGGTCGATATCGGGAAAGATCACGCCGCTGGCTCCGTTCTGGACAGATCGTCGCAGGCATAGCCGGTTCGGCCTTCGCTTTCACCCCCCGCTTACCATATAAGGATCATGGAAAAGCCGCCCGCACCTGGAACCTCGATGCACAGCCAGAACCCCTTCCTCGACGAATTCGCCAAGCTCACCCAGGCGGCCATGGGCATTGCCCAGACTGCCGGCGAGGAAGCCAAGACCGCCATGCGGGCCCAGGCTGATCGTCTGGCGGCCGAATTCGACCTGATCCGCCGCGAGGATTTCGAGGCGCTGAAGGCCGAGGTTGCAGCCCTGCGCGAAGAGGTCGCCAGCCTCAAGACCAAGAAGCCCGCCGCCCCCAAGGCCGACAAGAAGTCGGCGGCAACAGGCGAATAGGCGGACGGTCTTTCGCTCTCGACGTGAAGGGGCTGTTCCGCCGCTCGCGAACCAGATTAGACTCAACGCGACGTAAGCGATTCATGGTGGGTCTCACGCCCGCCATCGCTCACGGGACGCGCAGGATTCCCATGGACGCCCAACCGGAAGACGACGACGTCCTGATGGCTCTCGACCCCCTCGAAGTGGTCGAGCATGTTCTGTCGGCCGAAAACCTGACCTTTGATCGCACCGACGACGGCGATCTGGCCTTCGCCCTGACCGGCGACTGGAAGGACTATGAGCTGTGGTTCGCCTGGCGGCCCGAGGCCGATTGCCTGCAGCTGTGCCTGTCGCTGGACCTGCGCGCGCCCAAGACCAAGCGCGCCAGCGCCTATGAGCTGCTGGCCATGATCAATCAGCGCGTCTGGCTGGGCCATTTCGAGGTCTGGACCGACGATGGCGAGGTGGTGTTCCGCCACGCCCTGGCCCTGCCATCGGGCGAGCGCCCGACCATGGCCCAGGCCGCCTCGATGATCGACGCGGCCGTCGAGGCCGCCGACCGCTTCTATCCGGCCTTCGACTTCCTGCTGCAGGGCGCCAAGACCCCGGACGAGGCCATGGCTGCCTGCATGTTCGAGACGGTGGGTCAGGCATAATCAGCTTGTCATCCCGGCCGAAAGCCCGCATCGCGGGCTGAAGAGCCGGGACCGCGACAGGCGCTATAGCTTCCGGCGGTCCCGGATCGGCCTTTCAGGCCGTCCGGGATGACAGCTAGGAGTTCTCATGACCCCCATCCTCCTCCTCGGCGCTGGTCGCATGGGCGGCGCTCTGATTCAGGGCTGGCGCGAAGCTGGGGCCTTTTCCGCCGCTGACCTGATCGTTCGCGATCCCAATGTCGACGCCGCTGCCTTTGAAGGCGCTCTGGTCAATCCGCCGCTTGACGCTCTGGCCGCCGCCAGGACCGTACTGCTGGCCGTCAAGCCGCAGATCTGGCGCGAGGCGATCAAGGATGTCGTGCCCCACCTTGCCCCCGACGCCGTCATTGTCTCGATCGCCGCCGGTGTAAGCGCCGCCGACATCGCCGAAGCCTTCGGCGGCCGCGCCGTGGCCCGGGTGATGCCGACCACCGCCGTCGCCATCGGTCGGGGCACGGCCAGCATCCATGCCGTCGATCCCAGGGCCCGCGCCGCCGCCCACGCCCTGTTCGCGCCGGTCGCCACGGTGGTGGATCTGGACGACGAAGCGCTGATGCACGCCGCCACCGCCGTCTCGGGCTCGGCCCCGGCCTATCTCTACGCCTTCGTCGAGGCGCTCGAAGCCGCAGGCGCTGGGGCGGGCCTGGATCCGGCGGCGTCCGCCCAGCTGGCCCGCGCCACCATCATCGGCGCGGCGGCCCTGATGGAGGCCGGCGGCGAGGAGCCCTCCGAACTGCGCAAACAGGTCACCTCGCCCGGCGGCACCACGGCAGCGGCGCTGGCGGTGCTGATGGGCGAAGGCGGGTTTGGTGACCTGCTACCCCGGGCGCTGGATGCGGCCATCGCGCGGTCGAAGGAACTGGGCGATCAGCCAGCCTGACCCGGACCTAACCAAAAAAGTCACTCGCCTGGCCTGAGCGGCGCGATAGACTGTTCAATAGGCCCGTGCGCGTGTTGCTGGAGGACGAATGACCGACAGGCAGTACTTCAGCATCGCCAAGGCGGTCGCCTATCTGATCCTGTTCGCGGCCGCCGGCGTGGTGCTTCTCAGAGTGGTGATCGGTCCCCTGTGGGGATCGGCCTCTGACCTTGGCATGATCGGCTCGGTCCTGGCGGCTGCGGCGGGTGTTCTGGGCATGGCCTGGCTCGGCCGCCTGATGTTTCGTGATGTCGCCAGGGGCCTTTCGCCCGACACCCGCCAAGAGATTTCCAAGCCATGAGCACCGTGTCCAACTTACCCCGCAAGCCGATGACTCCGACCGCCTTGCGCAACGTGCTGGTCATTACCGTCGGTGTGCTGGTTCTGCTGATGGGTGGCTGCCAGGTGCTTTCACACAGCACGACCGTGGAACCCGGCAATGTCGGGGTCAAGATCAAGACGCTGGGCTCTGGCGCGGGGGTCTCCAACGACGCCCTGCCGGCCCGCTGGTACTTCCGGGGCATCGGCGAGCGCATCGTCCAGTACCCGGTGATCCAGCGCACCTACAGCTACACCCGCGAGAAGGACGAGCGCGGCAACGAGAACGAGGAGATCACCTTCTCCGACAATACCGGTCTGCCGATGACGGCCGACGTCTCGGTGACCATGCAGGTCAATCCGGCCTCGGCCCCGAACCTGTACCAGACCTATCGCCTGACCTTCGACCAGCTGCTGGACGGTCCGATCCGCAACGACGTCCGCTCGGCCGTCGCGGCCGAGGCCGAGAAGGTCGGGGTCGAGACCCTGTATAGCGGCGGCCGCCAGATGGTGATCCAGAAGGCCTTCGCCCGGGTCGCCGGCAAGTGGGCCAAGCACGGTGTGACGGTGTCGCAAATGGACTGGATCGGATCCATCCGCTACCCGACCGCCGTGATCGACCAGATGCAGCGCAAGACCCAGCTGGAGCAGGAAGCCCTGGCCGCCAAGGCGCTGGAAGCCAAGGAAACCGCCCTGGCCAACGCCGCCGTCGCCAAGGCCAAGGGCGAGGCCGAGGCCATCCGGATCAAGGGCGAGGCCCTGCGCTCCAATCCCCAGGTCCTGCAGCAGCAGGCGATCGAGAAGTGGGACGGTGTGCTGCCCAAGGTCACCGGAGCCTCGACGCCGTTCGTCAAGATCGACTGATTTGAAGTCGCCGGGGACGCGCATCGCCTTGCCATCGTCCCCGGCGCCCGCCATCTGAGTGGGCATGACCGCCGCTGAAGACATTCTCGACCGCGCCGCCGCCGCCGCCCTGGCCCTGGCGACTGACAGGCCTTGGCATTTCATCGCCCTGCGCGACATCGCCCTGAAGGCCGAGATCCCGTTCGCCGAGCTGTACGCCCTGGCCTCGGGCAAGGGCGCGGTGCTGGCCCACCTGTCGACCCGCTTTGACCGCGCCGCCCTGGGCACGGTCTCGGCCGACGAGGCGACCTCGCATGACCGCCTGTTCGACGCCGCCATGGCCCGGCTGGAGGCCATGGAGCCGCACCGCGCGGCGCTGATCGCCATAGCGGCTTCCGAGGGGCTGGTGGTCTCGGCCCTGCGCTTTCCCAAGACGGCGCGGGCCATCCTCGAGGCCGGCGGCGTGGAAGCCACGCCGGTTCGGCTGGCGGCGATGACCGCGGTCTGGGCGCGCACGGTCCAGGTCTGGCGCGACGACGAGGGCGCGCTGAACCGGACGATGGCCGAGCTCGACAAGCGCCTCAAGCAGATGGCCGAGCGGCTCTCGAAGATCGGGGCGGGGTTCGAGTAGCTAGTCCTCCCCCTGATGGGGGAGGTGTCGCCATAGGCGACGGAGGGGGAAGTGACGGCTGACCCATTGCGGTCTTCCCCCACCGGCCTCCGGCCGCCTCCCCCTTCAGGGGGAGGGCTTTGATCGCCGCCCTACGGCAACCGCATCACCGCCCGCAGCCCGCCCATCGTTGACCGCTCCAGCACCAGGTCGCCGCCCAGGCCGCGCGCCATGTCGCGGGCGATGGCCAGGCCCAGGCCGACGCCCTTTTCGTTCTGGTTGCGCGATTCATCCAGCCGGTTGAACGGCTTGAAGGCTTCCTCGTAGCGATCCTCGGGGATGCCCGGGCCGTCGTCCTCGACGACGATCTCGACGCCGCCGGTGATCCGCGCGGCGGCCGTGACCTTCACATGATCGCCATAGGCCTTGGCGTTGTCGATCAGGTTGGCCAGCGCCCGCCTGAAGGCGTTGGGACGCAGCTCGACGGTCAGTTCGGGCGGCACGCTGGACTCGACGGCAGCGCCAGCCCGGAGCGCCGCCGCCACCACGCCGCCGATCAGCTCGGCCAGGTCGACGGTCTGGGGCGCTTCCCCGCCCTCGCCGCGGGCGAAGGCCAGGTACTCGTCGATCATGTGCTCCATCTCGGCCAGATCGCCCTTCATGGCGTCCATCCGCTCGCACGGCTCGGCCAAGGCCATTTCCAGCTTCAGGCGGGTCAGCGGCGTGCGCAGGTCGTGGCTGACGCTGGCCAGCAGGGCGGTGCGCTGTTCGATATGGCGCTGGATGCGGGCCTTCATGGCCAGGAAGGCCATGGCGGCCTGGCGCACCTCGCGCGCGCCGTGCGGCTTGAAGTCGATATCGCCGCCGCGCCCGAAGGCGTCGGCCGCGTCGGCCAGGCGCTCAATGGCCCGCACCTGGTTGCGGATGAACAGGATGGCCACCGCCGTCAGCAGCAGGGTCGCCACCACCATCCAGACGATGAAGATATGGCCCTGGGTGGCGAAGGCCCGGTCGCGCAGGGCGTAGATCTGCAGCACCCCGCCGCTCACCTGCACGCGGATGTCGATATAGGCGGTGTAGCGGGTGGTATCGAACCAGAACGGCACGTTCAGCCGGTCGGCCAGGGCGTCCTGCAGCGAGCGGTCGAGCGCCGGAACCAGCGAGGTGCGCCGGCTGGTCGGCAGCTTCTTGCCCTTCTGGAAGGCGATGGAGAGGGCCAGGGATTCCTCGGCCCGGTCGGCCAGCTTGGTTACGGCCTCGGGACTGGGATCGTCCTGATAGCTGGCCACCGCCCAGGCGACGTCGCCGGCCAGGCCTTCGGACAGGCGGCTGTTCACCGTCTGCCAGTGGGCGTCGAAAAAGGCCCAGGTCACGGCGATCTGCATCACCGCCACCGGCAGGACGATGATCAGCAGCGAGCGGCCAAACAGCGAGGTCGGCAGCCAGCGCTTGATCTGGCGGGGGATGTAGAGCTTGGCGCGCAGGCGCATCAATCCGGCGCCAGCCGATACCCAATGCCGCGCACCGTCTGCAGATAGCGCGGGTTCTTCGGATCCGGCTCGATCTTGCGGCGCAGGCGGGTGACCTGAACGTCGATGGCCCGGCCGGTGGCGTCGGCGGTGTCGCGGGCCAGTTCCAGGCGGTCGACCGGCTCGTGGGCCGAGCGGGCCAGGCGGCGCATCAAGACCACTTCGGCCTCGGTCAGGCGCACCGGCTGGCCGTCGCAGGTCAGTTCGCCGCGCTCGGGCTCGAACGAGCAGCGGCCCAGGGACAGCTCGCGCGGGCCGGTGGGCCGGGCATTGGTGCGGCGCAGGATGGCCTCGATGCGCAGCAGCAGTTCCTGCGGCTCGAACGGCTTGCCCAGATAGTCATCGACCCCGTGGCTCAGGCCCTCGATGCGGTCCTGGGTCTGGTCGCGGGCTGTCAGCATCAGGATCGGGGTCTTGCCGGTCTCGCCGCCCATGGCCCGCAAGCGCTTGGTGAAGGCCATGCCGTCCTCGCCCGGCATCATCACGTCCAGCACCATCAGGTCAAAGTCCAGCGAGCCGCACAGTCGGTCGGCGCCGGCCGCGTCGGCGGCGGTGCTGACCCGAAAGCCGGCCCGGACCAGGAATTCCTTCAGCAGCTTGCGGATGCGGTCGTCGTCATCGACGACCAGCAGATGGCGTTCGCGGCGTTCCTCGGGCGTCATGCCACCACTCTACGCGTCGGACCCACGCCCTGTCTCGGCCCGGCGAGAGCCGCCAGGATGCGGCGCGTACCCGCCACCCCGTCCAGCCCGCCGGTGCGATAGGCCTTGGCCAGCAGGGTGCGCAGCCGGTCGGCGGTGCGAGCCTCGAAGGCCACGCCCTCCGGCGTCAGCACGGCGGGCTTGCGCCGGCCGTCCAGATCGCCCGAGCCGCGCTCGACCAGCCCCGCCTTGGTCAGGTCGGCCAGGGTGCGGCTGGCGGCCTGCTTGGACAGGCTGGTCAGTTTGGACAGGTCCTGCACGCCGATGCCGGGCCGGCGACGCAGCAGGAAGGCGGCCCGCCAGTGCGAGCGGCCCAGGCCCAGGCCCTCGGCTTCCAGGGCCGTGTCGACCGCCGCCCACAGGGCCGCCTCGGCCAGCAGGATCAGCTCCAGGCCGCTGTCCAGCTCTTCCTCGCGCAGGATAAGCCGGGGGTCGGCCGCGCCTTGCTGCAGGGGGGCTATCATCGCCGTTGAGTCCACTTGTCTGTCGGTCGGAATGTCGGGAGGTCCAGGGCGCACGGTGGCCGAGATCGACGAGGCCCGCAAGGCGAGCACGACCCAGAACAGGCGCGGCGGCCGTTCTGCGTGCTCGATCACCGGCCGTGACGAAGAGATGAGCGGTGTTTCAGCGGCGCGGCCCTGAACGACCAAGCCGCCCGGGATCGCTCCCGGACGGCTCGCGGAGGTCCTGGCGTGTGGCCCGACTTCAGAAGGTCTTGCGCAGGCGCAGCGAGACGAAGGTGTTGGGGTTGATGGCGCGGTCCTCGACGAAGGCCACGGCGCGGGTCGTGCGGTTGGCATAGACGGTGCGCTTCTGGCTGTAGTCGTCCCAGAGGTTCAGCTGGGCGCGGATCGCCAGGGTCGGGGTCGGCTTGTATTCGACGAAGGCCTCGTAATACTGGGCGCCGCGCCAGACGCTGGTCTGGTCCGGATCATAGGTGCCCTGGCCCAGCAGCGGCAGCCAGTTGATCCCCCACTGGGTTTTGTAGCGCACCAGATCCTGCTGGAAGCCCAGATTAGCCTGGGTGGGGCGAACATTGGAGATCGGCCGGTCCTTGCCCGTGGTGGGGTCGGTGACGTGGGTCTCGTTCCAGTCGTTCTTGAAGGTGAAACGACCGCCCGGGATGCCCAGCCTGTCGACCGGCACGACGATGTTGACCGACAGCTTGTCCAGCGTGCCGTCGCCGATATTGCCGGTCGCCGACAGGCCGCCCGGCAGGGGCAGGCGGTCGATCACGCCGATGATCTCGTCGTGGCGATAGCCGATCGAGACGATGCCCTCGCCCCAGAACCGGCGCTCATAGGTCAGTTCGGCGATCCAGCGCTGTTCCGGTTCCAGATCGACATTGCCGCCATAGACGGTCCCGTCGTCCAGCTCGGCCGAGGCGGCGAAGTCGCCGAAGTCCAGCTGGCCCAGTTCGCGCTCGAAGCGGAACCGGACCTGGTTCTTGTCGGCGGGCGTCCAGGTGGCCAGCAGGCGCGGCTTGGCGAAGAAGAAGCTCTTTTCCTGGTCGGCGTCGCCCGACTGCTTGATGGTCGAGGTTTCCAGCCGCAGGCCGCCTTCGAGGCTGAGTTTGGGGTTCACCCGCCAGGTGGCCTTGGAGAAGGCCTCGCCGCGGGTTTCCTCGACCTTGACCGAGGTCGAGGGCAGGGGCACGGCCACGCCGCCCTGGGTGAAGGCCTGGTCGACTTCCAGCATGTTGTAGGCGACCTCGCCGCCGACCTCGAGGGTCAGGGACGCCGAACGCTCGCTGCGCACCAGGGCGCGGAAGATCGACTCGGACGATTCGCCCTCGGCGCTGAACTTCTGCTCGGGTCGGGCGACGCCGCCCAGGGTCTCCTTGCCGGTCGAGACCTCGTCGAAGGTCTCGAACTCGTGGATCGCACGGGTCTCCAGCGTCCAGCCTGGCGCGATCGGGCGGGTCCAGGTCAGGCCCAGCTCGCCGTCCTTGTCTTCGTTTTGGTAGTCGCTTTCGCGCTGGGCCACGGGCGAACGCTGCACGGTCCACTGCTGCCAGTCGCCGACGCCGTAGCGGGCGGTGGCGTCCAGCTTGCCGCCGGCCACGGGGCCGTTGAAATTGCCGCGGATCGAGCGGCCGCCGCCCCAGCCGTCGTTCTGATAGAATTCATCGCGGGTCACTGCGCCGGTCCCGTCGCGGCGGATCGTGCGGCCCGGACCGTTGGAGTCGCTGGTGCCCATGCCGTCCGACAGGGTCACGCCCCAGCTGCGCTCGCCCTCGCGGGCGGTAAACTGGTAGGAGCCGCCAAAGACGTCGTGCCCGCCGTCGAACAGGAAGGCGTTCATCGTCAGGATCGACTGGCGGCTGGCGGTGGTCTTGAGGATCACGTTCACGATCACCGAATAGCCCTGCATGTCGACGCCGGCCGCGCCGCCGCGGATCAGTTCGATGCGCTCGACCTGGTTGGCGGGGGTGCGCGACATCACGCTGGAGCCGGTATCGTTCTTGGAGGCCGGGCGATTGCCGTTGATCAGGATGTTGCCGACCGCGCCCTCGAAACCGCGCGCGCCCGAGCCGTCATTGACCGAAAAGCCCGGTACGCGGTTGATCATGTCCAGGGCGGTGTTGGGGCGCTGGGCGGCGAAGAAGTCGGGCTGGAAGACCAGAACGCCGCGCTGGCTGGCGTCGCCCGCGACCGCGCTGGCCGGCGCCGGCGTTTCGGCCGTCTGGGCCGCGAAGGCCGAGCCGGCGGTCAGGACAAGCGCTGTGGTGGCCAGCAGAATGGTTCTGGTCATCGATTTCCCCCTCGAACTTACGCAGAGAGGTCTGCCGGTCTGGTGCGTTTATCTCAAGTTACAAGGGTGAAAGGTTTTTGTATCTCTGTAATCATTACATGGAGTTCATGTTTCGAACATTCAGATCAGAGAGTTGATGGATATTGTATTTGAGAAATGATTGATCTTTCCGCGTCTCGCCATGTCTATATCTGGTCAGCGTTCACCAGAGCCCCTCGAGATCGGGTTTTTGAGTTTCACTGACCGACGCTTGCCTTCAGCTCCCGCGCCGGGGCTTGGGCGTCGAGTTCAGCATCACGGCGGCGCACAGGCGTTCTCCCGGCAGCAGCCAGGGCGTCTCGCCAGTTATCGCGCGTTTCCCGGAGCTACGGGTTTCTCAGGCGGGAAAACGCGAGGTCAGGTCGAGACCTTGGCCTCAAGCTCGGCCAGCCGCTGGCGGGTCAAGGCCAGGTCCGAGCCGAACCGCGCCGGGTCGGCGGCCGCCAGCCGCGCAGCGACGTCATAGCTTTCGCGATAGAGATCCAGCGCCCGCATGCGGTGGCCGCGATCTTCACGCAGGTCGGCCAGACGCTCCAGCGATACGGACAGGGCGCGCTGGGCCCCCGGGTCCCCGGCTTCGCGGCCGCCGCTGGACCGGCGCAGGGCCAGGGATTCCTCGAAGGCCGACAGGGCGTCGTCGAGGCGGCCCTCGGCCTCGGCCACGTCGCCAACACCCGCCAGGGTTCCAGCCAGCAGTTCCATGGCGTTGAGGTCGCCGGGCGCGGCGCGCAGGGCGTCGCGGGCGTGGGAGACGGCGGTGTCATAGGCCTCGGCGGCGTCGTCCATCTGACCCTGGCTGCGCGCGAAATCGCCCAGGTCGCGATAGACGGTGGCCAGTTCGCGGTCGCCGCTGGCGGCGCCCTTCATGGCGATCAGCAGTCGGGCCGCCTCGGACCAGGATTCGGCCCGGGTCTGGGCGATCATGCGCTCGCGCAGGTGGGCGAAGGTGTCGCCTGCGGGTGCGGCGGGCTTGGCCGGCGCAGGGGCCTGCCGAGTCACTGGGGCCGGAGGGCGCGCCGCAGCCGGCGCCGGCGAGACGTTGAGTACGGGCGTGGCGATGGGCGCGAAGTCCTGGGCCGGCGCGATGACCGGCGCGGCTTCCAGGCCGCCTTCGAGGTCCAGGGCGACAGGACCCGTCTTTCGCCGCTTGGGCTTGGGGCGAGGCGTCAGGGCGGCGACGACGAATACTCCCCCGAGTATCGCCGCCGCCGCACCGGCTAATGGTCGATGCGGCTCAAACGGTCCGAGATCGAGATGCGCGGCCCAGCTTCCCAGCTGCCCCCAGCCTGCGACCACGTATCCCGACGTCGCCAGGATCGTCCCCAAGATGATCCCTACGATGCGAGCCAGCATGCCGCCCCCTCCAAGACGTCCATTCGCCAGGAGCCACAGGTCAGCCGAGCCGGGCCCTGCCGTCGAGCCGTCTCAACTGGCAGGGGAAGTGCGTGCCGAAAGACGACGCTCCGCAGGGCGCCGGCCGCGAAAGGCGCCTCTAAATCAGCCATGTCCGGGGTCTGGGGTAGGCTTCGCCGCGCGCCAGATAGTAGATCCCGACGCCGCAGCGGACCGCGAACCACACGCCGACCGTTCCCAGAATGAAGATGCCGGCCAACAGTACGGGTATGCCGATCAGAATGATCGACAGCACGCCGCCGAACAGAGTCATCATGGCGCCGATCAGGAACCAGCCGATGGTCATCCAGAAGGTGCGGATGGCGAAGGTGTAGTGGCTCTCGTTGATCGGTCCCGCCGTCGAACGGTTGGCATAGGCCACGATCAGGCCGACGATGGTGGTGGCCGCGCAACTGGCGAAGCCCAGCAGATACAGACCATAGACGACGGCCGGCAGGACCTTGTCCTCTTCGGCGCGGACCGTGGGCGGCAGGCCGGGCGTTGAAACGTCGGTCATGGCTCAGAGCATCCAGTTCTTGGGGGTGGGATAGGCCTGGCCCTTGAGCAGGAACGACAGGCCGATGATGCTGCGCACGGCGATCCACACGCCCAGGGCGGCCAGCAGGAAGATCCCGATCCCGATCACGGTCAGCGCCCCGCCGACGATGGCGAACAGCAGCGACAGCCAGAAGGTGCGGATGGCGAAGGTGTAGTGGCTCTGCAGCCAGTCGGGCGCGCCCTTGCGGCTGACATAGGCCAGGATCACGGCGATCACCGAGGTGACGCCCCCGGTGATCAGTCCCGCCAGGGTGAGGGCGTAGACGATGATCGGCAGGGTCTTCTCATCCTGCAGGGGCGGTGGGACGGCGGGGTCGAGATCGGTCACTGTGAAGCTGAACCTTGGAAAACGATGGTGTCCCAAGGATCGTCCTTATCGGCGATCGATGCAAATGAAGGTCCCGTAACCCTGGGCGTCGCGGCTCTAGGGCAGCAGGTCCCGCGGCGGGTCGCGCGGATCAAAGCCATCGCCGCGCGACAGCCAGGGCAGGGCGGCCAGCAGCAGGATCAGCACGAAGCTCATCCGCGCGGCCATGTCGATCCCGACCCCGGCCATGCCGGCGCTGAGCGACGAGACCAGCAGGGCGACGACGCCGATGGCCAGCAAGCCGGCGACCCAGGTCAGGGCCGGGCGGGCTTCGATGCGGGCCAGGTCGAAGCGGGCGGCGGGGGCGGCGTCGGCGGCCTGGCGCGACAGGGCGCGCACGAAGGTCGAGAAGCTTTCCAGCCGGTCCTCGACATGGCCGGGCCCAGCATAGCTCTGGGCGATGATGACCATCCGGGCGCGGCCAAAGCTCAGCTGCAGCACGCGGCGGTGTCCGCCCCTGGGCGCGGCGGCCAGGCGAAAGCGGGTCAGGGCGCTGAGGGGAAAGCCGCGCACCCGAACGCCGCGCGTCTCGACCAGCGTCCCGTCCTTCAGCGTCCAGACCGTTTCCGGCTGGAGCGGCGCGAGGCGGGCGCTGTGGGTCGGATCCATTATGCGCGGACGGCGGTGATTTCCACGCCGGCGGCGGCGGCGTGTGGGGCCAGGGCCAGGGGCTTTTCGACCCGCACGCGGGCGCGGGTCACGCGGCTGTCGGCGAAACAGGCCTGGGCCAGGCGCTCGGCGAAGGTCTCGACCAGGTCGATATGGCCCTCGTCGGCGATGGCGCGGGCGGCCTCGCCGATGGTCTCGTAATTGACGGTGTCGCCCAGGCGCTCGCAGTGGCTGGCCGCGACGTCCAGCTCGACATCGATGACCAGCGGCTGGCGGCGGCCGTGCTCGTGGTCATAGACCCCGATCCAGGCTTCCACCTTGAGCGCGCGCACGAAGACCTTGGTCACGATCACGCGGGCGACCGGAGCCGAATCGGCGGTGTTTTCGGCGAGGGGAGAGGCGGCCAAGCGGCGCCCTTTCTTAGGGTGCGACGATGTCGGGCGTGCGCCAGGCCAGATGCTGCCCGGCGTCCACGGCGATCATCTGGCCCGTGACCGCCCGTGCGTCAATCAGATAGCGCAGGGCGGCGGTCAGGTCGTCGGGGGTGGCGCGGCGCTGCAACAGGGTACCGGCCGCTTCGGCCTCGAACTCGCCGGGGGCCTGATGGACGTTGGGCAGGGTCGGGCCAGGGCCGATGGCGTTGACCCGGATGCGCGGGGCCAGGGCCTGGGCCAGGGTCTGGGTCGCCCACCACAGGCCGGCTTTCGACAGGCTGTAGCTGAAGAACTGCGGATTGGGCCGCCAGACGCGCTGGTCGACGATATTGACGATCAGGCCCTCGGCGTCGCCCGGCAGGGCGGCGGCGAAGGCTTCCGCCAGCACGATCGGGGCCCGCAGATTGGTTTCGAGATGGCTGTCCCACAGGGCGCGGTCCAGCGATCCGACGCGGTCGTCCTGGAAGCTGGAGGCGCTGTTGACCAGCAGGGTCAGGGGGCCCAGCGGAGCGGCGCGGGCGATCAGGCCCGCGACCTGGGTCTCGTCCGAAAGCTCGGCCGACAGGGCGATGGCCCGGCGGCCCAAGGCCTGGACGGCGGCCACCGTTTCGGCGGCTTCGCTGGAGTCGCCGCGATGATGCACGGCCACGTCATAGCCGGCGCGCGCGGCTTCCAGCGCCAGGGCCTGGCCGATCCGACGCCCCGCGCCGGTGACCAGGGCCGCGCCCCGTCCCCCCGCGCGGTCCGGGCTCATGGCTGGCTTAGTCGAGACGGCCGAACTCGAAGTAGTTGAGGGCCAGGAAGACGCCGATGAAGGCGCCGATAACGAGGATCGCGATCATGACGCGGCTCCATTGAAGACCAAGGGTCCTGCGGCTTTAGCGAGGCGGGGGCCTGACCGCAAGACCAAGGACAGCTATCGTCCCCGCCATGCTATGGCACCGACGCATCGAACCCTTCACCCGCCCCCTGGTCTATGCCTGGTTTCGCTGGAACCGGGGGCTGACGCTGGGGGTGCGCGGGCTGGTCACCGATGGCGAAGGCCGGGTGCTGCTGATCCAGCACACCTATATTCCTGGCTGGTACCTGCCCGGCGGCGGGGTCGAGCGGGGCGAGACGGCGCAGCTGGCGCTCTGCCGCGAATTGCAGGAAGAGGCCGGCATCCGTGTGCTGGGCCGGCCGCTGCTACTGTCGGCCCATTCCAACGAGCCGCGCCACCCCGGCGACCACGTGCTGGTCTATCGGATCACCGCCTGGGAGCCCTGCCAATCCTCGGCCCAGGGCGAGATCCACGCCGTCGGCTGGTTCGCCCCCGACGCCCTGCCAGACGATATCAGCCCCGGCACGCGACGGCGGATCGCCGAGGCTCTGGACGGCGTCGACAGCGATGTGATGTGGTGAGGGCTTCCCACATGAACGCCGATCATTAAAATGGTTGTTTGAACAAGGCCCGCCGCTTCCTAAATCAGAGCGGACCTCAATTCCCCCAAAGGGCAGGAGCACAGCATGCGCGACTACACCAAGTTCTATATCGACGGGGCCTGGGTCGATCCGGTCGCGCCCAAGACGCTGGACGTGATCAATCCGGCCAATGAAGAGGTCTGCGGCCGCATCTCGATGGGCGGCGTCGCCGATGTCGACAAGGCGGTCATGGCCGCCCGCAAGGCGTTCGAGACCTTCAGCCTGACCAGCCGCGAAGAGCGCATCGACCTGCTGGAACGCATCGTCGCAGAATACCAGAAGCGCTTCGAAGACATGGCCAAGGCCATCACCGAGGAAATGGGCGCCCCCGCCTGGCTGGCCCAGCGCGCCCAGGCCGCCATGGGCATCGGCCACGTCCAGACCGCCATCGCGGTGCTGAAGAACTACAAGTTCGAGGAAGACCGCGGCACGACCCGCATCGTGAAAGAGCCGATCGGCGTCTGCGCGTTCATCACGCCGTGGAACTGGCCGGTCAACCAGATCGCCTGCAAGGTCGCCCCGGCCCTGGCCACGGGCTGCACCATGGTGCTCAAGCCTTCGGAAATCGCCCCGTTCAGCGGCTATATCTGGACCGAGATCCTGCACGCCGCCGGCGTGCCGCATGGCGTGTTCAACCTGGTCAATGGCGACGGCCCGGTGGTGGGCGCGGCCCTGTCCAGCCATCCTGAAGTCGACATGGTGTCGTTCACCGGCTCGACCCGGGCCGGCATCGAGGTGGCCAAGAACGCCGCCCCGACCGTCAAGCGCGTGCACCAGGAACTGGGCGGCAAGAGCCCCAACATCATCCTCGAAGACGCCGACTTCCAGCGCGCCGTCACCGGCGGCGTCGCCTCGGTGATGATGAACTCGGGCCAGTCGTGCAACGCCCCGACCCGCATGCTGGTGCCGGGCAAGAAGATGGACGAGGTCATCGCCATCGCCCGCGCCGCCGCCGAGGCCCACACCGTCGGCGACCCCAACGGCAATTCCAAGATGGGCCCTGTCGTCTCCGACGTGCAGTGGAACAAGATCCAGGGCCTGATCCAGAAGGGCATCGACGAAGGCGCCACCCTGGTCAGCGGCGGCGTCGGCCGTCCCGAGGGCCTGGACAAGGGCTACTACGTCAAGCCCACCGTCTTCGCCAATGTCACCAACGAGATGACCATCGCCAAGGAAGAGATCTTCGGCCCGGTCGTCGCCATCCTCGGCTACGACACGGTCGACGAGGCGGTGAAGGTCGGCAACGATACTGAATATGGCCTGGCGGCCTATATTTCGGGCGGCGACGAGGGTGAGGTCCGCAAGGTGGCCTCGCGCCTGCGGGCCGGCCAGGTGATCCTCAACGGCGCCGGCTCCGACCTGATGGCCCCGTTCGGCGGCTACAAGATGAGCGGCAACGGCCGCGAATGGGGCGACCACGCGTTCGGCGAGTTCCTCGAGACCAAGGCGATCCTCGGCTACGCGCCGAAGGTGGCGGCGGAGTAGGGGTTACCTGCTGAGGTTTGAGTTTGGAGGGGCGGGGTCGAAAGGCTCCGCCCCTTTTACTTTTTTATATGTTTATATAAACGTGGAAGCATGGCCGAGGAACATGTCGACGCATCTTTCCTCTATAATGGGCAACCCATATTAGGTGATGATGCCTTTCTGCGCCGATTGCCTGCGGGTTTTTCAAGTGAAGAGAAAATCCGGTTTGAAGCGCTAGTATTTATCTCAGATACTTTGACTTGGGCTTTTCAGGCAATTCGACTGGGCGCGCTGAGGTGTGCGGAGCGCGGTATTGCGACAACTTGCGAGCGAGCGGAATTGTTCGCAGCGGCGTGGTCTATTGTTGACAGCGTTCACGCTGCTCGAACCATAATAAATACGATTGCAAAAAATGGTGCCGGTCCAAAAACTCGTGATTTCATAGAATCTACGAGCGATTTCACGCTGCTTCGAAATGACATGGATCATCTAGATCAAAAAGTTGCCGGTCTCGCAGGCGCGAAAGGTCACCGGCGTCCTTTATTCGGGGCCCTGTCATTTTTCTACTCGAAGCAATCAGATCTCATAGAAGGTCCGAATGGGCCGCATCTTTCTCGCGGGGCTTCCATAATTATTAGTGCGGGGGCGCCAGGTGCTGCAGAGTTGATGCCGCTTAGCATTCCGCGTGGGGAAGTAATTGCTTTTCCAATCGATCTCTTCCGCCTTAGCGCTTTTAAGTACGAAATATTACTAGCGCCTCCGATCGCGAAGTTCGCTGGCTTCATCCGCCACCTCAATGAGAGCGTCGAGGAATCTGTGAAAAGGCAAGCGATGGATCACGTCGAGAAGAATGGCGGGGTGATAGAGGATGTGATGAATTCAAATCCTTTTGGAATGATAATTCGAGCGGAAATAGAGTTTCCTCTTGAATATAACGTGAAAAGTAGCATCGATTAGTGCTGGTTTCGTTCAGTTTTTAGACGTCCCCGCGTCTCACCAAGCCCTTCATCTCTCGTAGGCAGCGGAGCGCCGGGACCCAGGGGCAACCGCAGTGCGCCGGCCCCTGGGTCCCGGCGCTCCCGCCCTGAAGGGCGTCCGGCCGGGATGACAAGGTTTTGGTTATGGGAGATCGGGTTGAGGGGCGCGCGGGAATGACGGGAGGTTTTGGGGCCGAGCACGAATTGCCCGGCCTCCGCCGCCGGACTAGCCTCGCTGCATGATCACCCTGCGCCGTCTCCGCCCTGATGAAGGTCTCGCCGCCGCAGACCTGCACCGCCGTGGCGGTGCGCTGATCCCGGGCTATGACACCGCGCTGCATACGGCCGAGGAATACGCGGTCTTCTACCGCGACCAGGTGATGGTCGACGGGCCGGTCTGGGGCGCGTTCGAGGGCGAGGTCCTGCGAGGCCATGTCGCCCTGCTGCCCGGCTGGATCGACCATCTGTATGTCGATCCGGACGTCCATGGGCGCGGGATCGGCAGCGCCCTGGTGCGGCTGGCGCAGGGCCAGCAGGATGAGCTGCGGCTCTATACGTTCCAGTCAAACACGCGGGCGCGGGCGCTCTATGAGCGGCACGGCTTCGGGATCGAAGAGCTGACCGATGGGGCTCGCAACGAGGAGAAGATGCCGGACGTGACGTACGTCTGGCGGCGGGGGTGACGGGCGAAATCCCTCTCCCCTTGCGGGAGAGGGTGGGCCGCGACAGCGGCTCGGGTGAGGGGTTGAAGAACGGCGCCGCCGCGACGGCGGACCGGCTGGGCGCGGGCGGACGGGGCGATCGACCCCTCACCCGGCCCTTTGGGCCACCCTCTCCCGCAAGGGGAGAGGGAAGGTCAGCCTAACCCAGCCCCGGCGCCGAATAGCGCTGCCCCTGACGCATCGCGCCGGTGGCCAGGAAATAGACCACGCCGGCCAGCAGCACGGCGCTGGTCGCCACGCTGGCTTCCGGGCCGAAGGCGCCGCCGGTCAGCCACCAGGGGGCGCCCTGGGCCGGGGCGAGGTCGACGACCAGGCTCTGGACGGCGATCTTGCCGCCGCTGACGTCCAGGCCAAAGCCGACGCCCAGCAGGGTGTTCCACATCGAGTGCCAGGCGCAGACGCCCCACAGCGAGCCTTCCTTGATCGCATAGAGGCTGATCATCACGGCAAACAGCACCAGATTGACCAGGGCCAGGACCAGTTCCGGCGACGGCTCGATATTGCCGGCGTGCAGCAGGGCGAAGATCAGCGAATTGATGAGGATGGCGACGACCAGGCCATGGCGCGAGGCCACCAGCTGCATCAGCCAGCCGCGCAGCATCAGCTCCTCGGTCGCGCCCTGCACCATGAAGCCGCCGAAGATGCAGAGGATCGGCAGGAACAGGGCCGGGGAGGGGCCGGTCCAGACGCCGAAACCTTCGATCTTGTAGCCGCCCAGGGCCCAGGCCAGACCGATCGAGGCAAACAGGAAGCCGGCGCCGACCAGCAGGCCGCGACCATAGCGCAGCAGCGCGTCGCCATTCAGGCCCAGGGTGGCGGGAGAACGACGCTCGAACAGCCAGGCCCAGGCCAGGACCAGCAGGGCGGTGAAGCCAAAGCCCAGAAGCTGGATGGTCAGGGGCTGCCACTGGGTGGCCAGGTCGGCCTGGTGAAAGCCCATCGGCTTGAGAATGCCGAAGATGGTCAGCAGTTGGCCGGCGATGAAGAACAGCACGATCAGCGGGATCGCGGCCGCCGTCCAGGTGCGGCGATGGCGCGTCGTGCGCGGCGCATAGAGTTCGACGTGTTTCATGATCTAATACAGGCGGTGTTTTCGCCTTACCAATCTGTAATGATGGGTGGATGCTGCGTGTATTAGCGTCGGAATTGTGGTCCTGTGTATTTAAATATTTGTCACCTGATGTCGTCTGTCCTTGTTTTCGACCGGTGAGGGGCCCCCGTGGCCGGTCAGGGGTGACGGCGGCCCCGCGTCGGCCCCCGCGTCGGCCATGAGCCATCTTGCCGTTCGCCGGCATTGCGCTAACGTCTCGCCCCAAAGAGAACAATGATAACCTACAGGGAGCGAGACCATGACGCCTTCGGATGGCGCGTCGCCTTTGCGCGATGTCAGCACGGTGGCTTTCAAGCCTCTGCCGATGAAGGGGCCCGAGGTCAGTGTCGACTATCGGCCTGACGGCTCACTGGTCATCACCTCCAACCACGCGCCCGGCGAGGGGCCGCGCTCCATCGCTCACCTGTTGGCGCAGAAGGCCGGCGAGCACTCTGAGCGGCCCTATCTGAAGCAGCGCGAGCCCGGTCACGGCCCCTGGCGGATGACGACCTATGGCGAGGCCTTCCGCGCCGTTGAGGGGATCGCCCAGTGGCTGCTGGACCAGGGCCTGACCAGCGCCGACAGCGTGATGATCCTGTCGGGCAATTCGATCGAGCACGCCCTGATGACCCTGGGCGCCTACACGGCCGGGGTTCCGGCCGCGCCGATCAGCCCGGCCTACAGCCTGATCTCGAGCGACCACGCCAAGCTGAAGCACTGTTTCGACAAGGTGGCCCCGCGGGTGATCTTCGCCCAGAGCGGGGCGCTGTTCGCCAAGGCGCTGGAGACGCTGAAGGCCATCGACCCGACCGTGCTGGTGGTCACCGCAGACGGAACCGGCGAGGGCGCAGTGAGCTTCGCCGACATCGCCGCCACGGTCCCGACCCTCGCGGTCGAGGCCTCGCGCGAGACCCTGGGCTCGGCGACGGTGGCCAAGTACCTGTTCACCTCCGGCTCGACCGGCATGCCCAAGGCCGTGCCCCAGACCCACGGCATGATGGCCGGGGTGATCGCCGGCCAGGACGGCCTGAAGCTGGAGGAGCCCGAGACCGGCGAGGTTCCGCAAAGCCTGGAATGGATGCCGTGGAGCCACATCTCGGCGGGCAATATCGGGTTCAACGCCGTTCTGTGGGCCGGCGGAACCCTGCATATCGACGAGGGCAAGCCCTTGCCCGGCATGTTCGAGACCACGATCAAGAACCTTTACGAGGTCTCGCCGATCGTGTTCGGCTCGGCCCCGATCGCCTTTTCCATGCTGGCCGAGGCGATGGAGAACGACCCGGTGCTGCGCGCCTCGTTCTTCAAGAACCTGCGCTATATGGGCTATGGCGGCGCGACCCTGTCCAACGACGTCTATACCCGCATCCAGGCCCTGGCCGTCGCCGAGACCGGCCAGCGCATTCCGCTGACCACCATGTATGGCGCGACCGAGACCCAAGGCATCACCGTCACCCACTGGATCACCGAGCGGGTCGGTCTGGTGGGCCTGCCCCTGCCGGGCATCCAGCTGAAACTGGCCCCCAGCGGCTCCAAGTTCGAGGTGCGGGTCAAGGGGCCGACCGTAGCGGCGGGCTACCACAAGGATCCCGAGAGAACCTCGGCGGCCTTTGACGAAGAGGGCTTCTATCGCCTTGGGGATGCGGCGCGGTTCGTCGATCCGGAAGACCCGGCCAAGGGGCTGGTGTTCGACGGCCGGGTGACCGAGGACTTCAAGCTGGACAGCGGCACCTGGGTCAGTGTCGGGGTGCTGCGCCCCGACCTGGTGGCCGCGTGCAGCCCCTATATCGCCGACGCGGTGATCTGCGGTCAGGATAAGGGCTTCATCGGCGCGCTGTTCTGGCCTTCGCCCTCGGGGCTGATGGCCCTGGTCGCCGATCCGGGACCCGGCACGCCGATGGAGAAGCTGACCGCCTTCCTGCGCGAGCGGCTGGCGGCGTTCAACGCCGGGGCCGGTGGCTCGTCGCGCCGCATCGCCCGCTTCACCGTGATGACCGAACCGCCCTCGATCGACGCCGGCGAGATCACCGACAAGGGCTATGTGAACCAGCGCGCGACGCTGGAGCGCCGCGCGGCCCTGGTCGAGGCGCTGTACGTCGATCCGCCGCCGGAGGGCGTGGTGGCGGTATAACGCCGCCCTCATCCGTTGATGAGACATCAGAAGCTCTAAAAAACCTTGTCATCCCGGCCGTAGCGCAGCGGAGAGCCGGGACCCAGGGGTGACCGCAGTGCGCCGGCCCCTAGGTCCCGGATAGCCTCTGCGAGGCTTCCGGGATGACATGGTTTTTGAGGGCTTCAAGGCGTGCTTGGATCTCTGGCTCTTCCGCCTACCAGGCCAGCCGGGCATGGGCCAGGACGGCGGTCTTGTCCGACATGCCGGTGGCCATCAGCTCGGGCGGCTTGGTGGCGGGCGGCGCGGCGTCCATCGGCCAGCCGTCGCGCATCTCCATCACGGCGGCCTCGACCCGGCCCGTCGCCTCGGATGTGAAGCTGAGCGTGACGCCGTTGGGGTCGGGGGCGTGATAGGTCACGGTCGACCAGGCGTCGGGCTGGCTGTTCAGGATGATCGGCCGGCCGTTCAGGCGCGGATCGTGCAGAGCGGTCGAGGCGCGGATCTTCAGGCTCAGCACCTCGGCGCCGGGGCCGGGGATGACCCGCACGATCAGGCGGTCGCCGGAGCGTTCGGCGGTCAGGATCGGCGGGGCGATCTCGACGGCGCGGGTCTGGGCCGTCCAGATCGGATCGGCGTGGAACGGCGGCAGGGCCTGCATCTTCAGGTCCACCCCGCCGTCGGCGATCAGGACCGTGCGGGTCCAGTCGTCCAGCTGCGGCATCGATGAGACCCGCCAGGCCTTGCCCGTCGAGGGATCGGCCAGATGATGGGCCTCGGTCAGGTTGGGCCGGTCGGCCGAGGCGGCGGGGACGGCGGCGGTGATCACGAGGCCCAGGCCCGTCACGACCAGCACGACCACACCGGGCCAGCCCCAGCGTGACTGCGCGAAATCGAAGGTGATCGGCACCAGGGCGGGGGTGGCCAGCAGCACGAAGACAGCCAGGACGGCGGGCTCCATCAGGCCGATCCCGGCGAAGGTCCAGGCGCCCCAGGCGGTCAGCTGGGCGATGGTCAGGGTGGCCAGCACGCTCATGGCCAGGGTCATGGCCAGGGCCACGCGGCGATCGCGGGTGCCGCCCAGGCCCATGGCCAGGGTCGCGCCCAGGCCGGCCAGCAGCAGCGGCCAGACCAGCATCACCGTCGCGCCGGGGGCCAGGATCTGGGCGGTCAGGGACAGCAGCAGCAGGATGACCAGCCCGCCGATCCAGACGCCCAGCACCCCGACCCGCGGGCCCAGCGCCGCCCAGCACAGCACGCCGACCGCAGCGCCCAGGCCCAGACCGACGGGATCAAACCCGCCGACCAGGCTGCAGGCCCCGCCCAGGGCGATGGCGGCCAGGCTGGGCCAGATCCGCCGCGCGCCCCGCGCCTGGGCCGTGATCACCAGCAGCCCCGCGCCGACGCCCAGGGCGCCCGCCCCCAAGAGCAACAGGTCAAAGCGGCCCAGCAGGTCATACAGCCTCTGTCCGTCGCTGACGTTGAGCAGTCGGCCCAGCAGGTGCAGCACCAGGGCGCTGGCCAGCAGCAGCAGCACGGCGCCGGCCACGCCGCGAACGATCTCCAGCGGCGAGGTCACCCCGCCGCTCAGGGCGCGCCAGGTCACGAAGCCGATCATCGCGGCGGCCAGGGCCAGTAGCGCCCAGCCGATGGCCGTCGAATAGCTGATCAGCACCAGACCCAGAACGTCGGAATAGATCACGTTGGGCGTCTTGGCTGGGAGTGTCTGGCCGTCGGCCAGGGCCCGGGCGATGGGCAGAACCTGGTCGCCGATGTGCTGCAGGCTGCCCTGGTCCAGCCGCTCGGGCGTCGACAGCGGCGTGTGATAGGCCAGCTGGTTATCGATCAGGGCGAAGTTCAGCCCAGGCAGCCCGGCTTCCACCGCGTGGGTGAAATCGGTGTCGTTGGGCATGCGCTCATAGACGGTCGAGGCCAGGGAATTGGCCGAGGGGCGGGCGGCCTCGCGGGCCATCACGGCCATCAGGGCGCCGTTCTCGGGTCCGGTCTGGAACATGGCCGCGCGGCCTGCGTCGCCCCGGGCCTCCATGTTCAGCACCACCCCGACCCGCTTGGCGGTGGGGTCGCGGGCGAAGAAGGCGTCGGCGCCCAGCAGACCCGCCTCTTCGCCGTCGGTGAACAGGAAGATCACGTCGCGGGCCGGCGGCGGGCCGGCCTTCAGGGCGCGGGCGATCTCCAGGGCCGCCGCCGCCCCCAGGGCGTCATCGGCGGCGCCTGGGGAATTGTGCACCGAATCGTAGTGGCTCATCACCAGCACGGCGGGCAGGTCGCGGTCCTGTCCGGGCAGGACGCCGACCACGTTCTGCACGGCCGCGACGCCCAGGGACCGGCCGTCCTTCGAATAGGGGCGGAAGCCCTCGCCCGGCCGGACCGAAACCTCCAGGCCCAGTTCGCCAATCCGGGTCAGCAGGTGGTCGCGGACCCGCACGATGTCGACCGAGCCGGTCGGGTGGGGGCGCTGGGCCATGGCCCGCACATCGTGCATGGCGCGCGTGGCCGAGAAGGCGGCGGCCGGGGCCGAGGCGCCGACGGGCTGGGGCGTTCGCTGGGCCAAGGCGCCCACGGCGACGCCAATGGCCAGGCATATCCAGAAGCCCAGTATCCTGATCGTCTTCACGGCCTGCCTCGCGATCGAATCCTCTGCACAGGGTGCGTCGGCTGGGCGGCGATCGGAAGGCCAAAAGAAAAAGGGCGACCCGGTTGCCCGGATCGCCCTTTCCTCATCCGAAAGCCAAAGGCCCTGCTCGCTTTGGTGAGCGGGCCCCCGGATCCCCTCCCGGTTAGAACTTCGCCCGCAGGGTCACGCCGTAGGTACGCGGCGCGCCGAGGAAGGCGTCATAGGTCAAGGTGTCGTTAGCCGGCACATAGGTGGTGTTGGTGGCGCTGAGGCCCGACGAGCCTTGCAGGAAGGCGTTGAAGCCGACCTGGGTGTACTCTTCGTCGAGGATGTTCTGGCCCCACAGTTCCACGGTCCACGCTTCGTCGGCGGCGCCGAAGCCGACCCGGGCGTTGACCACGGTATAGGCGTCCTGCGTCTTGGGCGGGAACAGGTCCGAACCGGTGATGTAGTCCGACGAGTACTTGGCGCCGACGTTGAAGCGGGCGCGATAGTTGTCGCCCACCGGACGCTCATAGGTCAGCGAGCCCGAGGCCGAATATTCCGGCGCCAGCGACAGGCGGTTGCCCGGCAGCTGCGACAGGGCGTTGGTCGGATCGTTGGGGATCTTCTGATCGCCATACTCGGTCTTGGCGTAGGTAAAGCCGCTCTGAACGGTCAGGCCGCGCACCGGGGTGAACCACAGGAAGTCGGCGTCGACACCCTGCGAGGTCACTTCGGGGATCGAACGCACCGCGAACGAGGTGCCCAGGAAGGTGTTCAGCTGGAAGTCGGTGAACTTCTGGTAGAAGGCGGTGAAGTTCAGCAGCACCGAGCGGTTGAACAGGGTGTTCTTCAGGCCGATTTCATAGCTGTCGACGAACTCAGCCGGGAACGAAGTGTCGAGCACCGGCAGGACGCCTTGGCCGCCGCTGGGCAGGCCGTTCGAGGATTGAGCGCGGTCCAGGTTGAAGCCGCCGCCCTTGTAGCCGTGCGCGAACGAGGCGTAGCTGAACACTTCAGGCGAGAAACGATAGGCCGCCTTGATCGTGCCCGACCATTCCTTGTCGGTGCGCTCCTGGTGGGTACCGCGGTTGTTGAACAGCGGGTTGGCCCAGGGCAGGCAGAGGTTGCCGACGATGGTCGGGGTGGCCGCCGCGCCGACGATGCTGGCGATACGGCCCTGACCGGCCGGGGTCAGAGCGAAGCCGCAGCCGACGCCGCCGTCGGTGATCGTCTGGTAGGCGTCGACGTCCTTGCTTTCCGAGCTGTAGCGAAGGCCGGCGGTGATGCCGAAGGCTTCGGTGAACTGGAAGGTGTTGTTCGTGAACAGGGCGATGGTCTTGGAGCGCTGTGCGTAGGTGTCCACCAGGCCCTTGCCCGGGGTGAACGTGGTGTTCGGCGCGCGACCGGTCAGGAGCGCAACGAAGTTGGCGATGCCGGCCGGGTTGGCGGCCGAACGCGACAACAGGCGACCCAGATACTGCTCGTAGTCATTGCCGTAGAGGAAGTTGGAGCCGGTATCGAGCTTCTCGTCAGCCAGGAAGGCGCCGACCAGCCAGTCCAGCTTTTCGGTCTTGCCGGCCAGGCGCAGTTCCTGGGTGTAGGTCGTGAACTCGCTGTAGTTGGTGCCGTCCTTGTTGCGGTAGGCCAGGTCGGCGGTGGTGAAGTCGCTGTCCTGGCCGTTGTCGGTGCGCCAGTTGCGGATGGCCGTGACCGAGGTCAGTTCGCCGAACGGCAGGGTGATGTTGCCTTCCAGCGAAACGCCCTTGTCCTCGATGGACGACGGGGCGCCGCGGTTCGAATAGGCGATCCGGTCATAGGGCTTGGCGGTAGAGGCCAGAGCCGCGCCGCCATTGACGAGGGCCAGGATGCCCGAGGTCGGGCCGGTGCGGATCTGCACGGCGCCGCAGCAGTTTTCGTCGCGCTTGGTGTAGTCGCCGATCAGCTTGAAGGTCGCGTTGTCGTCCGGGACGAACAGCAGCTGGCCGCGCACGGTGTAGAAGCCCTGGTCGGAGTCCTCATCGCGCTTGCTGGGGCCCTTGCCGGTGATGACGTCGTTGTAGCCGTCACGCTCGCGCGCGGCGACATACAGGCGGCCAGCCAGGGTCTCGGTGCCAAACAGCGGTCCGGTGACCGAAGCGGCCAGGCCGTGGGCGTTGAAGTTGCCGATGGTGGCTTCGGCATTGGCGGCGAAGCCGAATTCCGGCTCCTTGGTCACGATGTTGATGACGCCGGCCGAGGTGTTCTTGCCAAACAGGGTGCCTTGCGGACCCTTCAGGACTTCGATGCGATCCATTTCGCCCAGATCGCCGAACGACACGCCGTTGCGAGGACGATAGACGCCGTCGATCACGATACCGACCGAGCTTTCCAGGCCGGGGTTGTCGCCGACGGTGCCGACGCCGCGCACGCGGGCGGTGGTCGAGGCTTCCGACGTGGTCGAGGTGACGGTCAGGCCGGGGGTCAGGATCGTCAGATCCTTGATGTCCTTGACGCCGGTGTCTTGCAGCAGCTTGGCGCCGACGGCGGTCACCACGACCGGCACGTCCTGCAGGTTCTGCTCGCGCTTCTGGGCGGTGACGACGATGCTGTCGACGGTGGGGATGTCAGTTTCCTGGGCCTGAACGGCTCCAGCGGTGGACAGACCGGCGAGCACGACGGCGGACGCCGTGCCGCAAAGCACCTGGGTAAAGCGCATTTCCTACCTCAGTTCGTTATGCCACGAGCGCTTGCATCGCCTGCGGCTGTTTTTGTTTGGACTCACCCGAACGCGTGTTCGAATTGACACTGAACGGTTAGGGAGCACGGGCAGCCAGAGCAAGTTAAAACCCCTACAGACAAAAGGATCTGAGCGGTCTGTTGCCGAGAAGCGACACGGGTCGCTCGCCATTCTCAACCCTGCAAGACGGGGCGGGCGAGGCTTGCCAGACGGGGCGGGCGGGCTCATTTGCGACCCATGACCGTATCGCCCGCCTACCGTCCCGATCCGCAGTTCATGGCCCTGGGGCGCGAGTTCGCCGATCCGGTCGCTCCCGCCGACTTTCCGATGACCCGCCTGCGCTATCGAAATGATCGTGCGGCGGCCACGGTGGGCCTGCAGGACCTGTCCGACGCCGAATGGCTCACCGCGTTCGGCCGCTTCGCGCCGCTGCCCGGCAATCAGCCCCAGCCGCTGGCGATGCGCTATCACGGCCATCAGTTCCGCAGCTACAATCCTGACCTGGGCGATGGCCGGGGCTTTCTGTTCGCCCAGCTTCGGGAGGCGGCGATTGCCCCAGGCAAGACGGGCCGCCTGCTCGACCTGGCCACCAAGGGCTCGGGCCAGACGCCCTGGTCGCGGCAGGGCGATGGCCGGCTGACCCTGAAGGGCGGCATGCGCGAAATCCTCGCGGCGAGTTTTCTGGAAGCCGTGGGCGTTCCCACCTCGCGGGCCTTCTCGCTGGTCGAGACCGGCGAGGCCTTGCAGCGTGGCGACGAGCCCAGCCCCACCCGCTCGGCGGTGCTGACCCGCCTGTCGCACAGCCATATCCGTTTCGGCACCTTCCAGCGCCAGGCCTATCTGGAACGCCCCGACCTGATCACCGTGCTGGTCGATCACGCGGTCGAGACCTATTACCCGCACCTGGCCGACCAGCCCGACCGGCCGGCCGTGCTGATGCGGGCGGTGGTCGAGGCCAGCGCGAAACTCCTTTCCGGCTGGATGTCGGCGGGCTTCGTGCATGGCGTGCTCAACACCGACAACATGGTCGTGACCGGCGAGAGCTTTGACTATGGCCCGTGGCGGTTCCTGCCGCGCAATGATCCCAATTTCACGGCCGCCTATTTCGATCACTCGGGCCTCTACAGCTTTGGTCGCCAGCCCGAGGCGGTGTTCTGGAACCTGCAGCAACTGGCCGCCTGCCTCACCCTGGTGACGGATCAGTCAGGACTGCTGGAGGCGCTGAACGGCTTTTCCGACGCCTATCGCGACACCCTGCGCGCGGCGATGCTGCGACGGCTGGCCCTGAAGCCGCGCGACCCCCAGGCCGACATCGACCTGGTCAGCTCAGCCTTCAAGGCGCTGGCCAGCGGCGGCGACGATCTGCGGTGGGAGCCGTTCTTCTTCGACTGGTTTGGCGGCGCCGCGTCGGAGGGCCGCGCCATGGCCGGCCCCCGCGCGGGCCTCTACGGGCAGGACGCCTTCGCCGATTTCCGCCGCCGCCTGGCCGACTTCGAGCCGGATCGGCCAGAGCGCCTCGACCATGCGGTGTTCGCGCAGCCGGAACCCGAGGAACTGCTGATCGAGGAGGTCGAAGCCCTGTGGGCGCCGATCGCCGCCGACGACGACTGGTCTGCCCTCCGGGCCAAGCTCGACCGGATCGAGGCGGCCAGGCAGGCCTACGGGTTTCCGGGTCCCGGTGACAAAAACAACGCCGTCTGAACTTTTCCGTGCGGGTCCGGAACAATTGTCACGGTTCGGGCTTACTGGTCTGCATCGTGCCGAACGGTGAGGCTTTGCGGAGAGACTCCATGCGCTTCTTCCAATCGATCTTTCAGCCCGTGATGCTGGTCGGCGCCGTCGCCATGTCGTTCATCGGCGCGCTCGGCATACCGGGCTGCGCGCGCGCCATCAGCGAATGCCTCAGCGAGGGCCGCGAGGTCGCCTGAGGTCGTTCCGGTCTGGCCTGACCAGACCCGTCAACCGCGCGGTTCAGAGCTTCAGTTCAGCCGCCAGGGCGTGAGCCAGGTCGCCTCTGTCGGCGACCGTAACGTCCGTCAGGCCTAACCACCCCGCCATCAGCCGCAGCTCCCGCGCCAGGGCGGAGGCTGTGTCGCCGTCAGCGGCGGGCTCGGCGTGGGCGGCCTGGACCAACAGCCGGCCCGTCTTGCGGTCGGCCTTCAGGTCGACCCGGGCGGTGATGGTCTCGCCCTGCAGGAACGGCAGCACATAGTAGCCGTGAGTGCGCAGGTGGGCGGGGGTGTAGATTTCCAGCCGGATGCGGGCGTCGAAGATCCTCTCGGTGCGCTCGCGAAACCAGATCAGGTTGTCGAACGGCGAGAGCAGGGCGGTGGCCTCGATCCTGCGCGGCCGCGCAGCCCCGGCGGCGACATAGGCCGTCTGGTCCCAGCCCTCGACCCGGGCGGGGATCAGCACGCCGTCCTCGACCAGCTCGGCGATGCGGGCGCGGCTCTCGACGGGACCCATGCGGAAATAGTCGCGCAGGTCGCGCTCGGTGGCCACGCCCATGGCCCCGGCGGCGCGGGTCAGCAGGGCGCGGTGGGCGTCCTCGCGGCGGGGCGTGGGGGCCTCGATCAGCGACGCCGGCAGCACCTGGTCTGGCGTGCCATAGACCCGCTCGAAGCCGGCGCGGCGGGTGGCGGTGGTCAGTTCGCCGATCCAGAACAGGCATTCGACGGCGCGCTTGGACTCACTCCAGCCCCACCAGCCGCCGGGCCCCTTCTTGGCGCCGGTCTCCAGCTCGCCGGCTGAAAGCGGGCCGCGGCGGCGGATCTCGTCCAGGGCCCGGGCGATCAGGTCGGGATGGCTGTCGAGAAACTTCGCCACGCCCTTCCAGACGCCCATCCCGGCCCTGGCGTCGGCCATCCGCCAGCGCAGCAGCGGGTGCAGGTCGCGCGGCATCAGCGAGGCCTCGTGGCCCCAGTATTCGACCAGGGCGGGCGTCTTGCCCCAGGCCACATCTTCCAGCAGCGTTCGCGGATAGTCGCCCAGCCGCGAGAACAGCGGCAGATAGTGCGAGCGCGACACCACATTGACCGAGTCGATCTGCAACAGGCCCAGCGTGTCGATCGTCGACAGCACATGGCGTCGCCCCGGCGCGGCGGGACGGGCCTTGCCAAACCCCTGCGCCGCCAGCGCCATGCGTCGCGCCGTCCTGGCGGAGAGCTTCTCGGTCATGGCCAAGTTTGAGCATCGCCCGGCCCGATCGCGCAAGTCGACCCGCATGGGAGCGCTACCCTTCAGGCTTGCGCGCGATCCGGAAAACGCCCTACCGATGCGGCCATGATCGTTCTTGAAAACGGCGCGGCGCGCCTTGAGCTGTTCCCCGATGTCGGCGGCGCCGTCGCGGGTTTCACCGTCGCGGGCCGCGATATCCTGCGGCCGATGGCGCGGGGCGCGACCGATCCGCTGGACGTCTCCAGCTTTCCGCTGGTCCCGTTCTGCAACCGCATTCCGCACGGCCGGTTCACCTTCCAGGGCCAGGACCGTGTTCTGACGCCGAACCTTGGCGACCATCCCCATCCGCTGCATGGCCAGGGCTGGCGCCACCCCTGGGCCGTCGACGCCGCCAAGGGCGCCCAGGCGCTGCTCTCCTATGACCATGCGCCCTCCGACTGGCCCTGGGCCTATCGCGCCGAGCAGCGCTTCGTCCTGGGCGAAAGCCGTCTGCGCCTGGAGCTGTCGGTGACCAATACCGGCGATACGCCCATGCCCGCCGGCCTGGGTTTCCACCCCTATTTCCCCCTGCGTCCGGGCGAGGCGCTCAAGGCGTCGGTCGATGGCGTCTGGATGATCGATCAGGACGTGCTGCCGACGGCGCATCATCAGGGCGTCTGGGGGCCTGACTGGGCCCATGGCGCGGGCGTCGAGGGCCACGCGACCCTGATCGACCACTGCTACACCGGCTGGACCCAGCGGGCCGAACTGAGCGCGCCCGGCCTGCCGACCACCACGATCACCGCGTCGCCGCAGTGCCGCTGGCTGCACGTCTATGCGCCGCCGGGTGATGACTTCTACTGCGTCGAACCCTGCGCCAGCCGGCCCAATCCGTTCGGCGAGGGGGAGACCGGCATGGTGACGCTGGCGCCGGGGCAGAGCCATGCGGTCTGGATGGAGATCGCGACGGGCTGAGGGGGCCGTTTCGGCGGCGAACCGTCATGCACATCGCCAACCATCGCGCCGGCTTGACCTTGAGGCGATCGTTCGGCGAAGCTAGCGTTTTGCGTGTGTGCAGAGCGAGGGTTCGCACTAATGCCCCGAAACGCCCCAAGCCTGTCAATCTTCGGCGCCTGCGCGGCGCTGGCTATTTCTGGCTGCGCAACGATCCCGCCTGCTGAACCCACCCACTTCTACGCGAGCTGGAGTGGCGCCGATCCAAATACACAGGCGGTTTTCGAGGTTGTGGATGCCCGCATGAGGGTCGAGACGGGCTTTCTTCGCGACTTCAGCGAGCCCATGAATGTGCACATCGCTGATGGCGCCACGGCGAAAAACGGGGAGTTTCGGTATCTCGTTCGGATCACGATCCCCTCGCGTCTGGCAGGCCGACGGATCAGCGTAAAGAACAGGACGCTGGCGGAGTTCAGCGTGACCTGCGCTCCAGATCGTCCGGAGCCCTGCCTCGACGCCATCCTGGAGCGGGCCCGGCAGCAACCCGTCAGAATAGGCCGCATCGTCGCGCGCTCGCCAAAGGCGTAGTGCGTCGCGCTCTGCGCCAGTCGGCCCGACCCCTTAGGCGAAGGCGAGATCGGGAAGGGCGAAGTGCGCGCGCACTTCGCTGGCGTCTCACGTGGCAGCTGAAACAGGGGTTCCCGCCACAAGGGCGGGAATGACGTGGAAGAAGGGGCGGCTGACTGAGTATCCGCGCCCTAGCTCAGCCCCGCCTGGGCCTTGAGCCGCTGGACCATATCCATCGACAGATAGCCGTCGGCCGGCAGCTGGCGGCTCTTCTGCCAGGCGCGCAGGGCCTTGCGGGTGCCGGCGCCGATCACGCCGTCGGGGGCGCCGGGGTCGAAGCCCAGGCGGGCCAGGGCGATCTGGGCGGCCATGCGGTCCGACAGCGACAGCGGCGCCTCGACGGGCCAGGCGGCGACCAGGGGTCCGCCGCCGGCGAAGCGGTCGGCCAGCAGGCCGATGCCCAGGGCGTAGGAGGTGGAGTTGTTGTATTTCCGGATCGCGAAGTGGTTGGGCAGGGCCAGGAAGGCGGGGCCCGAGGCGCCGGCCGGCAGGATCAGGCCGGCGGGCGAGGCGGCGTCGGCGCTGGTCCAGGGCAGGCCGTCGGCGCGGCGCACGCCCCTGGCTTCCCACCATGACGGGATCTCGCGCGGCCCTTCCGACAGGCCGTAATCAAAGCCGGCCGGCAGGATCACTTCCTTGGCCCAGCCGACGCCGGGCTTCCAGCCGCCCTTGGCCAGCAGATTGGCGGCCGACGCCAGGGAATCGACGTCCGAACCCCAAATGTCGCGCTTGCCGTCGCCGTCGGCATCGACGGCGGTGGTGCGATAGTTGCTGGGCAGGAACTGGGTCTGGCCCATGGCCCCGGCCCAGGAGCCCTTCAGCTGGGCGCGGGTGACCTCGCCCGAATCGATGATCTGCAGGGCCGCGATCAGTTCGCCCTCGGCCCAGCCGCGGCGGCGACCGTCTGCGGCCAGGCTGACCATCGAGCGCACGACGTCGAAATTGCCCTGGATCTGGCCGAACGCCGACTCCATGGCCCAGACGGCCAGCAGGATGTCGCGCGGCACGCCATAGCGGCTCTCGACCGCCGGCAGAAAGGCCAGCTCGTTGCGCTTGCGGCGGCCCACAGCGACGCGGTCATCGCTGATCACGCCCTTGATATAGTCGCCGACCGGCTTGGAGAATTCCGGCTGGCGGCCATCCAGGCTGATGACCCTGGGGTCAGGCGTCACCCCGCCCAGTTCACGCTCCAGCAGCTGCCGGGTCAGGCCGGCGCCTTCGGCGCGGACCATGAAGTCGGCCAACCACGAGTCGAAGCTCAGCTCACCGGCCGGGACGGGCGTGGCGATCATGGGTGAGGGCGCGCTGCCAGTCGGTGTCGGCGCGGCCGTGGGCATCGCCGAGACGAGCGAGGTCAGCGGCCCCTGCGGGGACGTATCCGCGCAGCCGGCCAGCAGGAGAACGAGAAAGAAGCGACGATCCATGGGCGCAGGCTACCGGCATCCGGGTGAACTCTTCAATCACAAGGCCGACAGAGCGGTGAAGTTCCGCTCCGGGGCCTTGGAGCCGTTGACTCTGTGTCCCGCCTTGCCTATACGCCCTCCCTCCGAAACATCCCGGATGGTCCGGTCGCCCAATGGCGCGCCGAACTTGTCCGCTGAGTATAGAGACGGTCATGAAGGTTCGTAGCTCGCTGAAGTCGCTGAAGTCGCGCCACCGCGACTGCAAGTTGGTCCGTCGTAAGGGCGTGGTCTACATCATCAACAAGACCGACCCGCGCTTCAAAGCCAAGCAGGGCTGATGACCGCTGTCGGCTCTCCCGGGGCGCTGCTCTGGGATGTCGGCAATGTCATCGTGCGCTGGAATCCGCGCACGCTCTTCGCAAAGATTTTCAAGGAACCCGCCGAACTCGACGGGTTCCTTTTGCGTGTCTGCACCATGGACTGGCACGGCGAGACCGACCGGGGCCTGTCGTTCGCCGACAACATCGCCCGGCTGACGCCGCTGCATCCCCACTATGCCGAGCAGATCGCCGCCTGGTGGGGCCGCTGGCCGGAAATGTTCTCGGGCGCGATTTCCGAGACTGAAGCCGTGATGGACGACCTGGCCACCCGGGGCGTCCCTCAGTTTGGCCTCACCAACATGTCCAGCCAAGCCTGGCCCGGCGTCCAGGCGATGAGCCCGGTGTTCGGACACTTCCGGGACGTGATCGTCTCGGCCGAGGAAGGCGTCATCAAGCCCGAGCGGCGGATCTACGAGATCGTGCTGGAGCGGACGGGGCTGGCGCCGGGCGACCTGCTGTTCGTGGATGACAACGTCGCCAATATCGCCGCCGCCGACGCGATGGGATTCCATACACATCTGTTCACAGATCCGGCGGCCCTGCGGCCGATGATTCAGGCGCACGGCCTGTTGTGAGGGAAGGGCGGCCCGACTATGGTCCGCGACCCAATTTCCACTCCGACTGAGAGCTTTCCGTCATGGCCGACGACGCCGCCCACGCCGACGTTCTGAACTCCACCGCCCAAGGCCAGCTGAAGAGCATCATCGAGCGCATCGAGCGTCTCGAGGTCGAAAAGGCCGAGATCTCCGAGCAGATCAAGGAAGTCTATAACGAGGCCAAGGGTAACGGCTTCGACGTCAAGATCCTGCGCAAGGTGGTTCGCATCCTCAAGCAGGATCGCGCCAAGCGTCAGGAAGAGGACGCCATCCTCGACCTCTATCTGTCGGCCGTCGGCGCGATCTAAAGCGCCCTTCTTGGTCGGCGCGCGAACGCGCGCCTTGGGTATTTTTGCGGGGTGCGGTTTGGCGCGGCTTCGGGGATAGTCCCCGGCGATGCGTGCCAAGCCCCCCGACCCTCGAGCTCAATCCAAACGTTCGGCGCTCAACGCGCTGAAGCGCGCCAGGCGGGCAGCCGAGAAGAGCGGGATCGCGCTTTCCGACTGGGAGGGCGAGTTCCTGACCTCCGTCGCCCAGCGCGTCGAGACCTATGGCCGGGCCTTCGGCGATCCTGAAAAAGGCGGTCGCGACCAGGCCCTGTCGGGCAACCAAACGATCAAGCTCAAGGAAATCGTCGCCAAGGCCAAGGGCGAGAAGAAGCCCATGAAACGCGGCCGGGGCTTTGGCCGTCGCGAGGCGCCCGCACCGGCCGAGGTCGAGCCCGAGGACGACGGGTAGCGGCCGCTGGCGTCGCGGTGGTGTTCGAGCCGGGCGCGCCTTGGTCGCTGTCGATGTCCCCGGCGCTCGGCGTTTGCAGATCCTGATCCGGCGACCATCGCCGATGGGACGAATATACATCCTGGAGTTGTGCGACGTGACGGCCCCAGGGATCGCGCCGCCGTCGATGGCGAGGTCCGGGCGCTTCAGCCGGGCCGCCTTCCCCAGCGGCATTCTGGCAATGCGCGGCAGCCGTCGGCGCGCCGGAGTCTTCGGGCTGAAAGTCGCAAGGCGAGACAGGCCTGCAACGACTTAGATTCTCAGGTATGGCGCGCGGCGTTCAGCATAAAGGTTTTTCGGCTGATTTTACTGAAATAAAGTCCCAAAAGCTTACCGGAAAACAAGGTTCAGCGAACTTCATTAAGGTCGCGGTAACCAGCGGGGTGAGACATTATGGCGCAGGGTCTTCGTGATCCTGACAGTAAGGAACGCTTCGTCCGGTGGGGGCGACGTTCGCCCTTTCCAGCGCGCGCGGACCTCTATCTGCATCGGCGCCGGATCAACGCTAACGGTAACGGACAAGCGCCATGGCGACGACGTATGACTATCTATTGCGAAGAAAGGCGGACCTAGAGGTCCGCATGGCTGAGGCCCAGAAACGCGCGCTGGCGCCTTTCGAGGGCGAACTGCGCGCGATCAGCCTGGCCCTGGGGGCGATCGAAAGAGCCGGTCTCAGCGAGGACCGCATAGCGGCCGAAGCTTCGGCCTTCTCCAGCCCGGCTCCCAGTCGCCGCGGACGGCGAAGCCGCTCGATCGGCGACATGATCCTGATGGCCCTGCAGCAGGGCGGTGTGGGTCTGGCGGCGACCGACATCGCGCTCCAGCTGGAACGCCGCTGGAACCGTTCGGTGCCGGCGACGGCCATTACACTTGAACTGCAGCAGCTAGAGGCCGACGGCGCGGTGACGCGTGGCGCGGCGGGCTGGACCCGGAACGCCGAAACGGTCGAACCCGACCATTCCGACGATAGTGAAGTCGCCCGGGTGGCTTGACTTCAGACCTGGCGGGGCGCCTGGCGGGGCGCCTTCCAAGGCTTGATCAGCGTCTTCAGGCGCTGCTCGCGCGAGACCGGGCGCAAAACGAGGGTCATCAGCCAGTTTCCTTCATGTCGACATCGATGCCCTGCTCGCGCACCTTGCGATAGAGGGTGGAGCGGCCGATCCCGAGGCGGCGCGCCACCTCGCTCATATGGCCGGCATAAACATCGATCGCGTGCTGGATAAGGTCGCGTTCGATGTCTTCCAAAGTCCGCAGATGACCGCGATCGTCGAGGATGCGCACGGGCGCGTCGCCCGGGGCGCTGGCCATGGCGGCATGCGTCGCCTGCAGCACGGACGGCAGGTCGGGCCCGGTGACGCTGGCCGACGGCATCGCCTCGATCGGCGCCTGCAGGCCCGAAATCGCCGGGAAATCATAGGGCTGCAGATAGGGCGCGTCGGCCAGGACGATGGCGCGATAGACCGTGTTTTCCAGCTGGCGTACATTGCCCGGCCAGTCGAAGGCGGTCAGCAGGGCCAGGGTCTCGGGCGAGGCGCCGATGACCCGCTTGCCCTCTTCCACGTTGAAGCGGCGGATAAAGGCCTCGACCAGGGCCGGCACGTCATCGCGCCGTTCGCGCAGGGACGGGGCCTCGATCGGGAAGACGTTGAGGCGGTAATAGAGGTCCTCGCGGAACCGGCCCTGCGACACGGCGTGGGCCACGTCGCGATTGGTCGCCGAGACGATGCGCACATCGACCTTCTGCGAGCGCTTGGAGCCGATCGGATCGATCTCGCCTTCCTGCAGGGCGCGCAGCAGCTTGACCTGCATGTCCAGCGGCAGCTCGCCCACCTCGTCGAGGAACAGGGTGCCGCCGTCGGCCTCCTTGAACTTGCCCAGATGCTTGTCGGTGGCGCCGGTGAAGGAGCCCTTCTCGTGGCCGAACAGGATCGACTCGACGAGATTTTCCGGGATCGCGCCGCAGTTGACGGCCACGAAGGGCTTGCCGGCGCGGTCGGACGAGCCGTGCACGGCGCGGGCGATCAGCTCCTTGCCGACGCCGCTTTCGCCGGTGATCAGGATCGGGATGGCGCTTTTGGCGGCGCGCTCGCCCATCCGCTTGACCAGGGTCATGGCGGGCGAGGTTCCGATCAGGTCGGCGAAGGTGGTCTTGCCGGCCGTGCGCTTGGTCAGTCGCTCGACCTCGCCCTTCAGGTCGCCCATCGACAGGGCGTTGCGGATCGACACGGTGATCCGCTCGGGGGAGGCCGGCTTGATGAAGAAGTCGGTGGCGCCGGCCTGCATGGCCTTGACCACGGTGTCGACGCCGCCGCTGGCGGTCAGCACGATCACGGGCTGCACAAAGCCGCGCGAACGCATCTCTTTGAGGGTGTCGTGGCCGTTCAGGCCGGGCATGACCAGATCCAGCAGCACCACGTCGGTGGGCGCGCCGGACGTCAGGTGCGCCATCGCCGCGTCGCCGCTCTCGGCATGCGAGACCGCGAACCCGTCACGTTCCAGCACCGCCTGGATCAGGCGACGCTGAGTCGGATCGTCATCGACGACGAGAACCGTCTTGGACATAGGAAGACACCCACCATAACCGGCCGTGCTCGACATGGAGCAGGGCTCTTGTTGGTTCAGAGTGGTACAGCACCCGGGTAAACACCGGCTTTCGGAGAGGTGTCGGCAACCTTAAGGTTCAGGCTTAACAAGGCCTTGCCAGCAAGGGGTTTGAGGGTGGCTGAGGAGGCTCAGCGGGGCGTCCTGGCGATGGCCTTGCCGGGGCTGCGGGCCGCGTCCAGAGCGCATCGACATCACCCTGCAGGTTTCTTGCCCACGACTTGATCCGCTTCAATATGTCCTCGCTTGTGCCGGGACGCTCAACGGTCCGCAATTGCCGCACTTGGCGTAGCGGAGGACTTCAATCAGAGCGTTGCCTTAGGTCGACAGGTTGATGTTCAACCTGCCGCCTTAGCCATTGCTGCCCCTGATGCAATCGCCTGAGTCGTGTAGGGCTTTTTGATCACGGGACAGCCTTTATGGGTCGCCGGCAGTTCGATCTCGTCGCCGTAGCCGGTCGCGAACACATAGGGCACGCCGGCGAGCCGAAGGCGGTCAGCGATCGCGTAACTCATCTCCAACCCCAGGTTCACATCGAGAAAGGCGAACGTCGGCGTTTCGGCGTCGAGCAGCCGCATCGCCTCTTGAACATCGTTGGCTGTCAGAACCTTTCCCGCGCCCAGGTCGAATAGCATTTCCTCGGCGTCCATGGCGATGATCATGCTGTCTTCCACAAGAAGGACGGAGCCTGTCAGGCGGAACGCGTTGGGCGGGGTTGAAGCTGTCAATGCGACCTGAGCAACGACGCCGTCGTATTCGATGAACCTGGACGGCACGACGAACCGCGCACGAACGCCGTCCAGCGCATAGTCTAAGCTCGCCTCACCGTGGAGATCGTGAGGCACCGAGCGCTCGATGATCGTGGTGCCGAACCCGCGTCGCGTCGGGGCCTGAACCGGCGGCCCGCCGATCTCGCGCCATTGGAGGATCAGGTTGCCATTATCGGTCGTCCATTCCACCAAAGCCCGACCGGACAGATTGCAGAGTGCGCCATACTTCGCTGCGTTGGTCACCATCTCATGGATGACCAGCGCCATGGTGGCGAAGGCTTCGGGCTGTAGCAGAATGGGTGGGCCTTCGATCTGGACCCGGTTCGCACCGCCGTCGAGGTAGGCGGCGGCCTCGGTGGCAATCAGGCCCGCCAGAGAGCGGGGGCCCCAGTTGCTTTCCGTGATCTGGTCATGCGCGCGGGCCAGGGCCTGGATCCGCCCCCCGATGGTGGCCGCGAAGCTCTCGACGTCGGTCGCGCCGCCCTTGCTCTGCGAGATGAGGCCCCGGATCAGACCAAGGATGTTGCGGACACGATGGTTCAGTTCCGCAATCAGCAAGTCCTGGCGCTGAACCGCGCGCGCTCGCTCTTGTTCTGCGACGTCGGTCAGGCGCAGCACGACCTCCAGAATGGTGACGCGCAGGGCGTCGGCGGCTCTCAGCTCCGGCTCGGTCCACGCGGCGCTCTGACCGCTGGTGATTTCGCGCCAGGCTTCAAAGCTCTTGCGCGGGGTGAGCCGGACGCCGTTGGGACCGATGGAAACAGGCTTGGCCGGATCGCCCGCCCAGGTGATCGACTGGGCGATTTCGCGGCGGAAGAAGACCAGATAGTCACGCGGCGTTCGCGACACCGGGATGGCCAGCATCCCCGCCGCCCGCTTGGCGTAGTCGCGCGCCGGCGGATGCGCCTGCCCCATGTTATTGAGGGCCAGCACCTGGCTGGCGGCGCTCTGATCCAGGAACCTGGTCAGAGCGACCATCTCCTCCCGCGTCGGGGTGGAACCGGTCAGCACCATCTCGTCGCCGATCCGGATGGCCATGCCGTCGCACGGCACGATCTCGCTGATCCGTTCGGCCATCGCGCCAAGGTTGGCGGCTGTGGAGCCGCTCTCGACGATCGCGGCCATCAGTCCGTCGTGAAGGCTTCGGGTCCGCTGTTCATAGTCGGAGACTGCCTCGCGTTCTCGCGTCTCAATCAGCAGTGACAGGACCTGGGCGAACAGCTCGGCGGCCGTCCGCCGCTCGTAGCTGACCTGCAGCGCCGTTTTGTGATGGCAGGCAATCAGGCCCCACAACCGTCCACCGCGCAGTAGCGATAGGGTCAGGGTCGCCCCGACGCCCATATTCTTCAGGTATTCGATGTGGATGGGCGAATGAGCGCGAAGCGTGCTCATCGACAGGTCGAGCGGTGCACCGGTGGGGCCGAGCTGGGGGACGATGGCGGACGGGGTCGCATCGACGTCGGCGGCCACCCGGACGACGTTGCGCTCCATCAGCGCGCGCGCCTGACGGGGAATGTCGGATGCCGGATACCGAAGGCCTAGGAAGGGTTCGAGCCCGGCCGCCAGGCGCTCGGCGACCACTTCACCTGTACCGTCGGGGTGGAAGCGATAGATCATCACCCGGTGGTGGCCCGTCAGTGCCCGGACCTGCCGCGCGGCCTCCTTCAAAAGAGCGCCCAAATCCGTCAAGCGGTTCAGCCGGGACAGCATGGCCTGGACCGTGGCCGACGGATTGAGGTCGCCCTCGGGCTCACTGGGCTCGGCCTCCATCACGATCTCGCCCTTCGACATGTGCACGGCCACGTCAAACCGTCCGCCACCGTCGACCAACTGCACGCCGAAGGCCCGTTCGACGGCATCCTCGCCCGTCAGCGAAGAGAGCCGGTTTCGCAGCGTGTGGACCGCCTCGACGGCCAGGACGTCCCGTAACGATGCGCCGAGTAGGTCGTCGACGGACCCACCAAGGAAGTCCGGCGCGTTCGCCGAGGCGCGGGAGATCAGCCAGTCGGTCGACACCGCAATCAGAAATCCGGTGGGCTGGATCGCGCTGATCAAGTGGATCGGCTCGCGATCGCAGTTGGTCAGATCGACCTTTTCCGTCATGGGCAGGTCGGGGGTGTCTGAGGCATTCATGCGGCGGCGTCCAAGGGTCGTGCAAGGCCCGCGTAAACGGCGAAGGTTTTAAGTGCGCCGGCGATCAAGGCTTGCTCGTCGGCCGCCCCCTCTGCGCCGCACAGATCGATTTGGTCCAGAAGGCGCGCCCACGGCTTCCCCATCCGGAAATCGAAATAGGAGGTCGGCAACTCGGAACCGACCCGTTTTCGCAGGATTTTCGAACCGAGGCGGGAGCCCCGGACGACATAGGACAGACCGAGCCCGTCGATCGGGCCGGATACAGGACCGGCTTGGGCTGACGGCTCGATGCCGAGATCGTTGAGATCCATGCAAAGGGCGTCGACCAGACCTGCGAAGTCCGCCTCGTCTGCGCTGCGCCAATGGGGCCGAAGGGCCGTCAGTGCCGAATGATTCAGGTCCAGGAAGCCCGCATATTCCCCGGTGTCGCCTAGGTTGAACCGCGAAAGAGCGAGATCGACGCGTTCGTGGTCAAGGCGGGTCGCAAGCTTGAGGCGAAGGTGGGTCGACGCGGCTTGAGGCAAGTTCTTGACCACTTCATCCTGACCTTCCATGTTCATGTCCCTCATGAGCAAAGAAGCTTGGCCGTTCCCTCTGATGGCTGGCCCCAAATTACTGATCTTGTGCCTCAATTTTCGAAATATTGCGATTATAGTCTTAAGTTAAGCGGTCGATATAGACAAGCGAAACAGACCAAAATAGGCCGAGCGAAGAACGGCTTAACGCCGTCTGCTTTTGCGAGGGCGGATGAATACCGAACACAAGTGGGCGTCTGGAAGGCCCGCAACGGATCCAAAGCTCCCCCAGCCTTCCCTGCTAAAGGCGGACGCCCGGCGTCGAGGTCGCCCCAGTAAAGAACGCCGGTTTCCAAACCTGGCGGACCGGGCGCATGCTGAGGGGGTTCATTCTGGGGGAACACGATGTTTGTTGGACACTACGCCGCCGCCCTGGCCGCCAAGGCCGTCGCGCCCAAGGCGCCGCTGTGGACCTATGTGCTGGCCAGCCAACTGATTGATGTCGGCTGGAGCGTGCTGATCATCACCGGGGCCGAGCGGGTCAGGGTCGATCCGACCTTGCCGGGCAGCGCCCTGGTCCTGGAGCACATGCCCTATACCCACAGCCTGCCCGGCGCGGCCCTGTGGGCGGTGGCGGCGGCCGTTCTGGCGGGCTGGCTGCTGAAGCTTCCGCGCTGGACCGCTGCGATGGTGGGGCTGACGGTGCTGTCGCACTGGGGCCTGGATTTTCTGGTCCACCGACCAGACCTTGCCCTGTGGTTCGGCGGTCCCAAGGTGGGCTTGGGCTGGTGGAACTATCCCGTGCCTGAGCAGGCCCTGGAAATGGGCCTGCTGGCCATGGCCGGCGCGGCCTGGGCCTGGCGACGCGGAACCCAAGGACGGGCCTGGTGGCCGGCCCCGCTGTTTCTCGGCCTGCTCCTGGCCGTGCAGGAAATCGCCCTGGCGTCGCCGCCCGGCGGCGGCGCTCTGGAATTGGGCCTCACCGCCCTGGCCGTCTATCTGGTGGTGACCCTGATCGCCCGCTTGGTCGAACCGCCGCCCAAGCCAGCGGTCTGACGATAATGGCGGCGGGGCGATTGCACTGGGCCCCGTTCGGGCCATATCGGTAGGGCCATGAACGCCCCCTTCAAGACCGACGCCCTTCCCGAATGGAACCTCGCCGACCTCTATGTCGGTCGCGACGATCCCCGCATCGAGCTCGACCTGGCCGCCGCCAAGGCCGCCAATGACGAGCTGGCCTCGCTGGAGGGTCTGTTCCTGCAGGCGCGGGGCGAGCCCGAGCGGCTGGGTCTGCTGATCGATCGCGGCATCCGGTTGTACGAGCAGGCGACCAACGGCCTGTGGAGCGTCGGCGCCTATGCCAGCCTGTCGGGCTCCATCGCCAAGGACGATCCGGCCTGGGCCAAGTTCGAGGGAGACCTGCGGGCCCGCTCGTCGCAGATCGCCGCCGAAAGCCTGTTCTTCTCACTGGAGCTCAACAGGCTGGAAGACAGAGAGATCGAGGCGGCTCTTAAAGCCTATCCGCTGGGCGTCCGCTGGACGCCGTGGCTGCGCCGGGTGCGCCTGTCGCGTCCGCACGAGCTGTCGCCCGACCTGGAGCGCTTCATCGTCGACAAGAGCCCGGCCGTCGCCAACTGGGTGCGCCTGTATGACGAGACCCTCGCCAAGCTGAAGGCCAGGGTCGGCGACGAAAGCCTGACCCTGCCCGAGGTGCTCAACCGACTGTCTGACTCCGACGTCGCGCGCCGCAAGGCCGCCGCCGGGGGGCTGGCCACGGCGCTGGAAGCCATCGTTTCCACCCAGGCCCTGGCGCTCAACACCCTGGCCTTCGAAAAGCAGGTCGAGGATCGCTGGCGCCACTATGCCGAGCCGGCCCAGTCCCGCCACCTGTCCAACGAGGTCGACGCCGACGCCGTCAACGCCCTGGAGGCGGCGGTGGTCGAGGCCTATCCGCGCCTGTCGCATCGCTATTATGCGCTCAAGGCGAAGATCATGGGCGTCGAGGCCCTCGACTACTGGGACCGCAACGCGCCGCTGGATGCCGCCACGCCGCGCGCCTATGGCTGGGAAGAGGCCAAGACCGTGGTGCTGGACAGCTTCCAGACCCTGGCGCCGAAATTCGCCGACGCGGCCCGCACCTTCTTCACCCAGCCCTGGATCGACGCGCGGCCCCGCCCCGGCAAGCAGTCGGGGGCCTATTCCCATCCGGTGACGGCCGACCGGCACTCCTATGTGTTCATGAACTTCATGGGCGAGCGGCGCGACGTGCTGACCCTGGCTCACGAGCTGGGCCACGCCGTCCACCAGACCCTGTGCGCGCCGCTGGGCACCCTGCTGGCCGACACGCCCCTGACCCTGGCCGAGACCGCCTCGATCTTCGGCGAGGGGCTGGTGTTCGACCGCCTGCTGGCCGAGGCGACGCCCGAGGATCGCCGCAAGCTGCTGGCCGGCCGGATCGAGGACGGCCTCAACACCGTGGTCCGCCAGATCGCCTTCCACCGCTTCGAGCGCCGCTTCCACGAGGCCCGCCAGGAGGGCGAGCTGTCGCCCGAGCAGATCGGCGGCCTGTGGCTGGAGGTGATGGGCGAGAGCCTGGGCCCGGCCGTGCGGCTCAACCCCGGCTATGAGCACTACTGGGCCTATGTCAGCCACTTCTGCCACGCGCCGTTCTATGTCTACGCCTACGCCTTCGGCGACCTGCTGGTGCGCGGCCTGATGGAAAAGCGCCGCGAGGATCCGGAAGGTTTCGCGCCGCTGTATGAGGAATTGCTCGCGGCGGGTGGGACCAAGACCTATGTCGAGGCGCTCAAGCCCTTTGGTCTGAACCCGCGCGACAAGGCGTTCTGGACGGCGGGGTGCGCGCAGCTGGAACGGCTGGTCGACGAGTTCGAGGCGCTGGTGTGAGCGGCGTCGTCCAAATCCTCCCCCTGAAGGGGGAGGCGGCCGGAGGCCGGTGGGGGAAGACCGCAATGCGCTGGCCGACTTCCCCCTCCGTCGCCTGCGGCGACACCTCCCCCGCTAGGGGGAGGACTTAAGCATGGCTGACGACATCAAAGACCCCGAACGCGACCGCCTTTCGGGCCGCCTGAGCCGCTTCGCCAAGGTCGGGGCGGGGCTTTCCGGCGCGGCCGTCAGCTACGGCGCCAACAGCCTGTTCGGCGGCGACAGCGCCGACGCCCGCAACGCCAAGGCTTTGCGGGCTGCGCTGGGCGGCTTGAAAGGCCCGCTGATGAAGGCGGCGCAGATGTTCGCCACCGTGCCCGACCTGCTGCCGCCGGAATTCGCCGCCGAGCTGGGTGAGCTGCAGACCAACGCCCCGGCCATGGGCTGGCCGTTCGTGCGTCGACGGATGGCCGCCGAGCTGGGTCCCGACTGGCAGTCGAAATTCCAGAGCTTTGAGCACGAGGCCTGCGCCGCCGCGTCGTTGGGTCAGGTGCACCGCGCCGTCGCGCCGGACGGCCGGGCCATCGCGGTGAAGCTGCAATATCCGGACATGCAGAGCGCCGTCGAAAGCGATCTGGGCCAGCTGAAGACCCTGTTCGCCCTCTTCAAGCGCATGGACGGCTCGATCGACCCCACCCAGATGATCGTCGAGATCGGCGACCGCCTGCGCGAGGAGCTGGACTATGGCCGCGAGGCCAAGCTGATGGCCCTCTATGGCGGCTTCTTCGCCGGGCGCGACGACATCCGGGTGCCCGAGCCCGTGCCGTCGCTGTCGACGGGCCGCCTGCTCAGCATGACCTGGATGGACGGGCAGGGGCTGTTGGCCTTCAAGGACGCGCCGCAGGACACGCGCGACCGCATCGCCGCCCTGCTGTTCGAGGCCTGGTGGAGCCCGATGACCCATCTGGGGATCATCCACGGCGACCCGCATCTGGGCAATTACACCTTCGGCGGTCCCGCCGGCGGCGACGGCGCGGCGCATCTGAACCTGCTGGACTTCGGCTGCATCCGCATCTTCCCGCCGCGCTTCGTGGCCGGTGTGGTGCGGCTGTATCGCGCCCTGTCCAACGATGACCGCGCCGAGCAGTACGAAGCCTATCGCAGCTGGGGCTTCGCGGGTCTCAATGACGAGCTGGTCGACGTGCTCAACGTCTGGGCCCGCTTCATCTATGGCCCGCTGCTGGACGACCGGGTGCGCACCGTGGCCGATGATGTGCCGCCCGGCGAGTACGGCCGCCGCGAGGCGTTTCGGGTGCGTCAGGCCCTGAAGTCCAAGGGACCCATCACCATCCCGCGCGAGTTCGTGTTCATGGACCGCGCCGCCATCGGCCTGGGCGCGGCCTTCCTGCATCTGGGGGCCCGCCATAACTGGAAGGCGCTGTTCGAGGCCTCGCTGGAGGGTTTCTCCGAGGACGGCTTGGCCAAGCGGCAGGCGGCTGTGCTGGCGGCGGCGGGGGTGGCCTAGACTCTGTTTTCGGTGTGAGCTCGCCGGCTTCAACGGAGGCCCAGACCATGGATCTGAAATTCCAGGTGCAGCTGAAGATCCGCATGCCGGTCGCCCAGGTGTTCGACGCGGTGGTCGATCACCGCAAGCTGGCCGGCTATTTCATCGAGACCGCGACCGGCCCGCTGGCGCCCGGCGTGACGGTGATGTGGAAGTTTCCCGAGTTCGACGAGAGCTCTCCGGTCACCGCCCGCGAGGTGGTCAAGGACGAGCGCGTGGTCTTCGAGTGGGGTTCGGCGGCCGGCGAAGGCGTCAACACCGTGGAGATCGTGTTCAAGCCGCTGGATGGCGGCAACACCCTGGTCCAGGTCAGTGAAGCCGGCTGGCCGGAGACTCAGGCCGGCATCACCGCCTCGCAGGGCAACGCCGGCGGCTGGATGCATATGCTGGCGGCCATGAAGGGCTCGCTCGAATACGGGATCAACCTGCGCGCCGGCGGGGCCTTCTAACCTGCGTACTCGGCCAAAAGGGCTTCCAGTCGCTTCTGCTCGGGCTTCAGCACCGTGACATAGCGCAGGGCGTTCCACCCCGCGCTGGCCGCCAGCCCAAGGCCGCAGACAGCCATGGCCTGCCAGCCTTCGGTGGTATTCATCCGTCCGTCCTGCTGGAGCCGCTGGAAGGCCAGGAACAGGGGAACCATGAACACCGGCAGCATGGTCCAGAAGACATGGCAATTGGCCCGCGCCCGGCGGTTTGCGGCCAGCAGGCCGGCGACCGTGTCCCGCAGGGGCGCGCCGACATCGCGCGAACGATGTCTGAACCCGTTACGGAAGACCGTGATCATCACCACCCAGCAGATGGCCAGCATGGCGATGCCCGGCCATCCCGCGCCCTCGTTCTTCAGGACGGCGGCCAGGGCGATCACGGTGAACAGGGTCAGGGTCGTTAGCGGGATGCCGGTCAGCAGCAGTTCGGTATGGCGACGTGTTTTCAGGGTATGCATCAGCTGCTCCTTCAAGCGGGCTTGGGTTTCATCGGTCGGGGTATTGGCGTCGGAGCGCCAGGCCTGTTCGAGACGGTCAAACTCCATCGCCGTCATCCTTCACGAGGGTTGAGAGCCGGGCGCGGATCCGGGTCAGGCGCGCACCGACATTGGTTTCGGAAAGGCCATGCAGCTGGGCGATCTCGCTATAGGCGATGCCGTCGAGCGACAGCAGGATCAACGACCGGTCGACCGGCGGCAGGGTGCGGATCGCCCCGTAGAGCCGGTCCAGCAGCCCGGCCTCGGGCTCGACGCCGTCCCGCTCAGCGCGCAGGGCCATCTCGGTCTCGATCGCCTCGCCCCGCCGCCGGCGACGGGTCTCGCCGCGTTTCCAGGTCAGGGCAGTATTGTGGGCGACGCGGTAGACGAAGGTCGCCGCCGCGCTGCGGTCCTGAAAGCGGGGCCGGGCGCTCCAGACCGCCAGCATCAGCTCCTGCATCAGGTCATGCTGGTCGGCGGGTTGGGCGAAGGCGCGGCTGATCCGGCGCAGGGCGCCCAGATGGGGCGCCAGCCAGTCGGCGAACGCCGCATCCCCCCGTCGCTTCTGATGCTGATCCGCGGCCATGGCCCATCCCGTGTTCGAGAAGGTTAGACGCCGGCCGGCGCCGCGTCCTTACACGCCGTCGAGGAAGGGTTCCGCTTTGTTCAAACGATCGTTAGGATTTGTTCCATGTCCGACGATCTTACCGACGCCCAGACCGCCGCCATCCCCGATGGCTACAGCCAACTCAACTGGTCGCGCGGCTTTGGCCGTCAGATCGGGCCACTGTTTGAACAGCGGGGCGGGCCGGGCGACGCGCGACTGGCCTTCCGCGTCGAGGAGCACCACACCAACGGCCTGGGCAATTGCCACGGCGGCATGCTGATGAGCTTCGCCGACATGGCCTGGGGGCGGATCATCTCGCTGCAGAAGTCCTACAGCTGGGTCACGGTGCGGCTGATGTGCGATTTCCTGTCGGGCGCCAAGCTGGGCGACTGGGTGGAAGGGCAGGGCGAGCTGATCGGCGAGGAGGACATGGTCTTCACCGTGCGCGGCCGGATCTGGTCGGGCGACCGCACCCTGATTACCGGCACCGGCGTCTTCAAGGGCCTCAGTGCGCGCAAGCCACGTCCGGGCGAGCTGGCCTTCAAGGAAGAGGGCTGAGCATGGCCGACGACCAACTGTTGCACACGCCGCCGCCCCTGCCCGCGCCCCTGGTGGCGTTCAACGGCCAGACGCCGCCCGCGCCAGCCTGGTTCGAGGCGGCGCTGGCCATTGAACCCGAGCGCTCGACGATCCCTGTCGATGGCGTCGACATCGAGCTCCTGACCTGGGGCGAGGTCGGCAAGCCGGGCCTGCTGTTCCTGCATGGCAACGGCGCCCACGCCGACTGGTGGAGCTTCATCGCGCCCTGGTTTGCGAAAGACTGGCGGGTGGCGGCGATCTCCTGGGCCGGCATGGGCGGTTCGGGCTGGCGCGAGGCCTATTCGGCCCAGAGTTTCGCGGCCGAGGTGTTTGCTGCGGTCGAGGCGGCGGGGCTGGAGGCGGGCGGGGTCAAGCCGATCCTGGTCGGCCACTCGTTCGGCGGCTTTCCCACCCTCTATTGCGGGGTTGAGCATGCCGACCGCCTGCGCGGGATCATCATGGTCGATTCCAGCATCCAGCCGCCGGAAAAGCGCTGGAAGGGGCCGCCGCCGCGCGCGGGGTTCGGCAACAAGGTCTACGAGACCCTGACCGAGGCCCTGGCCCGCTTCCGCTTGGCCCCGCCCCAGGCCTGCGAGAACCTGTTTATCGCCGACTACATCGCTCGCCGCTCGCTGAAGGAAGCCGATGGCGGCTGGACGTGGAAATTCGACCCGGCCATCTGGCAGCGGTTCTCCATGCCTGACCTTGGCGACCTGCTGACCCGCATCGCCTGTCCCGCTGCGCTGATGTGGGGCGAACGGTCCAACCTTATGCATGACGAAACCCTGGGCTATATGATCGATCAGATGCCCAAGGACGTCCTGCTCGTGCCGATCCCCGACGCAGACCACCATGTGATGATCGACCAGCCCCTGGCCTTCGTGGCCGGGCTGCGCGGCCTGCTCGCCGCCTGGCGATGACGCCGCCTGGGGGGGCGCCGGCCGGGATGGTGATGGTCTACATGCCCGACCGGGGCGTCGGCGACCTGATGTGGCACCTGCCGACCTTGCGGGCCATCGCCGCCCGGGCGCTGGAGGGCAGGGTTCTGCTGGCCGCGCGTTCGTCCAGCCGGGCGCGCGAACTGTTGGCCGGCGAGCCCTGTGTCGAGGTCGTCGACTATCTGGAGTATCGCGCCGGTGGCCTTCGTCACCTCGCCGAGATTGTGGATTTCTACCGTCTCTGCCGCCTGCGACGGCCGCGGGCGGTGTGGATCCTGGAAAAGATCGACCGTCCCGCCATCGGCGCCGCCCTGGCTGGGGTACGCGAGCGGCGCGGCTTTGGCCTGGGCCACAGCCAGGAACGCTGGCTGACCCACGGCCCCTTCTTGCCGCGCGCCATGCGCTCGGCCCACCGGATCGAGAAGCTGGCGGCCTTCGAGGCGGCCCATGGTCTGAAAGTCGCCAGCCGCGAACCAGCCCTGCTTCCTGTCCCGGCCGCCCTGGAAATGGTCGAGCAGCGCTTCGGACATCTGCCCAAGCCGTGGATCGTCTACGGCGTCGGCGCCAGCGAGCCGCGTCGTTGCTGGCCGCTGGATCGCTTTACCGGCCTTAGCGCCGCCCTGTCGGACCTCGGCGGCGCCCATTTCTGGCTGGGCGGACCGGGTGACAGCGCCGCAGTCGACGCCGAACTCAGACGCGCCGACCGCAGTTGCATCAACGTCAATGTCTGCGACCTGAAGCTGGACGCCGGCGCGGCCCTGCTCTCGCGGGCCGATCTTTTCATCGGCAACGATTCTGGGCCGCTTAATCTGGCCGCTTCGGTGGGCGTCACGTCGATCGGCCTGTTTGGCGATAGCCCGCCGCTCGACTATTCGCGCTTTCTTCGGCCAATTGTCGGTCCCCGAGGCGGCATGGCGGCTGTAACCGTCGAAAGTGTCGCGGGCATAGCCCGCTTGAGCCTTTAGGCCTGCCGTTGTAAGCGGCTGGACTATCTTTCTTCCCCAACGAGGACGACGACATGGCCGGCGACTACCACCGCGGTGAAATGGACATCCAGGAACAAGCTGCGACCTATGCCGCCTTTGGCGGCATGGCCAAGTGGGGCTCGCTGGCGATCGCGGTCCTGCTGCTGACGATTACCATGTGGTTCTGCACGCCGGCCGGCTTCCTCGCCGGCGCGATCTCCGGATTCGTGCTGGCTGTCGTGGGCATTGTGTTTCTTCGCGAAAAGCCCGCTTCCTCACACTGACACCGGTGGACATCGGCATAGTTTCTCCCTGACGCGCGCGTAACGCCTCGACAAGAGGCAAGACTATCCCCTAAACAGCAGCGCAAGCTGACTGGGATAGCAGCGCTCTGGGAGGGGTATGCCGATGGCCGTCGTCGCCGTGACGAAAGAAACCCGCGGGGGTGAAACGCGGGTCGCCGCCACGCCTGAAACGGTGAAGAAACTCATCGCCGCCGGCTTCTCGGTGGTGATCGAAGCCGGTGCGGGCGCCGCCGCTTCCTACCCCGACGCCGACTATGAGGCGGCCGGCGCCAAGCTGGCCAAGACCGCCAAGGCCGCCATCACCGGCGCTGACGTGCTGTTCAAGGTGCGCGCGCCCGAAGCGGCGGAGATCGCCGCCCTCAAGAGCGGCGCCATTGTCGCAGCCGCGCTCAATCCGCACCAGGACAAGGACACGCTCGCCGCCCTGGCCAAGGCCGGCGTCAGCGCCATCGCCATGGAATTCATCCCGCGCATCACGCGGGCCCAGGTGATGGACATGCTGTCCTCGCAAGCCAATCTCGCCGGCTATCGCGCCGTGATCGAGGGGGCCGAGGCTTATGGCAAGGCCCTGCCGATGATGATGACCGCCGCAGGCACCATCGCCGCCGCCAAGGTGTTCATCATGGGGGTCGGCGTCGCCGGCCTGCAGGCCATCGCCACGGCCCGCCGCCTGGGCGCGGTGGTCACCGCCACTGACGTTCGCCCCGCCACCAAGGAGCAGGTCGAATCGCTGGGCGCCAAGTTCCTCGCCGTCGAGGACGACGAGTTCAAGAACGCCCAGACCGCCGGCGGCTACGCCAAGGAAATGTCGAAGGAATACCAGGCCAAGCAGGCCGAACTGGTGTCCGCCCACATCGCCAAGCAGGACATCGTCATCACCACGGCGCTCATCCCTGGGCGCCCCGCGCCCAAGCTGGTCAGCGCTGAACAGGTCGCTTCGATGCGCGCCGGCTCGATCCTGGTCGACCTGGCCATCGAGCAGGGCGGCAATGTCGTCGGCGCCAAGCTGAACGAGACCGTGGTCACCGCCAACGGCGCCAAGATCCTCGGCCAGGCCAACCTGCCGGGCCGGATCGCCACCGACGCTTCGGCGCTCTATTCGCGCAATCTCTTCGCCCTGTCGGGTCTGTTCCTGAACAAGGAGGGCGCCTTCGCCCCCGACTTCGAGGACGAGATCCTGAAGGCGGCCCTGGTCACCCAGGGTGGCGAAATCGTTCATCCATCTCTGAAGACCGCCTAAGCGCATAGAAAGGGAGGCTCCCATGGAAGCCGTCGACCCCACCGTGTTCCGTCTGGCGATCTTCGTGCTCGCCATTTTCGTGGGTTACTATGTCGTGTGGAGCGTGACACCCGCCCTGCACACGCCGCTGATGGCGGTGACCAACGCCATTTCCTCCGTGATCATTGTCGGAGCCTTGCTCGCCGCCGCCGCCCATGGCGGTACGGGCGAGGCCGCCACCAGCTCGGTCTGGATCTCCAAGGGGGCCGGCGCGATCGCCGCAGCCTTTGCGGCGGTCAATATCTTCGGGGGCTTCCTGGTCACCCAGCGGATGCTGGCCATGTACAAGAAGAAGGACAAGGCCAAGTGAGCGGCTTCGCCACTCTGACCTTGGCTGCGCTCGTCATCCTGATCATCGCCGCCTGCGTCTCGATGATGCTGCCCCGCAAGATGGCGACCGGCAACGGCGCCGCCTTCGCGCCAGCCTTCGTCCTGATCGCCATCGGGCTCAGCGCCAACGCCATCGGCCTGCAGGCCGGAACCAGCGGCGCTGCTGACATCCTTCGCTGGCTCTCGCCCTTTGCCGTCGGCATGGGCGCGGCTCTGCTGCTCGCCAATCTGCGCGCCGACAAGGCGCCGCCGCCGTCCGGGGGGACCTCCGAATGAACGCCAATCTCGCCGCCATCCTCTATATCGTCTCGGGTGTGCTGTTCATCCTGGCCCTGCGCGGCCTCTCTAGCCCGACCACCAGCCAGGCGGGCAACCGCAACGGCATGATCGGCATGGCCATCGCGGTCGGCACCACCCTGGCCACCCTGTGGAGCCAGGGCGCGCTGGATGTCATCACGCTGGGCCTGATCCTCGGCGGCGTCGCCGTCGGCGGCGGCGTCGGCGCGGTCATCGCCCGCAAGGTGCCGATGACCTCGATGCCGCAGCTGGTCGCCGCCTTCCACTCGCTGGTCGGCATGGCCGCCTGTCTGGTCGCCGTGGCCGCCATCTATACGCCGGCCGCCTACGGCATCGTCGGCGAGGATGGCCTCATCCACCTCAACAGCCTGATCGAGCTGTCGCTGGGCCTGGCCATCGGCGCGATCACCTTCACCGGTTCGGTCATCGCCTTCGCCAAGCTGAACGGCAATATGGGCGGCGCGCCGATCATGCTGCCCGCTCGCCATCTGCTGAACATCGCCCTGGGCCTGGGCATCGTCGCCCTGGTCGTGGTGCTGGTGATGTCGGGCGGCGCGGCCATCTGGGCGTTCTGGGGCATCTTCGCCCTGGCCCTGATCATCGGCGTCACCCTGATCATCCCGATCGGCGGCGCCGACATGCCGGTCGTGGTCTCGATGCTCAACAGCTATTCCGGCTGGGCGGCGGCGGCCCTGGGCTTCACGCTGGAAAACACCACCCTGATCATCACCGGCGCCCTGGTGGGCTCGTCTGGGGCGATCCTGTCCTACATCATGTGCAAGGCGATGAACCGCTCGTTCGTCTCGGTGATCCTCGGCGGCTTCGGCGCCGCCGACGCCGTGGCGGGTCCCGGCGGCAAGGTCGAGAGCCGTCCGGTCAAGCAAGGGTCGGCCGACGATGCGGCCTTCATCATGAAGAACGCCAGCAAGGTGATCATCGTCCCCGGCTACGGCATGGCCGTCTCCCAGGCCCAGCACATCCTTCGCGAGATGTGCGACAAGCTAAAGGAGGAGGGCGTCGAGGTGAAATACGCCATCCACCCCGTCGCTGGCCGCATGCCCGGCCACATGAACGTGCTGCTGGCCGAGGCCAACGTCCCCTATGACGAGGTCTTTGAACTGGAAGACATCAACAGCGAGTTCTCGACGGCCGATGTGGCCTTCGTGATCGGCGCCAATGACGTCACCAATCCGGCCGCCAAGACCGACCCGACCAGCGCCATCTACGGCATGCCGATCCTCGACGTCGAAAAGGCCCGCACGGTGCTGTTCATCAAGCGCGGCATGGCCTCGGGCTATGCCGGCGTCGAGAACGAACTGTTCTTCCGCGACAACACCATGATGTTGTTCGGCGACGCCAAGAAGATGGTCGAGGGGATCGTGAAGGGGCTCTGATCTTCCCCTCTGATCGTCCCGGATAAAGCAAAGGCCTCAGGTGATCCTGAGGCCTTTGTCGTTTCCGGGTGTCGCCTGGCCTGAACTCACCGGGCGGCCATCTCGACGGGCGCGGCGCTGGCGGCGAACTTCAGGGCCTTGCGCTGGCTGGTCGAGAGTTGGCGGTCGGCTTCGCGGCGGACCTCGAGGCGGCAGGCGCCGTAGGACAGGCTGGCGGTGTTGTTGCGGATCTTGGCGCGGCACAGGGTCCGGGCGGCGTTGTCGACGCGGGCCTTGAACACGGCGGCCTGGGCGGGGTTGGACAGGTTCAGGTCGCTGACCGCGATGCGGGCTTTCAGTTCGCCGGCGTTGGCGGCCTGGGTCAGGCCCAAGACGGGAATGGCGGCCAGGCTGAGGCTGGCGACAGTGGTCAGGCTCATGATGAACTTGCGCATTTGAAGTAATCCCTCGTTTTTAGTTTGTGTCCGGCGCTTTGCTGCGCCCCATGTCCAGAGGTGTACTTGCGAATGTTCGTTAAGTCCCGTTACGTCTCAGTCATGACGATTAATTTAGAGAATTACATGCGTTTAATGGAATAAAATTTCAGTAATGTTTGGAGATATAGCTGCCGCGTTGGCGCGGGGTGATCGTGGTCCTCACCCGCGCCACGGTGTCGCGACAGGGTGTCGCACCGCTCCGGGACCGGGCCGCGTCGGGGAGGGCGCTGGTTGTCTTGGCCGGAACGGCGCTCAGGCCTGTGGATCCTGTTCTCGGGATCGTCGCGGCTGATCGCGCCTGCGAAGGCCAAGCATCGCCAAGTGGGGTCGGCGGGCGACGCCTCGTCTTTCCCTGACCCGCACCGGCGTTACTCTTGACGAGGCTGGGTGAATATTGTTGTCGAAATCCCAGTGAAGATTTTCCGCCATAGAGTACGCGTCCATAACGTCACTGATCATCTGCCTAAAGGTGGATGAATGGTTAAGCTAAGCCCAGCTTTCGCCCAATAATACCGTCATCTAACCCGTCGATTCATGATCACGAAAGGTCGTTGTGAGACCAAGTGCGCCTTCGCACGGTCCCCAGGTCGACCGCTCGTCTTTGAGGAAGCGGATTCTTGACGTCACAGACCCTCGTTGCCCGACCTGCCTATTCCCGCGCCGCCTTCCTTGCCCTGGCAGGCGCGCTGGCGACGGTATGCGCGCTCAACGCGGGCTCGGCCCTGCGGGCCTTCGCCGGCGAACCCGACCTGGCGTCCGCGCCCGTGGCTGAGGCGCCGCCTGTCGAGATTGCGCCACCGCCTCCGCCGCCGCCGGCCTTCGTGTTCGACACCCCTTTGCCGGGCCGCGTGGTCAATTCGCCGTTCGGCCTTCGCCAGTTGCCGTGGGAAGAAAACGGCCGGCTGCATGAGGGCGTCGACATCGCCGCACCGACCGGTTCGGCGATCCGGGCCGCTACAGACGGGGTGGTCGTCCGAGTGGGCGCCAGCGGCTCGTACGGCCGTTTCGTGGAGATCGCCCACAAGGACGGCTTCAGGACGATGTACGCCCATCTGGGCGCCACAGCGCGGGGTGTTAAGCCCGGGATGTACGCCCGGCGCGGCCAGACGATCGCCTATGTCGGCAGCAGTGGCCGCTCGACAGGCGCGCACCTGCATTTTGAGTTGCGCCGCAAGGGCAAGCCTCTCAATCCCTCCTTCTTCCTGGGACAGACCTTCGCCGAGGCTGACGACCTGCCTTTGCGCGCCGCCGCCCGCGTGCCCCGCAAGGTGCGGATGGCCCAGGTGTCCAACTGGCCAGAGAGTGTGAAGCCGACCAAGAGCAAGGCCGGACGGGTCCAGACCCGCAATTCCGTCGCCGATAGCTGAGACAGGGCCCTCGACGCGTCACGATCGCCCGGTAAGGTAAGGACCATGCTCAAGGTCCTCGTTCGCGGTTTTGCCGGTGTCGCTGCTTTTCTCGTTTCCTTTATCGCCCTGGGCGGCGTGATGAGCGCCGCCAGCGCGCCTCGTCCTCGCGGCGAGATGGTCCAGATCGATCCTGGGCGCAGCCTGCGCCTGGTCTGCGAAGGCCCGCGCAGCGATCGCCCTGCGGTCTGGCTGGAGGCCGGCGCCTTTGGCTTCGCCGCGGACTGGGGCGCCACCCAGGAGGCCCTGACGACGGCCGGCTGGCGCTCCTGCGCCTATGACCGGGCCGGCATGGGCTATTCGCCGGCTGGACCGGCGCCGCGTGACGGCCTGGCCATCGTCGCGGACTTTGAAAAGCTGGTCGTCGCCTCGGGCGAGCCGGGGCCCTACATTCTGGTCGGCCACTCGATGGCGGGGCTGCGGCTGCGCCAGTATGCGGGCCAGAACCCCGGCAAGATCGCGGGCCTGGTCCTGGTCGACGCGGCGACGCCCGAGGCGGCCCTGAACCCCCGCATGAGCGGCTTCATCAAGGCCTTTGCGACGGCCTCGCGCTGGGCGGCGCGGGGCGCTGCGCTGGGGCTCTACAAGCCGCTGGCGCATACGGGGATGGGCGACAAGATCGGCCTGCCCAAGGCGGCCGGGGCCGAGAAGCGCTGGGCCTTCGCCAGTGGCCGCCATAACCGCACCTCGGCCGACGAGGTCGAGTTGTGGGCCATGGCCTCGGACCAGGCCGCCCTGCAGCCGCCCTATGATCCCGCCTGGCCGGTGGCCGTGGTCACCGCCGGCCCCCTGAAGGGCCGCGAGGCGTGGAAGGCGATCCAGGCGGCGCCGGCGAACGCCTCGCGCTACGGTCTGGTCGACCATGTCGAGGCGGCCAGCCATACCCGGCTGCTGGGCCGCGACTTCGCCGACCGCATCGTCAAGGCCGTGGCCTTCGTGGCCGGTCCGCGCGAGGCCGCTCAGTAGCAGCCCAAAACGACGAAAGCCGCGCGGGTCGCCGCGCGGCTTTCGAGAGTCTTCGACGGTGAGGCTAGAGCCTACCGCGCGCCGACCGGCTTCTTCGGCATCGGGATCAGGCCTTCGCGCTGGGCGCGCTTGCGGGCCAGCTTGCGGGCGCGGCGAACCGCTTCGGCCTTTTGACGGGCGCGCTTTTCCGACGGCTTCTCATAGTGCACGTGCCGCTTCATTTCGCGGAACGAGCCTTCGCGTTGCATCTTCTTCTTCAGGGCCTTGAGGGCCTGATCGACGTTGTTGTCGCGGACGAAAATCTGGACCAGGGGTCTCTCTCCATTCGACGGCCCGACCAATGTCCCGAGTCCCTCTCAGGGGCCGGGCGGGCGAACAAAACCTGATAAATCCGGAAGAGGGGCTTCCGGGAAACGAGGGGCGGCTGATAGCAGAGTGAATGGGCCCTGTCCATGCGCGACGCGGCCTAAACCACGGTGTAGACTCGGATTCATGAGCAAGGCAGCCCAAGACGGAAACCAGACGGAAAGAAGTTGGGCCGATGAGGCCGAACAGCGGGTGCTGGACGAAGCCGTGCGCCTGGCGCCGGCCGCCGGCTGGAACGCCCGGCTGACCGAGCGCGCCGCCCAGGCGGCGGGCCTGTCGCCCGGCGAGACCCAGCTGCTGCTGCCCGAAGGCGCAAGGGATCTGGCGGCCCTGTTGTCGCGACGCCATGACGCGGCGGCGCTGCGGACCCTGGCCGCTCTCGATCCCGGCACGCTGAAGATTCGCGAAAAGATCCGCGCCGGTATGGTGGCCCGCCTCGACGCCGTGGCCGCCGACGCCGAGGTCATGCGGGCCCTGGCCGCCTTCCTGGCCTTCCCGACCAACCTGGCCCTGGCCCTGCGCCTGACGTGGGAAAGCGCTGACGTGCTCTGGCGCTGGGCGGGCGATACGGCCACCGACGAGAACCATTATTCCAAGCGGGCGATTCTGTCGGGCATCCTGGTCTCGACCCTGGCCGTCGACATGGCCTCGGGCCGCGCGTCGGCCCTGACGCATCTGGACGCCCGCATCGACAACGTCATGGCCTTCGAGAAGTGGAAGGCCGGGATCAAGCCGATGGACCTGGCCAGCGAGCTGGTCACGGCGCTGGCGAAGATGCGGTACGGACGGGGCTAGCGATTGATCCTCCCCTCCAGGGGGAGGTGGCCCGGAGGGCCGGAGGGGGCAGCTCCGAGATGGCGGTGACGGCCCCCTCAGTCGCTTCGCGACAGCTCCCCCAGAGGGGGAGCAGCCACGGCTTCGCGGCCTCGCGCTTTCGCTGCGATGGGAATGGGAAGGGTCGCGGAGCGTCCGGGCCTCGCCCGGATGATTGGATAGTTGAATACCGTTTCGACGAAGACGAACGCTCCGCGTGATCGTTATCCCTCTGGCCGGGGTGCGCAGGCCTGTTCAGCCTTTTGCCCCACCCGGGTTTCATCCTCCTCGCGACGGACCCAGCCTTGGGCTGCAGCCACGCCGATTCCGGAGGAACCCGGAGCGAACCTTCGGACGGGCGGAGGCCTTGGCTTGCCCCCGATAGGCGGGTTTACGTCACCCGCCCTCGCTTTAACCGGCCGCCCGGGCATACGCCCGAACGGTGGCCCGCTCGATCACCCCTGACAGCCGTCGCTGGTCGCCGGCCGGACGCCCTTCCCGTGCTGTCAGGTGAGATTGATTATGCAGGCGGTTTGGGCGCGTCTGATTGGCGCGATCAACTATTTTACAAGCCGTTGATCTGGCTTGAGTTTGTTCCAGAGAGAACGGGGATTGAGCGCAGCCTATCCCCGTTCTCGCCCAACAACGCTCGTCATCCCGGGCGGCGAAACCGAGCCGGGGGCAAGCCCCGGGATGACGGGTTTTTTTGTGGGAAAGGTGCGGGCCTCTGCTCTCGACCCACCCCGAACCTACGATCAACACGTCTGCGTTGAGCGTTGGCTGCGGACCAGGATTCAGGGGGTTCGAGCGCTCGGCCGCTACAGCCCCAGCCCCGCCAACGAAGACGCCTTGAGCGCCGCCTGCGCCGCCGGGCTGATCGGCACCGCCTTGCGGGCGTCGAGGTCGAAGGTGATGGCCACGGCCTCTGACGTGCCCCAGGCCAGGCCCGTGGCGGGATCGATCATCCAGTGGGCCATGCGCATGGTGCGCGGATCGGCGCCGATCAGACCCGAGCGCAGCTCGACCCGGTCGCCGGCCTGGGGCCAGCGCAGATAGGCCAGCCGGTATTCCAGCACCGCCCCGCCGAACCGCGTCGGCTTGTGGTCGGCGTGGTCGACGATCACATCGCGGAACGGGCCGATGAAGCTGCCGATGCCGTCCGACACCCGGCCGATGAACTGCTCGGCGCGCATGCGGCCAAAGACGTCGCATTCGGTCGGCGACAGGGCGCCCAGACCGATCCGTTGCAGACCCAGCGCCTGGGCGCGCTCGAGGCTGGCGGTGGGGGTGAAGGGCGACAGGTCGATGCTGCGGGCGCGGGCCTTCTCGGGGACCTCTACCATCAGGGCTGCGGCCCGCTCGCGGGTGATCCTGGGCCAGGGAAACACCTCGCCCTCGCGCGGCGTGGCGTGGACGACCGTGGTCTGGAAGGTGGCGGCCAGTTCACCGGTGGCCGAGTGAACCAGCAGCTGCAGGAGTTTGGCTTCGGTGTCGCTGATCTCGATCACCCCGCCCAGCATGTGCAGGGTCGCGCCGGCATGGGCCTCGCGCAGGAAGCGGACGTGATGCTCCTTCACCAGCAGCGTGGCGTTGGCGTAGGGGGTGAAGGCGTGGGGCAGGCCCAGTTCCGCCGCCAGCCCCGCCAGGCCCTCCATGGCGCGGACGATATAGTGGCGCACATTCATGTGCCCCATCTCGTCGCAGTCCCAGGTGTTCACCCCGCCGCGCCAGATCTCGACGCCGGGCAGGGTCTCAGCGGTCGTCATGGGCGCGGTCTCGGCAGGTTGAACAGTTGTTTGAGCGTAGCGGGGTTTGCTTGGGTGAAGCAATCACGCCGAACATCTTCCCCCTCCGGCGGAGGAGCGCGCAGCGCGGAGGGGGCGAGTCCGGGCGAACTCACCACTTGCCCCCACCTGACCGCTTCGCGGTCGTCCGCCCCCGTAGGGGGCAGATGAGCTAGGATCGACAGGCCCCGCACAGCCCGTGCGCCTCGATCGTCACCCCGGTCAGGGCATAGCCGGCCGCCGCGCCGGCGGCGATGATCTCGGCGCTGGCCCGGGGCTCGATTTCGCGGGTGGC